>JASFQI010000008.1:0-35132 GCA_050115555.1 Desulfobacteraceae bacterium
TCCCTTTTTTCTTTTCTGCACCGGAATCTATCCATACGGGTTCCGGTGCCTGCCGAATCGGCTTCTTCTCTTTCCTTCCTCTCCTTTTTTGGTGTTTTTTTGCGGTCTCGCAAAACCCGTTCGCCCGCAGTTGGCTGCGCATTACACCATTGGAAGCGGTTAAGGCAAATCTCCAGGTCTCAGGCAGTGTGCGATGAATCCGTTCAATGGACGGTCTTGCAAAACCCGTTCTCCCACAGCTAGATACTCATTAACTCAATGAAATTAAAGGAGATAATAGGTGGTCCCGGGCCTTTTGCGACTCCATGATTCTTTCCTTGAACCGGGTCGGTGGATCGTCTAGTGTGGAATCACAGGGGAGAGAAAGGCCGGGAAATCGGATGGAATTTCCGTTTCACCCGGCCCCGGAAACGACGTGGAAGGAGTTTTCCATGACCGAAGTAGCCAAGGATATCCATTTCATACGCGGGCAGGACGATATGATTCCTGACGCCCACGTCTACGTCCTGGGGGAGCCTTCGGGCGGCGATGTGAGCGTGGTGGACGCCGGGCTCATGGGAAAGGGAGCGTACAAGATCGAATCCCTCAAGCGGATCGGTGTTTCCCTGAAAGAGGTGCGCCGGATCATCATGACCCACACGCACCTGGACCACATCGGCTGTCTTCCGGAGTTGATGGAGCACCTTCCCCATGCCGAGCTCTGGGTCCACGCGGCCGAAGCCGAACCCCTGGAGTCGGGGGATGAGCGGGCGGTGTACGGAATGGAGATGTTCCGAAGCATGTGCCAGGCCCAGTACGGCCTGAAGCCCGGCGTTTTCACGTTTTCCGTGGACCGCAAACTGCACGGCGGGGAGTCGCTCGAGCTCGGCGGCGTGACCTGGGAGGTCCTTCACATTCCCGGCCACTCGGCAGGGGGCATCGCGCTCTACGATGCCGATCGAGGCATCCTGATCCCCGGAGACGTGATCTACGCGGATTACGCGATCGGCCGATTTGATCTGCATGGCGCGGACGGGGCGGAGCTGAAGCATTCTCTCATGCGCCTTGCGGAGCTGCGTGTGGAGACCCTGCTCCCGGGACACAACCGCATTGCAACGGACCTGCCGCCCGAATACATTCGGCGAACGGCCGAACAATGGGCCCCGTATCTGAAATAACGGAGCGAGTCCTTTCCTTGCCTTTTCCATTCGAAGCTTTATAGTGTAATATAAACAATTTCATGATTGAAAAGGCCGCAGGAAGCGGTCGCAAAATAGGTGTTGCCTCTTTGGAGCCCCGGAAGGTCTCCCGCCTCGCCGTGGGGGTCAAGCCTGCGGGAAAACAGCCGTAGGGCCGGGCAGGCATTCAGGAAGGAGAGGGATCATGCTGATCATTGAAGACCTCAGGGTGGAGCTCCAGGACAAGATCATCCTCGAGCACATCGATCTCGAGATTCAACCGGGAGAGACGCATGTCCTGTTCGGACCCAACGGGTCCGGAAAGACCTCGCTCCTCATGACGATCATGGGCTACCCCCAGTACAGGGTCGTCGGCGGGAAGATCGAGTTCAAGGGGAAGGACATTACGCGTCTCCCGATTCACGAGCGCGCCCAAATGGGCATCGGCATGTCCTATCAGCGACCGCCGACGATCAACGGCCTCAAGACACGCCAGCTCGTTCGCCTATGCGCCGGGTCCCGGGAGGTGGACGAGGGCAACCTGGCCCGAAAGGTGAACTTCGAGGACTTCCTGGATCGGGACGTGAACGCCGGGTTCTCCGGGGGGGAGATCAAACGTTCCGAGCTTCTGCAGCTCATGGCCCAGGATCCGGACCTCATGCTCTTTGATGAGCCTGAATCCGGTGTGGACATGGAAAACATCCAGCTCGTGGGAAAGACCATCGCCACGCTGCTCCAGAAGGACCTCCACGCCAACGGCGAAAAGAGCAAGATGCAAAAGAAGCTCGAGCGGACCAAGATGGGTCTGATCATTACCCACACCGGGCATATTCTCGACTACTTCACCGCAGACAAGGGACAGGTCCTGTACAACGGTCGATTAAGCTGTATCAGCAATCCGAGAGAGATCCTGCGCTGCGTAGGGGAGACAGGATACGGGGAGTGTGTGCGATGCATCGCAGAGACCAACTGAAGGAAAAGGCGGAAAAGGCAAAGGATAAGGTGGCGGCCATCGGGCCCGACATAGATCTGAAGGAGTTCGACCCGGCCCCTGTCCCCCACGACTACCTGGCAGAAGAAGACCTTTGCGCACTGCCCATGGCGGATCAGAACACCCTTCTCATGGCGGGCATGGATGTGAACCGTAAGGAGCGGGGCGGGACCTTTTTCCAGAAGGACACCTCGGTGGTGCACTGCCAGACCGCACAGGAAGGGGTGGAGGTCATTCCCATTCGCAAGGCCCTGGAGGAGTACGACTGGATCGAGGAGTACTACTGGCGGCTGGCCACTGTGGATGCGGACAAGTATACGGCTGCGGCCATGCTGGATCTCCATGACGGCTACGTGATTCGGGCGCTGCCGGGGAGCAAGTCGGTCTACCCCATCCAGGCCTGCATGTACCTGGAAAAGGAAGGGCTCCAGCAGAACGTGCACAACATCATCATCGCGGAGGAGGATGCGGAGCTCCACATCATCACGGGTTGTGCCACGGCCCCCCACATGCGCCGCGGTCTCCACGTGGGAATTTCCGAGTTTTTCGTCAAGAAAAACGCCAAGCTTTCCTTTACCATGATCCACAACTGGGCCGAGGACATGGCCGTCCGGCCGCGATCCGTGGCCCGGGTGGAGGAGGGTGGGCTCTTCCTGAACAACTACATCTGCATGAAGCCGGTCCGTTCCCTTCAGATGTACCCCACGACCTACCTGAACGGGCCGGATGCCGTGGCCCGATTCTACAGCATCGTGGTGGGAAGTCCCGGGTCCCAGTACGACATGGGAGGACGGATCTTCCTGGAGCATCCCGGGAATCGCGCCGAGATCATCAGCCGGGTGATCAGCAACGGGGGCAACGTGATGGCCCGAGGTCACCTGGTGGGGAAGGAACCCGAGATCAAGGCCCACCTGGAGTGCAGGGGCCTGCTCTTGAACGGCGGCGTCATTCATGCCATTCCCGAGCTGGAAGGCCATGTGGACGGCGTGGAGATGAGCCATGAGGCCGCGGTGGGAAAGATCGCCCAGGAAGAGATCACCTACCTCATGGCCCGGGGTTTGAGCGAGGATGAGGCCACGGCCACCATCGTGCGCGGGTTCCTGAGCGTGGATATCCCGGGTCTGCCGAGCGAGCTCCAGAAGGAGATCGACCGGGCGGTGGAAGAAAGCGACAAGGATGTGATGTAAGGTGCTGGGGGACGGGCAACCGTCCTCGACGAATCCCCTTTTGCCGACGCAGAGGCAAAAGGGGATCGTTTCTTGGGAGGATGGGAATGGGTTTCTTGAGGGGATCGGTCACGTGCACCCGCTTTCAGGTCGCCGGCGACCTGCCGGAGGACTTTCGGGAGACGGTCAGGGACCGTATTTCCAGGTATGCGTTTCGAAAGCTGGAGGAGGACTCGGACCAGGAAAGGACCATGGGCTGGGTGAACATTCTGGATGAGCTTCAGGTGGGGTTTTACGGGGACGAGATGTTCAAGGAACCCTACCTGGCCCTGTCGCTGCGGGTGGACGTCCGGAGTGTGCCGGCCAGGGCCCTCCGCCAGTACTGCCGGGAGGCCGAGGAGGAAGTGAAGTCCCTCGAAGGTCTGGATTTCCTGAACAAGAAGCGTCGGGAGGAGATCCGGGAGCGGGTCCGCGGCCAGCTCCTGCGAAGGGTGCTTCCCCGAACCTCCATCTACGACATGGCGTGGGACCTTCAGGGCGGAGTGGTGCTTTTCGGATCAACGACCCCCCGTATCTGCGATGCGTTCAGCGAGCTTTTCTTCAACACGTTCGAGTTTCGGCTCACATCCCTCTACCCCTATGCCCTGGCGTACCAATCGCTGCAGGACCAGGGAATGGATCCGGCGATTCTCGACGAGGCCCAACCGGTCCTGCTCGCGGGAGAGGAGACGCCATGAGCCTGATGGAACGGGTGAAACGGACCGAGTTTCTGGGCCGCGAGTTCCTCGTGTGGCTCTGGTACTGCAGCGAGAAGCAGGAAGGGGTTTTTGACCTGGGAGAGATCGGGGCGGTGGAGCTCTGGTTCGAAGGGAAGGTGGCCCTGGAAGGCGACGGGGAAGAGCGGGGCAGCGAGGTGACGTGCAAGGGAGCCGGATCCCGCCTTCGCGAGGCTCGCTTTGCGCTCACCAGGAACAAGAAGATCACCAAAGCCGATATTCGAATGCTCAAGGGCGACGACGAGTGGTCCTTCACCCTGGATGCGGCCTGGCTCGACGTTCACTCGCTCAAGACGCCTCGCGTGATGCAGGACGTGGGGGAGGATCCCGACGGTCTGTTCTACGAGCGGATGTTTCTCATCGAGCAGCCCATCGCCGTGGTCCAGGAGCTTTTTTCCCAATTCATTCGACTTCGCCTGTCTCCCGATTGGAGGTCCGAGGAGCAGCCCGCACTCGAGGCCTGGATTCGAAAGGGGGAATAGATCGAGGAGGTACGATGATGCTGAAAGTGCGTGAGGTCATGACCCGGGAGCCCGTTACCGTGTCTCCGGAAACCGAGATTGCCGAGGCGGCCCGGCTGCTCCTGGACAAACGAATCAACGGAATTCCCGTGGTGGATCGGGGAGGGACTCTGGTGGGCATCCTTTGCCAGAGTGATCTGATCACCCAGCAGAAAAAGTTCCCCATTCCCACGGTGTTCACCCTCCTGGACGGCCTGATTCCCCTGGGCTCCATGAAGAGCCTGGACCGGGAGGTCCAGAAGATCACGGCTACCCGCGTGGCCGATGCCATGACGCCCGATCCCGTCACGGTGGACCCGGACACGGACCTCGCCGAAGTCGCGTCTCTCATGGTGGACAGGAAGTTTCACACGATTCCGGTGGTGGAAGGGGATGAGCTGGTGGGTGTCATCGGAAAGGAGGACGTGCTTCGGACGCTCATGAGGGAGTGAGGACGGCAATGAAGGAAGAAGGCCTGCAACGGCTGATCGAGGTCATCGAGGAGATCGCCCGGGGGAACTACTCCAACGACATCATGCCCCTGACCGCGGAAGGTCAGCCGGACACCGTCCGGGTCATCGCCGAAGCCATGGCCATGATGATGGTCAAGGTGGAGGCCAGGGAGTATCGCCTGGAAACCCTCATCGACGAGCTGCGCGATCTGAATGAGACGATCAAGCGGAACACCGTGAGCACGGTTTCGGCCATGGCCAATGCCCTGGCCGCCCGGGACACGTACACCGAAGGGCACGCCGCGCGCGTGGGAGACCTGGCCCATCGTATGGCCCTGCACCTGGGGTTTGGTGAGGAAGAGGCGGAGTTCGTGCGGATCGCAGGCGCCCTTCACGACATCGGAAAGATCGGATTTTCCGATCGTCTGTTTCAGGACCACGGCACGCGGAATCCGCCGGACGTGGTGAAGGAGATTGTCCGGCACCCCGAAACCGGTGCAGAGATCCTGAAGGACCTGGATTTTCTGGGACCTGCTCTGGACTACGTGCGCTGCCATCACGAACGGCCCGACGGCAAGGGATACCCCCGTCGCCTGAGCGGGGAGGAGATCCCCGCGGGGGCCCGCCTCCTGGCCGTTGCGGACGGTTTTGACGCCATGACCACGGATCGTCCCTATCAGAAGGGGATGACCGTGGAGAAGGCCCTCTCCGTGCTCAAGAAAAATGCCGGGACCAAGTGGGACGCTGAGTGCGTGCTTGCCCTGGAGGCGGTCCTGACGCAGGATGCCCCTTCCGTCCATCCCGAAACCTGAAGCACTCCCAAGGCGTCTGATGATCAGGACTTGATGGTCAGCCGCTCAATCCGGTCCCCCTGCTGAATGGCATTCACCACGTCCTGCCCCTGAACCACTTTCCCGAACACGGTGTGCTTCCCGTCCAGGTGAGGCTGGGGCGAATGGGTGATGAAAAACTGGCTCCCATTCGTGTTCGGCCCCGCATTGGCCATGGACAGGGAACCCGTCTCATGGATCAGGGGATTGCCCGTGGTCTCGTCCTCGAACTGGTAGCCGGGGCCGCCGCTTCCCGTTCCCGTGGGGTCTCCGCCCTGGATGACGAAGTCGGGGATGACGCGGTGGAAGGAGACCCCGTCGTAGAAGCCTTCCCGGGCCAGGAAGACGAAGTTGTTCACGGTCTTGGGCGCGTGCTCGGGATAGAGCTCGAGTTCAATGGTCCCCCTGCTGGTCTGCATGGAGGCCGTGAGAGGGGTTTTGGGTTCGATCTGCATGGACGGCGGCTCGGACCATTGTTTGGGAGGCATTGTCAGCTCCTTTATGGAATGAAGGAAAAGGGTTTTCGAATAGTGGCGGGCAAATAAGGGAATGCGGATTCAGCCACCGAGGTAGGCTTTTTTCACGTCCGGGTCGTTCAGGAGATCCTTGGAGTCCCCTTGGAGCACGAGATTTCCGTTTTCCAGCACATACCCGCGGCTGGCGAACTGGAGGGCGAGTCGCGCGTTCTGCTCCACCAGCAGAATCGTGGTCCCCTCTTCGTTGATTTCCTTGAGCGCTTCGAACACGCTCATCATGAGGAGCGGTGCCAGTCCCATGGAGGGCTCGTCCAGGATCATGAACTGCCGCCCGCTCATGAAGGCCCGGCCGATGGCGAGCATCTGCTGCTCGCCACCGCTCAGGGTTCCGGCCTTCTGAGAGGAGCGCTCGCGCAGGCGCTCGAAGATGGTGAAGACCTGCTCGATGTCTTTCTCGATCTGGTCGGTGTCCCTTCGGGAGAAGGTAGCGAGCTGAAGGTTCTCGAGCACGGTCAGGTTCCCGAAGAGGCGCCTTCCCTCGGGCACGTGGCTAAGCCCGAGCTTGCTGACCACCTTGTCCGCCGAGTACTTGAGAAGGTCCTCCCCTCGAAAGGTCATACGCGTGCCCTGCTCCACCGGGATCAGACGGGAAACCGCCCGCAGCGTGGTGCTTTTACCGGCGCCGTTCGCGCCGATGATGGTCACGATCTCCCTCTCGTCGATGTCAAAGTCGATTCCCTGAAGGGCCTTGATGCGGCCGTAGGAAACGTGAAGGTTCTCCACCGAGAGCAGCATTATTCCACGGCCTCCTTTCCCAGGTAGGCGTCGATGACCTTGGGGTTGTTCTGGATCTCCTTGGGCGTTCCCTCGGCGATCACCTCCCCGAAGACCAGCGTCTGGATATGCTCGCAGAGCTCCATGACCATTTTGAGGCGGTGCTCGATGAGAAAGATGGCCAGCCCGACCTCCTCGTGCACCTGGCGTATGATCCCCATCATCTGCTTGAGTTCCTCCGGGTTCATGCCCGCGGTGGGTTCGTCCAGGAAGAGGACCTTGGGTTCGATGGCCAGGGCCCGGGCCATCTCCACCCGCCGCTGGGCCCCGTAAGGCAGGTTGAGCACGTTTTGCCCGGCGAGATGGTCCACCTTCATCATTCGGAGGAGGCCCATGGCCTTTTCCTGGATCTCGTCCTCTTCACGGTGCCGCGCTCCCGTGCCGAAGAAGGCCCCGACCAGACCGTACTGAAGCTTGGAGTAGCGGGCCATTTTCACGTGCTCGAGCACGGTCATGTGCCGCCAGAGCTGGAGGTTCTGAAAGGTCCGACCGAGCCCCCGGGCGGCGATTTGGTGGGGAAAGAGACCCACCAGGTTCTCACCGGCCAGCTCGACGCGCCCTTCGGTAGGGTGGTGAATTCCCGTGATGAGGTTGAAGATCGTCGTCTTTCCGGCGCCGTTGGGCCCGATGAGACCGCGCACATCGCCCGGCTCGACGGACAGGTTGTAGTTGTGGACGGCGCGCAACCCACCGAAGAAGTGGGTCATATCTTTGACCTCGAGCAGCGGCATGCTACACCTCTCGTTCCGGTTTTCGTCTGGGGCTCAGGATCTTTCGCACGTCGAACTCGCGAAAGGCGATCAGGCCCGTGGGCCGGTAGATCATGACCAAGATGAGCAGGAGGGGAATGATGATCCACTTGAAGATCTCCAGGGGGCGCAGGGCCTCGCTGAGCACGCTCAGGCTCACGGCGCCCACCACGGATCCGATCACGGAGTTCAGTCCCCCCAGGTAGACCATGGCCAGGACCTCGGCCAGTTTCTGAATGCCGAAGGTGGCCGGGTTCACGTACCGGAGCACGTGGGCGAAGAGGCCTCCGGCCACGCCGGCCCAGAAGGCGGCGAACATGAAGTTCACCATCTTGGTGCGCCGGGTGTTCACGGTCATGGCCTCGGCCGCCTCCTCGTCGTCCCGTACGGCATTGACGGCCTTCCCCAGGGTGGAGCGGACAAAGTTGTTGATCATCCAGAGGGCCAGGACCGTCCACACGAAGACGGTGGGGAGATTGGCCCAGTCGGGCTGGCTCCCGAGCCCGCGGGGGCCGCCCACGATCTCCAGGTTCTCGATCAGGCTCTTGACGATGAAGAGGAAGGCGAGGGAGATGATGGCCAGGTAGTCCCCGCGTGTTCGAAAGGACGGGATGGCAATGACGAGGGCCCCGAGCGATGCGAGCAGGCCCCCCAGAATCAGGCCCACGGGAAAGAGAAAGGGCCCCAGCCACTCGGGCAGGAGGGGCGCTCCGAAGATCTTGTCCTCCACAAAGAAAACCAGGCTGAAGACCGAAGCCCCATAGGCCCCCAGGGCCATGAATCCCGGGTGGGAGCAGGAGAACTCCCCCTGGTAGCCGTTGATGAGGTTCAGGCTGAGGGTCACGATGACGGCGATCAAGGTGAGCTTGAGCGTGAGGACCCGGTAGGCGCTGATGTCGGACCAGACGTGGAGAATGATGAACAGGACGCCCAGGTGGACGAGGACGGTGGTCAGGATGGGCATGCGAATGAGGGCATCCGCCGTTCGATTCGCGGTTGCGCCGGCAAGCCGGGCCACCACAGCGATGGGGAGCACATAGATCAGGAAGACGTAGGCCGCGGCCGAGGGAATCAGGAGGGGCTTGCTCAGCGCAATGACGCAGCCGAAGAGCATGGGGACCTTGGGCAGCCCTATGGCCGTTGCCAGCGGAGTGCCCCAGATGCGTTCCAGGAACACGGCGAGCAGGGCCCCGAGAAGCCAGGCCAGGACGGGAACCCCGGAAAAGAATCTGCGGAGCCTGCCGATCACGCCCGTGGGGCTGTTTTCGGGCACGGTGCCGGTTGCTTGTGACATCATTCCCCCTCGTCCTTGTCGGTATGGCCGGCGGCCCCGAAACGGGTACCGCCCGTTCAATGCCTTCGGGCCCGGTGCGTTAAAGCCGGAGCTTCGCGCTGTAAGGTTCTCCAAAGAACCCGTGGGGTCTGAAGACGAGAATGATCAGGATGATCGAGTAGGCGATGAGGTCTCGAAGCGTCGAAGGGAAGACCATCGCCACGAAGATTTCAATGAATCCGAGCAGGAACCCGGCGAGGGTGGCGCCCATGATGGATCCCCTGCCTCCGAGAATGGCGGCCACGAAGGCCTTCCAGCCGAAGACGATGCCCATGTAAGGGTCAAGCACGGGGTAAGCTACGCCGAAAAGAATTCCCGCCACTGCTGCCAGGGCTGATCCGATGGCAAAGGTCATGGCCGCGATTTTATTGATGGATACGCCCATGAGGGGTACCACCACGTAGTCGAAGGCCATGGCCCGCATGGCCATGCCCCACCGGGTCCGCTTGATGAACTGGTGGAGGGCCAGCATGAGCGCTACGGAGACCACGACGATCATAATCTTCTTGTTGGTGACGAACACGCCGCCCAGGTTATACGTGTGCCCCTTGATCAGGTAAGGAAAGCGGACGCGTTGGGCTCCCATGAGGGCCAGGTTGCTGGTCTCCAGGATGATCCCGATCATCAGGCCCGTGATGGCGGCCGAGGCCCGGGGGGCCCCGCGGAGCGGCCGGTACCCAACCCGTTCCACGATCATGCCCAGGAACGAGGTGAGGACCATGGAGATGAGGATGGTCAGCACCAGAATGACCCAGCCGGGCACGGAAATGGCGCCAAGGGAGGCCAGGGCCACGAGACCCGTTGCCACGCCGAACCCGATGTACGCACCCACCATGAAGATGTCTCCGTGGGCGAAGTTGAACAGCATCATAATGCTGTAGACCATGGAGTATCCCAGGGCGATCAGGGCGTAAAAACTCCCCCACTGCAGGGCGTTGACCAGGTTTTGCAGGAAGAATTGCATCGGGCCGACTCCTTGTACGTTCGATAAGGCGGGCCCGGGGCTGCGCCCCGGCCCGCCTTATCCTTTCAGCGAGTCCCGGCGTCCGCGGGTTGGTGGTTTCATGGGATTAGAGCAGGAGGCACCGGGCGCTCCCTGCCCGCATTTCGACTAGGGGCAGACCGATTTGTAGAACTCGTACTCGCCCTTGTCGCTGATTTTCACGATGACTGCGCACTTGATCGGATCGCCCTCTTCGGTGAAGGTCATGTTCCCGGTAATGCCCTCGAACTCCTTGACCTTGGCCATGGCGTCACGCACGGCCTGGCGGTCCTTTTCAATGTCGCCGGTCAGCTTGCCGCAGTCCTCGATGGCCTGCTGCACGATGCGGAGCGCATCCCAGGTAAGGGCGGCCACGTCGTCCGGCACGTACCCGTACTTCTTCTCGTAACGGTCGATGAAGGCCTTGGTGGCGCCCTTGGCGCCGGCCGCGGCGTAGTGGGTGCTAAAGAAGAGGCCGTAGCAGTCCGGGCCGCAGAGCTCCACCGTCTCGGCGGAACCCCAGCTGTCGCTTCCCACAATGGGCTTGTCCCATCCCAGCTCGTGGGCCTGTTGCACGATCAGGGCCACCTCGTTGTAGTACTGGGGGGTGAAGAGGACTTCCGCTCCGGACTGGAGGATCTTGGTGAGCTGGGAGCTGAAGTCAGCGTCTTTCGTGGTGAAGCTCTCAAAGGCGACCACGGATCCTTCTCCGTGGACCTTTTCCCAGGCCTCCTTAAAGAATTCGGCCAGGCCCTTGGGGTAGTCGCTGGCCACGTCGTAGAGGACCGCGGCCTTGGTGTACCCGAACTCCTCGGTGATGAAGTTGGCCAGCACCGGCCCCTGGAAGGGGTCGAGGAAGCAGCCGCGGAACACGAAGGGGCGGTCCTTGGTGCTGTCCGGGTTCGTGGACCAGGGGGTGATCATGGGAGTCTTGTAGTTGTCCGCCACACCGCCCGCGGGAACGGCCTGCTTGGACGACTGGGGACCCACGATGACCAGGACCTCGTCCTCGGTGATCATCTTGGTGTTCGCCTTGACCGCGGACTCAGCCTTGGCCTCGTTATCCTCGATGACCAGCTCGACTGGGACCTTGGTTCCGCCAACATCCAGTCCGCCGGCGGCCTTGACGTCCTCCAGCCACATCTGGGCGGCGTACTTGGTGCCCTCGCCCACCTTGGGGATGTCCCCGGTCAGGGGCGCATTGATACCGATTTTGATCGCCTTGCCCGCCGCCCACGCACCGGGCGTCAAGACCATGGCCATCGCTGCACACAGGGCCACACACCAAAGAGCCTTTTTCATCACTGCCTCCTCCTTTTTGTTTCTAATAGACGGTCCTGGATTGTTCTGGAAAACCAAGTGGTGAGATTTCCCCGGTGAAATCAACCGGGTCAGAGGCTTTTAGCATATCGGAAAAGGGATTTCAACACAGAACCTAAACAGAATGGGGCAGGGTCTTCGTACGCCGGGGCGGCTGCGTCTGTGGACGGCCGATGCGGAGGTGGCTCGGCGTTTTCCAAAATGAGGCGAATCGTGCGGCAGGGGATCAGCTCGCACAGTCTGAGGGATCTCCGAAGAGCTTGTCCAGGCCGTGGCGAAGAGCGGGAAGGACCGTGGCGAGATTCTCCCGGACCGCCTTAGGGCTTCCGGGGAGGTTGAGGATCAGGCTTGCGCCCCGGACCCCGGCCAGCGCCCGCGATAGCATGGCGTGGGGCGTTTTGGCGAGACTGGCGGCCCGCATGGCCTCGGCCATGCCCGGGATTTCGTAGTCCAGGATGTCCCGGGTCGCCTGGGGCGTGACATCCCTGGGGCTGAGGCCGGTTCCGCCGGAGGTCACGATCAGCGCAAGGCCGTCCTGATCCGCCCATTGCCGAAGCACGGCCTGAATGCGCTCCACCTCGTCAGGGACGATCTCCATGCACGCCACGGGGAACCCTGCTTCCTCGAGCATTGCCCGGGCCGCCTCCCCGCTCTCGTCCTTCCGGTCTCCGGAGGAGCCCCGGTCGCTCACCGTGAGGATGCCGGCTCGATAAGGGGTCTCGAAGGTCATGGTTTTGTCCCTTTCGATCGACACGTGACGTTGAGAGAATTTCAGCTGGAAGCGAATTTTACGCCTCCAGCCACGGATGTTAAAAAAACGGGCCCGCCGAAAGGCGAACCCGGGCCTGATGTCAAGTCCTCAAAAGCAGGCTGAGGCGAATTCGGGGCCTGCTATTCAGCGGCTTCCTTGGTCTCCGCGATCACTTTGTCGGCGAGCTGGGCCGGGAGTTCCTCGTAGTGGTCGAGCGCCATGGTGAACGAACCGCGGCCGCCGGTCATCTGGTTCAGATCGAGGGCATACTTGAGCACCTCGGCCATGGGGGCCTGAGCCTTGATGACCTGGTATTTGCCCTGCCCCTCCATGCCGAGCACCCTGCCTCGTCGACCGTTGAGATCTCCCATGACGTCGCCCATACTCTCTTCCGGGACGATCACCTCCAGCCCCATGATCGGCTCGAGCAGCACGGGGTTTGCGTCCTGGACGCCCTTTTTGAAGCACATGCTCGCGGCGATCTTGAACGCCATCTCCGAGGAATCCACGTCGTGGCTCTTGCCGTCGAAGAACCGGACTTTCACGTCCACCACGGGGTACCCGGCCAGGACACCGTGGGGGAGGGTTTCCTGAATGCCCTTTTCCACGGCCGGCACGAAGTTGCGAGGCACGTTCATGCCCACGAGGGCTTCATCGAACTCGAATCCGGATCCCCTTTCGAGCGGGGAGATGTCGAAGTGGACCTCGGCAAACTGGCCTCGCCCCCCGGATTGCTTTTTGTGGCGGTAAATAACGCCTTGTGCAGATTTCTTGATCGTTTCGAGGTAGGGGACCTTGACCGGCTTCAGCTCCACCTCCACGCCGAACTTGCGATTCACCTTTTCGCACGCGGCCTCCAGATGAATTTGGCCGGTGCCGGAGAGGATGATCTCGGCGGTGGAGGCATCCCGTTCCAGCCGAAGGGTCGGGTCTTCCTCACCAATGCGGGTCAGGGAGCTGAAGAGCTTGTCCTCGGTCCCCTGGACCTTAGCGCCAACGGCGTAAGAGATCACGGCCGGCAGGGGTTCGGGGGAAGGATAGACGACAGGCTCCTTTTCCAGGCAGAGCGTGTCGCCCGTTCCGGTCTCCTTGAGCTTGGCAAAGGCCACGATATCCCCCGCAGAGGCCTCTTCCACGGATTTCTGCTTTTTCCCCTCCAGGATCAGGATGTTGCTGAATTTTTCCTTGACCTCTTTGTTCGGGTTGTAAAGCGGCGTATCCGTAGTGAGCGTTCCCGACAGGATCCGCAGGATGTTCAGTTTTCCGGCAAAGGGATCGGCCACGGTCTTGAATACCAGCGCGGAGAAGGGTGCATCCGGCGACGCCTCCCGTTCGATTTCCTCATCGGTGCCGGGTTTTTTGCCCTTGAACGATCCGCGCTCCAGCGGGGAAGGCATGGCCAGTACCAGGAGGTCCATGAGCCGGTCCACGCCCATGTTGAGCAGGGCCGAGCCGCAGAGAATCGGGATGACGACACCGGTCTTTACGCCCTGGATAAAGGTCTCTTCAATCTCCTGCGTGGAAATCTCCTCCCCTTCGAGATATTTCTCCATGAGCTCGTCGTTGGCCTCGACGATGTTCTCGATCATGGTCTCACGCGCTTCCTGGACGGCATCGGCCAGGTCTGCGGGCGGATCCTCCTCCTTGAGCGAGCCGGAACCGTCGCGCTCGTAAACGTACGCCTTCATTTTGATCAGGTCCACGACGCCACGGAAATCGTCTTCCGCGCCGATGGGAAGAAATACCGGGGTTGCCTTTTTGTCGAACTCGTTGTTGATCTGATCCACTACCCCCTGGAAATCCGCGCGCTCGCGATCCATTCGATTGATGAAGATGACGCGCGGCAGATCTTCATCGTCGGCGAATCCCCAGGTCTTCTCGGTTCCGATTTTCACGCCCGATGTGGCGTCGATCACCACCACGACGCCGTCGGCCGCTTTCAAGGAGAATTTCGTGTCGGAGAGAAAGTTGTCGTCGCCCGGGGTGTCGATGATGTTGATTTCGCGCTTCTTCCACGGGCAGTGGTGAAAGGCCGTGCTCAAGGTGATTTTTCGCTTGATTTCCTCGGGCTCGAAGTCGAAGTTGGAAGACCCGTCATCCACCTTTCCGAGCCGATTCGTGACCTTCCCGTTCAAGAGCATGGCCTCTGCGATGGACGTCTTGCCGCATCCTACATGGCCCACAAAACCGATGTTTCTCAATTGATCGCTTTTGCTTTCCATACTGGATTCCTCTCCATGATAAGTGCTCCCCGAAAACGGCGCAGGGCCTCGGGGGCGGATTTCACACGGCGGCATTGCAGGGTTTCCTTCAAGGCATGATCCCTGGATGCACGGGGGCACCCAGGGCAGGACGAAGAAGAGTCGAATCGGGGATGCCGCCCACGCCCTGAGGTTGTTTTGGCGAATTGCAAAACCATATTACCTAGCCCAATACGAAATGAGAAGTCAAGAACGGAATCCGAAATTCGGGGATTTTTTCATTGCCAACCCGTTGAAATGTGGTATTGTTACTCTTTTTTGACTCTCAAGCGGCCCTGGCCTTGTGGCAAAGGGCAAGCGCAAGGGAGGGACGTAAAACTCCGAGCCTGCGAGCGGAAGCATGGACCTTTCCGGGCAGATTGCTCGATTCCTCGCGTATCTGGAATCCGAGAGGGGGTACTCCGGTCATACCGTCCGGGGGTACCGGGTGGACCTGGAACAGTTTCGCGCGTTTGTGGAAGCGAGGAAAGAGGGGGCGGTTTCCGATCCGGACTACCGGGTCCTTCGTGAATACCTCGGGAACCTGCACGGCCGGTACAAGCGGACCACAATTGCACGGAAGCTCTCGGCGGTCCGGTCTTTTTTCGGGTTTCTGGAGAAAAGGGGCCTGCTCCGGGACAACCCGGCCGCGGATGTGGCCACGTTGAAGCAGGGCAAACCCATTCCCACCTACCTCCCTGTGGACGACATGTTCCGGCTGCTCGAAGGGCCGGATCAGGAGAGCCCGCTGGGTCTGAGGGATCTGGCCATGCTGGAGATGCTTTACTCCTGCGGCCTGCGCGTAAGCGAACTGGCCGGCCTTGATCTGACGGATGTGGATTTCGAGCAACGCCTGGTTCGAGCCGTGGGAAAAGGAGATCGACAGCGTGTGGTGCCTGTGGGGCGAACGGCCCTTCGTGCCCTGAGGAGATACCTGGACGCAGTGCAGGGAATGCGGAAAAAGACTTGGCCTGACGAGGAGAACGGTCCGGTATTCCTGAACCACCGGGGGGGGCGGCTCACGACCCGGAGCATCGCGCGGTTGATCAAGAAGTACGCAACGGCCTGCGGGCTCACGTCCGACATCTCTCCGCACGCCCTGCGGCACACATTCGCCACACACCTCCTGGATGGGGGGGCGGACCTGAGGTCGGTGCAGGAGCTTCTGGGGCACGCGAGCCTCTCGACCACGCAGAAGTACACGCACGTGACCCTGGACCGGCTTATGGAGGTCTACGACAAGGCACATCCCAGGCGCTGACAGAGGCCTAGAACGCTTCAAAGGGGCTTATGATGGAACCGAACACGGGGTTTTCCCATGGAACGTAACCGCGGGACATTTTATGGAACGACCATTCTCGGTATCCGAAAGGACGGGCGGTCCGTGATGGCCTGCGACGGACAGGTCACCCTCGGCGATACCGTGATGAAGCACAAGGCGGTGAAGCTCCGGTTCCTGTACGAGGATCAGGTCCTGGTGGGGTTCGCCGGGGCCTCGGCCGATGCGTTTACCCTGTTCGAGAAGCTGGAAGGCAAGCTGGAGCAGTTCAGCGGGAACCTGACCCGGGCCGCCGTGGACCTGGCCAAGGAGTGGCGCACGGACAAGATGCTGAGAAGGCTGGAAGCCCTGCTTCTGGCTATGGACCGGGAGCACACGCTGGTGATTTCCGGGACCGGCGATGTGATCGAGCCCGACGAGGAGGTGGCCGCTATCGGTTCGGGAGGACCCTATGCGTATGCCGCCGCGTGTGCCCTGGCCGCACACACGTCCATGGATGCCCCGGCCATCGCCCGGGAAGCCATGAAGATCGCGGCTTCCATCTGCTTGTATACCAACGATGTCATTGCCGTCGAGGAAGTTGGGGAGATGAGGTCCTGATGGAATCGCCTGAAGAAACCCAGGAGCGTCTGGGAAAGATGCTCAAGCCGGCACAGATCGTTTCCGAGCTGGACACGTACATTATCGGCCAGGATGAGGCCAAGCGTTCGGTGGCGATCGCGCTCCGAAACCGCTGGAGGCGCCAGCAGGTCCCCAAGGAGCTCCGCGACGAGATCGCACCGAAGAACATCATCATGATCGGGCCCACAGGCGTGGGCAAGACTGAGATCGCAAGGCGCCTGGCCCGGCTGGCTCACTCCCCCTTTCTCAAGGTAGAGGCCACCAAGTTCACCGAGGTGGGGTACGTGGGTCGGGATGTGGAGTCCATCATTCGGGACCTGACCGAGCTGGCCGTGAACATGGCGAAAAAAGGCGAGCAGGCGCGGATCGAACCCAAGGCCCGGGAAATGGCCGAGGAGCGGCTGCTGGACATCCTCCTGCCCAAACGGAAGCAGGAGATCGCCGAGAGCGAGGAGGGGGATAGGGAAAAGGCCCTGGAGGTGGTCCGCTCGGAAAGGAGCGACGGGGATTCCACCCGTGAGAAGCTCCGGCGCCTGCTCCGCGACGGAAAGCTCGAGAACCGTTACGTGGAGATCGAGGTCTCGCACCAGCAGATCCCCATGGTCGAGGTGTTTTCGAACGCCGGTCTCGAGGAGATGGAGTTCAACATGAAAGAGGTGTTCGGGAACCTCTTTCCGCAGCGAAAAAAGCGGCGTCGGGTGAAGGTCAAGGAGGCAAGCGAGATCCTTTTTCAGGAGGAGGCCCAGAAGCTGATCGACATGGACAGGGTGGTCGAGGAAGCCCTCCAGATGACGGAGCAGAACGGGATCATCTTCCTGGACGAGCTGGACAAGGTCAGCGCAGGGGACGCGGGCCACGGACCGGATGTGTCCCGCGAGGGGGTCCAGAGGGATCTGCTGCCCATTGTGGAGGGTTCCACGGTAACCACGAAGTACGGGATGGTGCGTACGGACCATATCCTGTTCATCGCGGCAGGGGCCTTCAACGTGAGCCGGCCTTCGGACCTCCTTCCAGAGCTCCAGGGACGGTTTCCTATCCGCGTGGAGCTCGACTCCCTGACGAAGGAAGATTTCATCCGGATCCTGCAGGAACCGAAAAACGCATTGATCACCCAGTACCGGGCCCTGCTCGAGACCGAGGGGATCGACCTTCGCTTCGGGCCGGATGCGATCGAGGAGATCGCCTCCATGTCGAGCCGGGTGAACGAGCAGATGGAAAACATCGGGGCGCGAAGGCTCCATACAGTCATGGAAAAGCTCCTGGACGAGGTGTCCTTCGACGCGCCGGATCTGGAAGAAGACGAGGTGGTCATCGACCGCGCCTACGTAAAAAAGAAGCTCGAGGACATCCTCGAGGACGAGAATCTGAGCCGATACATTTTATAGGATTCAAAGGATTGAAGGGGTAAGGGTCAAAGGGAACTGAAAAACCCCAAACTGGACCCAACGGGGTGATGGCTCCTGATCATTGTTGCGAGGACGGGTCATGTCCATGGAATCCATCGAAGACGTGGATCGTGCCAAGGTCCTGATCGAGGCCTTGCCGTTCATCCGGCGGTTCAGCAACGCCACGGTGGTGGTCAAGTACGGAGGCCACGCCATGGTGGACGAGGACCTGAAGCGCAACTTCGCCCTGGATGTGATCCTCATGAAGTACGTGGGACTGAACCCCGTGGTGGTGCACGGCGGTGGCCCCCAGATCGGGGACCTGCTCCGCCGGCTGTCCATCGAGAGTGAGTTCATCGACGGGATGCGCGTGACGGACAAGCAGACCATGGACGTGGTGGAAATGGTCCTGGTCGGGAAGGTGAACAAGGAGATCGTGTCCCTCATCAATACCCACGGCGGAAAGTGTGTCGGGCTCTCCGGGAAGGATGGCGGACTGATCACGGCCAGGAAGATGCACTACGTCCGGAACAAGGGAGAAGACCAGCCGCCCGAGATCATCGACATGGGCATGGTGGGCGAGATCACGGCCGTGGACGGCACCGTGCTCCATGGCCTCATGGAGCGTTTCATCCCGGTGATCGCACCGGTGGGGGCGGGCCGGGACGGTGAGACGTACAACATCAACGCGGACATCGTGGCCGGGCGCATCGCCGCATCGCTCGAGGCGCGGAAGCTCATCCTGCTCACCGACACCGCGGGCGTGCTCGACGATCAGGGGGACCTGATCTCCACGCTCAGCGCGGACGAAGCCCGGCGACTGGTGCGGGAGGGGACGATTCAAGGGGGCATGATCCCCAAGGTGAACTGCTGCCTGGACGCCCTGGAAGAGGGTGTGAGCAAGGCACACATCCTGGACGGGCGAAAGGAGCACACCCTGTTGCTGGAAATCTTTACCAAGGCGGGGGTCGGGACGGAAATCGTTTCCGTAACGGAACGCCCGGCCTCCGAGAAAACGGAAAGCGGAGAAGGATGAACGACATCAAGGAGACCACTGCCGACCTGGCGGACCACTACCTCTTCGAGACGTACGGCAAGCGCCCCCTGACCCTGGTGCGCGGCGAGGGGTGCCGTGTCTGGGACGATACGGGCAAGGCGTACCTGGACTTCGTGGGCGGGATCGCCGTGTGCGCCTTGGGGCACAGCGCCCCGCTGGTCACACGGATCCTGGAGGAGCAGTCCAGGACACTCGTCCACGTCTCCAATCTGTTTTACACGGTTCCCCAGGTGGAGCTGGCCCGTCTCCTGGTGGAGCACTCCTTTGCAGATCGCGTGTTTTTCTGCAACAGCGGCGCCGAGGCGAACGAGGCGGCCATCAAGCTGGCTCGGCGTCATGCCTATGAGACGCGCGGACCCGGGCACCACGTGATGGTGTGCATGGAGAACTCGTTTCACGGCAGGACCATGGCCACGCTTGCAGCCACCGGGCAGGAGAAGGTGCGCAAGGGCTACGATCCCCTGCTCGAAGGGTTTCGGTTCGTCCCGTTCAATGACCTCTCGATACTTTCGGAAGCCGTGAAAGACGATACCTGCGCAGTCATTCTCGAGCCGATTCAGGGCGAGGGAGGGGTGGTCTGCCCGGGGGAAGGCTACCTCGAAGGGGTGGCCCGGCTGTGCCGCGAGCGCGGGGTGCTTCTGGTCCTGGATGAGGTCCAGGTGGGCATGGGACGAACCGGCCGGCTCTTCGCCCACGAGCACTTCGGTATTTCCCCGGACATCGTGACCCTGGCCAAGGCGCTCGGAAACGGTCTGCCCATCGGGGCCATGCTTTCCACGGAAAGGCTCAATTCGGCCTTTCCTCCGGGAAGCCACGCCACCACCTTCGGCGGGACACCGCTGGTGACCGCTGTGGCCAAGGGGGTGCTCGAGAGTCTTCTGAAGGACGGATGGATCGAGAATGCCCGGGACACAGGGATGTATTTCCTGGAACAACTCAAAGGGCTACAGGAACGTCACCACGGAGTGAAGGACGTGCGGGGGCTGGGCCTGATCCTGGGCATGGAGCTGGACGTCCCGGCAGGGCCTGTGGTGGAGGCCTGCCGCAATGAGGGATTCCTCATCAACTGCACCCAGGATCGGGTCTTGAGGTTTCTTCCCCCGCTCATTGTCACGCGCGAGGAGGTCGACCTCATGGTGGGCTGCCTGGACCGTGTGCTGGCGGACGGGATCGCATAGCCGCATGTCCTTTTCCATGCTCGAGTGCGTATTCTGAAGCGGGAAGGAGCGCTGTTTCGGGAGCTGCCTCCGTCCCGGTCCTCCGGGATCGGTGAAGCGGCTGCTCTGAACGGTGGAAGCCGTATGAAACGAGATCTGCTGAGCTTGCGGGATTTGACCCCGGAAGAGATTCGGGTCCTCATCCGGACGGCCCTGGAGATCAAAAGGTCCGGGGTGCGTGTCACCGGGAACCTGAACGGCAGGGTCCTCGGGCTCATTTTTGACAAGAGCTCCACAAGGACCCGGGTATCCTTTGAAACGGCCATGTACCGCTGCGGCGGGCAGACCCTGTTCCTGCAGAGCGCGGATACCCAGATCGCGCGGGACGAACCGATCCGGGATACGGCCCGCGTGCTTTCCCGGTACCTCGACGGCCTGGCCATTCGGACCTACTCCCAGGAACTGGTGGAAGAGATGGCCCACTGGGCCACCATCCCGGTGATCAACGCCTTGACGGATCAATACCACCCCTGTCAGATTTTGAGCGATCTCGTCACCATCGTGGAAAATCGGGGATCGTTGGAAGGGGTGCGGGTGGCTTGGATCGGAGACGGCAACAATATGGCCCATTCCTGGATCAATGCCGCAAGCCTCCTGGGCTTTGAGCTGGTCCTGGCCTGCCCGGCAGGCTATGAGCCCGGCGAGGCGGTTCTCGGCCGGGCGGGATCCGGGATTCGGGTAACCGGGTCACCGGGGGAGGCGGCCCGGGGAGCCCATGTGATCAATACGGACGTGTGGGCCAGCATGGGGCAGGAGAACGAGAGGGAAGAGCGGCTGCGGGCTTTTCAGGGGTTCTGCGTGGACGACGCCCTGGTGGCGGAAGCGGCGCCGGACGTGCTGGTGATGCACTGCCTTCCGGCCCACCGCGGTGAGGAGATCACGGAGGAGGTCCTGGAAGGCCCACACAGCGTGGTGTTCGACCAGGCGGAAAACAAGCTCCACCTGCACCAGGCCCTGCTGGAGTGGTTGCTCGCGGAGTCGTGAAGGACACGCATGCGCCCGCGAAGCGTTCCAGTCCTGTTTAAAGGAAAAACCCTTTCTCTCGCAAAGCCGCAAAGCCGCAAAGAGGAAAATGCAGAGGATTTTCTTCGCGGCTTGGCGTCTTGGCAAGAGGTCAATGGTTTTCATATTTCTCGAGCGGAGTGAAAATGAAATGAGCAAGGACATCGAAAAAATCGTGCTGGCTTACTCCGGGGGTCTGGACACCTCCGTGATCATGGCATGGCTCAAGGAGACCTATGACTGCCCGGTGGTCGCGTATGCCGCGGATTTGGGGCAGGGCGACGATATGGACGCGGTCCGGGAAAAGGCCCTGGCTACAGGAGCGGAAGAGGCCGTGGTAGAGGACCTTCGCGAGGAGTTCGTTCGGGACTTCGTGTGGCCCGCCCTGCGGGCGAATGCGGTGTACGAGTCCGGCTACCTTCTGGGGACTTCCCTGGCAAGGCCGCTGATCTCCAGGCAGCAGGTGGAAACAGCCCATCGAACCGGCGCCAACGCCGTGAGCCACGGCGCAACGGGAAAGGGAAACGACCAGGTTCGGTTCGAGATGGGGTACATGGCCCTGGATCCTACCCTGACCATCATTGCCCCCTGGCGGATCTGGGATTTCAAGGGTCGTGAGGACCTGGTCCGGTTTGCGCGGGAAAAAGGCATCCCCGTCCCAGTGACCAAGGAGAAACCTTACTCGAGCGATGCCAATCTGCTGCACATCAGTTTCGAGGGAGGGATCCTCGAGGATCCCTGGATGGAGCCGCCGGAGGACATGTTCGTCATGAGCGTGTCGCCGGAGAAGGCCCCGGACCGGCCCGAGTATCTGGAGATCGACTTTCGGGAAGGCAATCCCGTGGCCGTGGACGGCCGGGAGATGAGCCCGGCAGAGCTCCTTACCCACATGAACGAGCGAGGAGGCCGGCACGGTGTGGGAAGGATCGATCTGGTGGAGAACCGGTATGTGGGGATGAAATCGAGAGGGGTGTATGAAACCCCCGGCGGGACGATCCTGCGGGTCGCGCACCAGGCCATGGAGTCCATTACCATGGATCGGGAGGTCATGCACATACGGGATGGACTGGTCCCCCGCTGGTCCGAAGCGGCCTACTACGGGTACTGGTTCGCCCCGGAGATGCGGATGCTTCAGGCTCTCATGGACGAGGCCCAGAAGGATGTGACCGGCGTTGTGCGTCTCAAGCTGTACAAGGGAAACGCGATTGTGGTGGGGCGGAAGTCCGAGAGCTCGCTTTACAATACGGATTTCGTCACCTTCGAGGAGGACGAGGTCTACAACCAGCAGGATGCCGAAGGGTTCATTCGATTGAACGCCCTTCGCCTGAAGATCGCGAAGCTCTCCGGCCGGGCCTAGGCCGGGCGCCGTCGAGAAGACAAGGGCGAGGATCGGGGCGGGCGACGTCGTCGCCTGCCGGTTGAAGGAATTCTGTCATGGATGATAAAGTGTGGGGCGGACGTTTCCAGGAGGGCCTGGACGAGGTCTTGGATCGCTTCAACGCCTCCATCGGGTTCGACCGGCGCCTGGCTGCCCAGGACATCGAGGGCAGCATGGCCCACTGCCGCATGCTGGCCAAGCAGGGAATCCTGACGGAAGACGAGGGCGCCCGCATGGTCGAGGCCCTGGCGGAGATCCGCCGTGAGATGGAGCGCGGGGAGCACGCCGAGGACGAAGGGGCCGAGGACATCCACTCCCTGGTGGAGAGGCTCCTGGTGGCCAAGATCGGCCCTCTGGGGGGAAAACTCCACACGGCTCGAAGCCGGAACGATCAGGTGGCCCTGGACGTCCGCTTGTACGTTCGTGAAACCTCGGAGCGGGTGAGCGAGCGGGTTCGCGAGATGCAGGTCGCCCTGGTGGACCTGGCCGAGCAAAACGCGGACCTCGTGTGTCCCGGGTATACGCATCTCCAGCGCGCCCAGCCCGTGCTGCTGGCCCATCACCTGATGGCGTACTACGAGATGCTCAAGCGGGACCGGGAGCGTCTTCGTGACGGGAGGGCCCGCGTCAACGTCATGCCCCTTGGAAGCGCGGCCCTGGCGGGTTCTACGTTCGATTTGGACCGGGACATGGTCGCCCGGGAGCTCGGGTTCGACGGGATCAGCCTGAACAGCATGGATGCCGTGAGCGATCGGGACTTCGTGATCGAGTTCATTTCCGCCTGCGCTCTCCTGATGATGCACCTGAGCCGCTTCAGCGAAGAGATGATTCTGTGGTCCAGCCAGGAGTTCGGATTCGTCCGTCTCCCGGACGCGTTCTGCACGGGGAGCAGCATCATGCCCCAGAAGAAGAACCCGGATCTGCCCGAGCTCGTGCGAGGCAAGACGGGTAGGGTGTATGGAAACCTCATGGCCCTCCTCACCACCATGAAGGGGCTCCCGCTGGCTTACAACAAGGATATGCAGGAGGATAAGGAACCCCTGTTCGACACGGTGGACACCGTGGAAATGTGCCTGGAAGTCTTTACGAGGCTTCTCCGGAACCTGTCGTTCGATGGGGAGGCCATGCGCAGCGCCACGGAGCACGGATACCTCACGGCCACGGATCTGGCCGATTACCTGGTCACCCGGGGCATGACGTTTCGAAAGGCCCACGAGATCTCCGGTAAAATGGTGCTCCATGCCCTGGACCTGGGTCGGGAGCTGAGCGACCTGTCCCTGGAGGAGATGAAGCAATTCTCGAACCGGATCGAAGAGGATGTCTATGATTGGCTCGACCCGGTCCAATGCGTGGCGCGGCGGCGGCTGGCAGGTGGAACCGCACCTGCCACGGTGAAACAACGCCTCCAAGAGGCCAGGAAGGAGGTTTCCGCGTGAAACCGATTCGTTTTCTCGCAGTGGGGATCCTGGCCGCCTGCCTGCTGGCGGCCGGGGGGTGTGGTAAAAAGGGCGATCCGACCCTTCCTCAGAAGGGGTTTTCCGCGGCAGTCCGGGCGCTGGCAGGGGACTGGGACGGGAACTTCATCGTCCTTCACGGTGCAGTGGAAGGCCTCTCCAGTCCGGCGGAAGCCCGGGAACGTGTCCAGGGATGCCGGGTGTACTACGGGGCCTATGATCCCGCGGAACCCCCATGCGAGGACTGCCCGGTCCGGTATCACGGGTACCACGAGTTCGGTGTGGAGGTGATCACCGCCGACGGGTTCTCCTGCAAGGTGCCGGGCAAGGTCCGGGACAGTCTGTACTTCTTCAAGGTCCACTTGATCGGCCCCGATGGGGAGCTGGGACCGCCCTCCAACCGCACCAAGGTCGAAGCGGTCGCACCGGGCAGCTAGGCCCCTGGCGAGGGCGTGTACAACGAGGAAGGAACCGCCGGATGGAAATGGCCGTCGGCGCGTTCCTTTTCTGAAATTCGGACACAAAATTTTCGGGATTCAACATGCACCACTTCCAGTACAACAGCAACGGAGAGCTTTACGCAGAGGAGGTTCCTGTCTCCCGAATCGTGGATGAGTTGGGAACCCCTTTCTACCTGTACTCCCATGCGACTCTGCTCAGGCACTTTCGGGCCTTTGACGGGGCCTTTGACGGCATTCCGCACCAGGTCTGTTTCTCCCTGAAGTCCAACTCCAGTATGGCGGTGATTCGGCTCTTTGCCGGGGAAGGGGGCGGCGCAGACATCGTGAGCGGGGGCGAGCTCTACCGGGCCCTGGCCGCGGGCGTGGATCCGGGAAAGATCGTCTACTCGGGGGTGGGAAAGACCGCCGAGGAAATGGCGTATGCTCTTCGCTCCGGGATCATGCTCTTCGCACTGGAGTCGACCCAGGAGATGGCCCTTCTCGACGAGGTGGCGGCCGGTCTGGGAAAACGGGCGCCGGTGGCGATCCGGGTGAATCCGGACATCGACCCTCAAACCCATCCGTACATCTCCACAGGGCTCCGTGAGAACAAGTTCGGCATCCCCTTTGATCAGGCCCTGGATGTGTACACCCGTGCGGCTTCCATGGACCATCTGGAGGTCTGCGGGGTGTCCTGCCACATCGGCAGTCAACTGGTCCAGATCAGCCCCGTGGTCGAGGCCCTTCGGAAGCTCAAGGAGTTGATCGTTCAGCTGTCCGGCAGGGGCCTCTCCATCCGCTATCTGGATCTGGGCGGTGGCCTGGGCATCACATACGACCAGGAGAGCCCGCCGGAGCCCCGGGAGTACGCGGAAGCGCTGCGGAGCGAGCTGGACATGAAGGACATGGTTCTGGTGCTGGAGCCGGGCCGCGTCATCGTGGGGAATGCCGGCATTCTCGTCACCAGGGTGCTCTACACCAAGACCGTGGAATCCAAGACGTTCTACATCGTGGATGCCGCCATGAACGATTTGCTCCGCCCGAGCCTGTACGGCTCCTACCACGGGATCCAGCCCGTGCGAAAGCAGGATCGAGAGCGGGTCAGGGCCGATGTGGTGGGCCCGATCTGCGAGTCCAGCGACTTCCTGGCGAGGGATCGCGAGATGGAGGCCTTCAACCCGGGCGACCTCATGGCCGTGATGAGCGCCGGAGCTTATGGATTCACCATGGCCTCGGTGTACAACTCTCGTCCCAGGCCTCCGGAGGTGATGGTATGTGGAGAGGGCTTTGAGGTCGTTCGTGAACGAGAGGGTTACGAAGACCTGATTCGAGGCGAGCGGGTGCCGGATTTCCTGGCGGATCGGGTCCCGGGCAGGGCCGAGGGTTGAGGTCATGGCGGAGCTCGCATTCTGGAAGATGAGCGGGAGCGGGAACGATTTCATCCTGGTCGACAACCGGGACGGAAAGATTCCTCCGCAGGACATGAGCCGATGGGTGGAGCGTGTCTGCCGGCGGAGGGAATCGATCGGTGCGGACGGCGTGATCTTCGTGGAACCCTCGAGCCGGTGTGATTTCTCCTGGCGGTTTTTCAATGCGGATGGGGGCGAGGTGGAGATGTGCGGCAACGGCAGCCGCTGTGTGGCCCGTTTTGCCTACCTCAATGGAATCGCGGGCCCGGATATGATTTTCGATACTCTGGCCGGACCGATTTCCGCCCAGGTGAGTGGACGGGTGGTCACGGTCCAGATGCCGCGTCCGTTCGATCTCAGGAAGGACATCGATCTGCCCCCCGGAGACGGCTGGCAAGTCGCGGACTTCATCAACACGGGCGTTCCCCACGTGGTGATCCGAGTAGACGACCTGGAGCACTGCCCGGTGGTGGAGCAGGGACGATGGATTCGCCACCATGCCCTTTTCGCACCTGAGGGCACGAACGTGAACTTTGTGCACGTCACCGGCCCCGGCACCATCGCCGTTCGGACCTACGAGCGTGGGGTGGAGGACGAGACCCTGGCCTGCGGGACCGGATCCATCGCCTCCGCCCTGGTGTGCGCGTCGCGCGGTCTGGTGCAGTCCCCCGTTCGAGTGACCACGCGGGGCGGAGAAGAGCTCGGCATCCATTTCCAGGAGGACTCGGGGGAGTTTTCCGAGGTATGGTTGGAAGGAAACACGTCGATTGTTTATCGGGCCAGTCTGGGCGAAGAGGCCCTTTGACCGGCCCGAAGAATGGGCGCCCGGTTCGTTTTCTTCGGACGCCTGCACAACACAACCCATAAGAACAAGAAGAGGGAGGGTTGTCATGTTCAAGGGATCCATTGTCGCCATTGTCACGCCGTTCAAGGGCGGCCAGGTCGATGAAGCGGGATACCGGGAGCTCATCGAGTTCCAGATCGAGAACGGCACGAGCGCCATTGTTCCGTGCGGCACCACAGGGGAGTCTGCAACGCTCTCCATGGACGAGCACGCCCACGTGATCGACATCTGCGTGGACGCCGTGAAAAAGCGCGTCCCGGTGATCGCCGGGACCGGCGGAAACAACACCCAGGAGGCGATCGAGCTGACCCGGCATGCCAAGGAAGCCGGAGCGGACGCCACGCTCCAGGTGACCCCCTACTACAACAAGCCCACCCAGGAGGGGCTCTACCAGCATTTTTCGACTATCGCCAGAGAGGTCCCCTTGCCCCAGGTGCTCTACAACGTCCCGGGTCGAACGAGTGTGAACATGCTCCCGGAGACCGTAGCACGGCTTGCAGAGCTGCCCGAGGTCGTGGGCGTCAAGGAGGCCTCCGGAAGCCTCTCCCAGATGGCGGATATCCTGAACCTGGCAGGGGACAAGATCACCCTGCTTTCGGGCGATGACAACGTGCTCATGCCCGTGCTGTCGATCGGGGGCAAAGGCGTGATCTCCGTGGTGGCCAACATCATTCCGCGGGACGTCGCCGATGTGATTGACGCCTGGGAGCAGGGGAATGCGGAGCAGGCCAGGGAGCGCTTCTTCAAGATCTTTCCCTTGTGCCGCGCCATGTTTTTTGAGACGAACCCCATCCCGGTGAAAACCGCTCTCGGCCTCGTGGGCAGGATCGACGGGGAGATGCGTCTGCCCCTTTCGCCCATGGCCCCGGCCAACCTGGAAAAGCTGAAGCAGGCCCTGGAGGCCTACGGCCTCCTGTAGCCGGTTTTGCATGAAAAGCAGGGAGGGTTGTCATGGTGAACGTGATCGTTGCGGGCGCGGCCGGCCGTATGGGCGGTCGCATCGTCCACATGGTGAACGAGAACCCTGACGTGTCTTTGGTCGGGGCTTTTGAGCGGACCGACCACCCCGCTGTAGGCAGGGACGCGGGCGAGGTGGCGGGTCTGGGCGCCATGGGTGTAAAGATCGCCGGTTCCGTGAAGGACGTGATTGAGGCCGGGGATGTGATCATCGATTTCACGGCCCCCGAGGCCACGCTGGAAAATGTCCGTGTCGCCACCGACCGGGGAAAGAGCATGGTGATCGGCACCACGGGCTTTGCGGGCGAGCGCCTGGAGGCGCTTCGCTCGGCAGCGCAGGGGATTCGCTGCGTCATGGCGCCGAACATGAGCGTGGGGGTGAACCTCATGTTCCGCATTGCCGCGGAGATGGCCCGCATCCTGGGTGATGAGTACGACCTGGAGATCCTGGAGACCCACCACCGCTTCAAAAAGGACGCCCCCAGCGGAACTGCCCTTCGTCTGGCCCAGGTCCTTGCCGAGGCCGTGGGCCGGGACTTGGAGAAGTCGGCTGTCTACGAGCGAAAGGGCATGGTCGGGGAGCGGCGTGCCGACGAGATCGGAATTCAGGCCCTGCGTGCAGGGGATATCACCGGTGAGCACACCGTGATGTTCGGCGGCATCGGGGAGCGCCTGGAGCTTACCCACCGAGCCCACAATCGAGACAACTTCGCCCGGGGGGCGGTCCGGGCCGCGTGTTGGGTGGTGGATCAGGCTGTGGGGTTCTATGACATGCAGGACGTCTTAGGCCTGAGATAGATTGGAAGAAATGGCCCTTTTTCTTCGCACCCTGACGGGTGGCTCAGACCCCACCCTTCGGGCGGGTCCCAGGGAGCGCAATCTCTGCGTCGGTCGGCGGGATTCCTTGTGCGACTTACTAAAACGCACGTCTCCGCGCAATCCCTTGATCCTCCTCGACCTTGCGAAAAATGACTCATTTCGGAATGAGCGTGGAACAGCCAGAACAGCATTCCCCCATCCTCCGGAGGATCATTTTGGAGGAACGGGGCGTATTTGACCTGAACCTTG
Source organism: Desulfobacteraceae bacterium (assembly GCA_050115555.1). GTDB lineage: Bacteria > Desulfobacterota > DSM-4660 > Desulfatiglandales > HGW-15 > JASFQI01. The sequence goes on from JASFQI010000008.1 coordinate 28,669, forward strand.
AAAACGGATTTTCTTGGCGTCTTTGCGCCTTTGCGAGAGGAAGTCTTTTTCCAGCGGATGCCTCCGTTGAATCTGAGGGAAACGAGTATGACATTCGAGAAAGCAGACCGACTCAAGAAACTGCCCCCGTACCTGTTCAAGGAGATCGATCGAAAAAAGGCCGAGGTGCGTGCGAGCGGGGTGGACATCATTGACCTCGGGGTGGGGGATCCGGACCTGCCTACACCGCCTCACATCATCGAGGCCCTGAAAAAGGGCGCCGAGGACCCGGCCAATCACAGATATCCTTCCTACTCGGGAATGAACGTGCTCAAGGACGCCGTGGCCGAGTGGTATGACAAGCGCTTCAACGTCGCGCTGGATCCGGCCTCGGAGGTGGTCTCCCTGATCGGGAGCAAGGAAGGGCTGGCCCATCTCCCCCTGGCCTTTCTCAACCCTGGCGACGTCTCCCTGGTACCCACCCCGGCGTATCCTGTGTACCATACGGCCACCCTCTTTGCGGGCGGGGAGTCCCATTTTCTGCCTCTTCTGGAGGAGAACGGCTTCCTCCCGGACCTGGAGGCCGTTCCCCGGGAGGTGCTCGAGAAGGCTCGCCTCCTTTTTCTCAACTACCCGAACAACCCGACAGCGGCGGTAGCGGACGTGCCGTTTTTCGAAAGGGTCGTGTCCTTTGCACGCGCACACGGAATCCTCGTCTGTCACGATGCCGCATACACGGAGATGGCGTTTGACGGCTACAGGCCTCCGAGCTTCCTTCAGGCGGAAGGGGCCCGGGAGGTGGGGATCGAGTTCCATTCGCTCTCCAAGACGTACAACATGACGGGGTGGCGGATCGGGTTTGCCGTGGGGAACCGGGACGCCGTCGACGGATTGGGGGTCATCAAGAGCAACGTGGACTCGGGCGTGTTCCAGGCCGTGCAGATGGCCGGCATCGAGGCGCTCCGCGGGGACCAGAACTGCGTGGAGGAGATGTGCCGCGTGTACACGAGGCGTCGGGACCTCATGGTGGCCGGGCTTGGAGAAGCCGGGTTCGATGTCGAACCCTGCAAGGCCACGTTCTACCTCTGGGTCCGGACCCCCAACGGTCTCAGCTCCACGGAAACCACGGCCCGGCTCCTGGAGAGCGGTGTGGTGGTTACGCCCGGAAACGGCTTCGGCGAGCCCGGGGAGGGGTACTTCCGTATCGCGCTGACTCAGACACGTGATCGCCTGGCTGAGGCGGTGGAGCGGATCAAGGAGATTTCGTTCTGACGAGGCCTGCATGGGAAGGACGCTCGCATACATCGGCATTGGGTCCAACCTGGGGGAACCCCTGAAAAACGGACTCGAGGCCGTGGGACGGATGGGGCGACTTCCCGGGTGCCGGGTCACGGCGGTTTCCCCCTGGTACCGGAGCCGCCCCGTGGGGGTCGAGGACCAGCCCTGGTATGTCAACGGGGTCGCTCGATTGGAGACCCGGCTGAACGCCGTGGACCTCCTGCACGCGCTTCTGGGCATCGAAGCGGACATGGGGCGGGTGCGTACGGAGCGCTGGGGGTCCCGGATCATTGATCTCGATCTCCTGCTCTACGGCACGGCGTGCCTTCAGGAGAAGGAGATCACGGTGCCTCATCCGAGGATGCACCTGCGCCGTTTCGTGGTCGTGCCGCTCTCGGACCTGGACGCCATGCTGGTTCATCCGGTCCTGGGAAGGCGTATCGAAGAGATACGGAAAGACCTTGAAAAGGATGAGACCCAGGCGATTCATCCGTTGGATGGGATTTGATCCATGCTGCGAATTCTCATTATTGCTTTTCTTGTGTTCTTTTTGTACCGTGTGGTCAAGGCCATAGCAGGATTCGGGCGGCCCGCACAACGGACAGCGCCGAATGGAGAGGTCATCGACGAGATGGTGCAGGACCCCCAATGCGGCACCTACATTCCGCGGCAGGAGGCGGTCAGACGGCGTATCGCCGGGGAGGAGCACTATTTTTGCAGTGAGAAATGCGCATCCGAGTATGAAAAAGCAAGGCGGGGCTAAACCTGATCATACGGGGCCGAACGACTGCATCCGCCCCGTCACGACATCTGCAAAGGAAGGGGACAGCACATGAAGTTCTTTATCGATACCGCAAACATCGAGGAGATTCAAAAGGCGAACGACCTGGGACTGCTGGACGGCGTGACCACGAATCCCAGCCTGGTGGCGAAGGAGGGGCGGGATTTCAGGGAGCTCATTCAGGAGATCTGTGACATCGTGGATGGGCCGGTCAGTGCGGAGGTCGTGAGCACCGAGACCGCCGGGATGATCGAAGAGGCCCGAAGTCTGGCTGAAATCGCAGAGAACATCGTGGTGAAGATCCCCCTGATAGCAGAAGGGCTGAAGGCGGTCAAGGTCCTGGCGGGCGAGGGCATTCATACGAACGTCACGCTGTGCTTCAGTCCGATCCAGGCGCTGATGGCGGCCAAGGCCGGTGCCTCATACATCAGCCCGTTCGTGGGTCGTCTGGATGACCTGAGCCAGGAAGGCATGGAGCTCGTGGAGCAGATCGTCACGATTTACGAGAACTACGGCTACGATACGGAGATCATCGTGGCCAGCGTACGCAACCCCCTTCATGTGCTCGACGCGGCCCTCATGGGCGCGGACATTGCCACGATCCCGTACAAGGTCATGGAGCAGCTCATCAAGCATCCCATGACGGATATCGGCTTGGAGAAGTTTCTGGCGGATTGGAAGAAAATGGGGTAGCCATGCGCCTTTCCCTTCAAGCGACGGGTGTGCTTGCGGTTTTTGCGGCCTGTATCCTCCTGGGGGCGCCTCGCACGGGTTCGGCGGACATCTACCGCTACAAGGACGAGAACGGCGTATGGCACTTCACGAACATCAAGAGCGATTCCCGTTATCGTCTCTACCTCAAGTCCCCGGAGAAGCGCGCTGCGGAGTACATTGAAAAGTACGGCTCCATCATCAAGCAGGCGTCTGCGCACTTCGAGGTGGAGCCGTCGCTGATCAAGGCGGTGATCAAGGCCGAGTCCGGCTTCAATCACCGCGCTGTGTCCCACAAGGGCGCCCAGGGCCTCATGCAGCTCATGCCGAGCACGGCCGACCTGCTGCGTGTGAACGACCCCTTTGACCCCACGGAGAACATCTTCGGGGGGACACGCTACCTGAAACAGCTGCTCGACCGCTTCAACGATATGAGGCTGGCCGTGGCCGCTTACAATGCCGGTCCAGAGGCGGTGGAAAACTACCGGGGAATACCGCCTTACGAGGAGACGCAGGTCTTTGTGAAGCGTGTGATTGATTATTATAACGGCTACCAGAAGAAGAAATGAGAAACGACCGTTCCCTCCGGGCCCCTTTTATAGGCCCGGGGGGAACGGCTTCTGTCCGTGTCACCCATGTTCGTCGGTCCCGGTGGAACACAAGCCTTTCGGCCGGCCGCAGAAGATCCCTGTTTGATCTCGAAAAACCCAGACGCCTCACCACGAAATTTCTGCAGCAGAACCTTTCCATATTTTTATAACCCTGTTTCGTCGCTCATTCATTGTAAGTCAGGCATATTCTTTTGGTTCATTCTTGTCGATTGGCCGAAGACCATGAGGGTAGGGCCGATGATTCCAATGAGAAGTTGGGAGAGACAGGCATAAGGGCTTGTCACGTGCTTCGCCTTTGGAAGAAGCCTTTCATGAATCAAATCAACCGCTTTTAGGTATGGACGTGCAAAGGAGACGATCATGGACAGACCTCGGTTCGTGGCTTGGTTTTCCGGTATAGGAATGCTGATCCTGTTCGGGCTTGTGTGCCCACTCCCCGTGAGCGCGGCTCAGTTTTCCGCGGACATGATCCTCGGAGAACCCGAGAAAACCCTTCACGGGAGGATTTTTGTCCGTGACGAAAAATATCGAATGGAGGTTCAGGAAGGCGACCAAACCGTGTCCGTGCTGGTGGATGAAAAGGCCGGTCTCACCCGGGTGCTCGTGCCGTCCGAGAAGATATACCTGGAGATGAAAAACGACGATCTCCGGAGCGCCATGAACAACCCCTTTGTGGCCTTTCAAATCTCGGAGGCCCAGTACAAAAGCCGGAACATGGGGAAGGAAACCGTCCATGGGTACGAATGCACCAAGAAGCTCATTCGGAGTTCCGGTAAGGATTTTCTGACCGCCTGGTTCGCCGACCAACTCGGATTCGCGATCAAGATCGTGAATCATTTGTCCGAGGGGCGGTTCGTGGAGCTTGCAAACATCCAGGAAGGTCCCCAGGAAGAGAGCCTTTTCCAACCCCCTGCAGGCTATGCCAGGAGGGAGCGCATGCCGATCGAGCCCCCTTCCTGGGCCGCGGATGTGCCCAAGGCCCCCCTCCTTCCGGCCCCCTTTGAAAAGACCCTTTCCGCAGGAGAGATGGTGAGGGCCCCGCTCAAAGAGGGATACAGGATCGGTGTGAGAGGTGAAAATGTTTCGGACGGCAAGGCCGCCCTCACCGCCGTGGCCTTCAAGGACGGCGAGCCCGTCAAAGAACCGTCCATGAGCACCTACAACTTCCCCCGCAAGGGTCAGGGGGTGACCATCACCCCAAGGGAGACAGGAGCCAAAGCCGATGAGGTCGTGATTCGCGTAAGGGAAGGCACGGTGCTCATTTCAACGGAAATGGTGGAGGCCCCCGAAGGCATCGTTCTTAAGAATTATTCCATTAAAAAAATGTCCGGTAAGGAACTCCGCACCGGGACGGATCGACCCTTTCGCGTGGTCGTTCGGGATGATGAAAAGGATGGCAGAGACACGCGGGGCACGTTGACCCTTTACAAGGGAAGGGCCCAGCACAAAGAAAAGGCCGAGGAGTTTGATCTCCATATCAAAAACGGAGAGACCATGTCGTGGTACTCTCCGGCGGATCGGTCCATCGGAACCTTGTCCTTCAATATCTTTGACGGCGGTATCCACGTTCGCCTGGAATATCCTGAACATGCAGATGCCGTGCCCCCTTCCTGGCAAAAGACAGGCGGAAAGGACACGACATCGCGGGGACACGAACCTCAGACCGCCCCCTCCTCCCAAAAGGGAAGCAAATCCGCCGAGACAAAGACCTCTGAAGTACCGGCAGTGGAGCAACCGTCAGAGCAGGTTTCATCCAAGAGCCCGCCCGTGGCCATCATGTTCATCCTGGACGCCTCGGGCTCCATGTGGGCCCAGGTGCAAGGGAAGCCCAAGATCGACATCGCCAAGGAGGTCATGACCGAATTGATCCGGGACCTCCCTGACACAGCCAAGGCAGGCCTCGTGGCCTACGGGCACCGCCGCAAGGGCGACTGCCGCGACGTGGAAGAGTTGGTGCCCCTGGGCCCTGTGGACAAGGCGTCCCTCACGAAAAGGATTCTGGCCATCAGCCCGAAGGGCAAGACCCCGATCACTCTCTCGGTTCAGAAGACCGCGGAAAAGCTCCGGGCCGTGGAGGATGAGACACTCATCATCCTCGTGAGCGACGGCAGGGAGACCTGCGGGGGGGACCCCTGCGCTTTAGTGGCCGAGCTCAAGAAGGCAGGGGTTCGGTTCATCCTGCACGTGATCGGCTTTGACGTGACCGACGAGGAGCGGGCGCAGCTCGAGTGCATGGCCCGGGCGGGCGGTGGGGAGTACTTTACCGCCAAGACCGCGCAGGAGTTCCGGGTGGCCGCCAGACGGGCGGTCCAGGAGACCCCGAGCATGGGCTATCTCCGCGTGACGGCCCTGCGAAACGGGCAACCCTTCAGGGCCTACGTGGAGGTCTTTCTCCAGGGAGAGGAAGAGAGCATCAAGAGCGGCCGCACCGGCACCGATCCGGGGCGCCCCGGCGCCAAGCTCAAACCGGGTGTCTACGATGTGCAGGTGACGGACCGCGACACCCCGAACCAGGCGCCGGTTCGCGTCCAGGGCATTCGGATCGAGGCCGGCAAGACCGTAGAGCAGGAGGTGAACTTTTCATCCGGCGTCCTGCGCCTGACCGTGCTGAAGCAGGGAGAGCCCTCGGTGGCCGGCGTACGGGTTCAAGAGGCTGGCACCGGCAACCTCGTGGCCGACCGCGACACATCGGCGGAAAATCCGCTCATTCAGCCCCTCTTACCCGGCACATACGATGTGATCGTGCGCGACAACCGGGTCCGCCCGCCTCAGGAGATCGTGTTTTCCGACGTGACCTTGAAGGCCGGAGAGACCCTGGAGAGGACGGCCGAATTCGGCGAAGGGGGCCTGAGCGTGGAGGTCCTCATCAACGGCGAAAAGGGCTCGGCAGGCCTTTACGTCTTGGAGGCCGGAACCGAGAACCTGGTCACCTCAAGCGACACATCCAGCGACAACCCCCGCGTTCTCAAGCTGGAGCCGGGGATATACGATCTCAAGGTCGTGAACCGGGGATCCAGGCCCGAAACCGAACGCGTCTTCGAAGGCATCGAGGTTCAGCCCGGACAGGTGGTGAAGAAGCGGGCCGAGTTCGGGTACGGCCAATT
>JASFQI010000009.1:0-32761 GCA_050115555.1 Desulfobacteraceae bacterium
GGTGTGGGTAAAGGGTGGGATTTGACTTCTCTGTGCCTGGGTCCACGGCACGATTCTTGCCTCTATCATACGATCGATGGAGCCTTTCCTGCGTGCCTCCGGCCTCCCATGGAAGTCGAGGGGTGCTCAAGTGTAAAGGGATGACCGGATCCGTCTCACGGGTAAGGTTGGTGTACGAAAAGCGTCTCGACCGTCAAGGATGTGATGAGGTCGCGGCTGAAAAAGCGATGCAGTGCGGAGGGGAATGACGTTGATGCAAGTGGAATTGACTGACCGGGATTACCGGAATTTCAGTGACCTGATTTATGAGAAGTCGGGAATCAACCTTCATCAGGGCAAGCGGGAGTTGCTCAAAGCAAGGCTTGCCAAGGTGCTGAGGCAATCCGACTTCACATCGGTGAGGGAGTACTATGATTTCCTGACGAAAGACGCGACCGGCGATGCGTTCATCCCCCTCCTCGATGTCATCTCAACGAATTTGACGTCCTTTTTTCGGGAGACCAAGCATTTCGATTTTCTTTCCGAGGTCGTTGTGAACGAGCTTTTCGGAACCTCCGGAAAGAGCAGGTCCGGGGAGATCCGTGTGTGGTGCGCGGGGTGCTCCAGTGGAGAGGAAGCCTACTCCATTGCCATGACCCTGCTGGAGGCCCTGCCGGAATCCCGACACAATGACATTCGGATCCTGGCAACGGACATCTCTACGCGTATGCTCATGGCCGCCGAGCGAGGCATTTACGAGGCGGCCCGGGTGGAGAAGGTCCCCTTGCCGATACGTCGACAGTTTTTTCAAAAGGGGGTCAACCGGTGGGCAGGATGCTATCGAGTCAAGTCGCACGTAAAAAAACATGTGCACTTTCAACGATTGAATTTTATCGAACCTTTTCCTTTTAGTACTTCATTTGATATCATATTTTGTAGAAATGTAATGATTTACTTTGATAAAAAAACACAGGAAGATCTTGTCAATCGTTTTTATGACGTGATTTCAACTTCAGGATATGTGTTTATCGGGCACTCGGAGAGCCTGACCGGGGTGCAGCACCGTTTCCGCTATATCCGGCCGAGTGTCTACCGGAAGGGTTGATGTTCGGTAGCCATTTCCGGATGGAAACGAGCTCGTGCCCGTCCAGAAATCAAGCTCAAGGCACTAGCGAGTTTCCAATTCAGAAATGAGATATTTTTCGTAAGATCAAGGAAATCAATGGATTCCGCGGAGATGTACATATAGTACTTCGCACAAGGAATCCCGAAGATTGACGCCGAGATTGCGGAAAATAGCCATTTTTGGATGGAAACTAGCTCGCCATGCGGTCCTTTTCGATCCCCTGCTTTTTGATTTTTTCCACAAGGGTCGTGCGGTTCATCTTGAGCAGCTTGGCTGCACGGTTCTTCACCCACCCTGATTTTTCCAGGGCATGCAGGATGAGCTGCCGCTCGTAATCGTTCACCGCATTGCTCAGGCTCAACCCCTCCTCAGGGATGAATCCCTCCTCATCCATGTCCAGGACGTGCCTTTTGGCGATTTTTTCCGGCAGGTCCTCCATTCGAATGCGATCCCCCTCGCTCAGAATCACCATGCGCTCGATGATATTTTCCAGCTCCCTCACATTCCCCGGCCAGTCGTAGTTGGTCAGGGCCTTCATGGCATCCTTGGTGATGCTCATGGCCTTCTTTCTCTTGCTTTTGGCCATGTTTTCAAGGAAGTGGTGGGCGAGCAGGGGAATATCCGATCGGCGTTCCCGCAAGGGGGGCAGGTAGATGGGGATGACCTTGAGGCGGTAGTAGAGATCCTCCCGAAACGATCCGTCCTCCACCAGCTTGTCGGGATCCTTGTTTGTGGCGGCGATGATTCGGACATCGCACTTGATGGTCTTTGTTCCCCCCAGGCGTTCGAATTCCTGCTCCTGGAGGATGCGAAGGAGTTTGACCTGGAGGTGAGGGCTCATTTCGGCGACCTCGTCCAGGAAGATCGTTCCGCCGCTCGCCATCTCGAATCTTCCGATTCGCGTGCGGATGGCGTTGGTGAATGCGCCTTTCTCATGGCCGAAAAGCTCGCTTTCCAGGAGTTCCTCGGGAATCGCCCCGCAGTTCACCGGAATCAAGGGCTTGTCTTTTCGCATGCTGTGGTAGTGAACGGCCCGGGCTACGAGTTCCTTGCCCGTTCCGGACTCCCCCAGGATCAAAACGGTGCTGTCCGTATCGGCCACCTTTTCGATGATGCGGAAGACCTTGTTCATCGGGAGGCTGTCCCCGATGAAGTTCTCGAACTTGTACTTTTTCTTGAGCTGCTTTTTCAGGGCCAGGTTTTCGCGTTTGAGGTCGCGGAACTCCAGGGCCCGCTGCAGCACCATGAGGACCTCCTCCATTTTTGCGGGCTTGGCCAGGTAGTCGGCGGCTCCCAGCTTCATCGCATCCACGGCATTCCGAATGGTGGCATATCCGGTGAGGATGATGCCCACGGTGTCGGAGTGGTGGTCGACCATGTGCTGGAGGAGGGTCATCCCGTCCATCTTCGGCATGTTCAGGTCGATGAGGGCGACATCGAAGTAATCGCGATCCAGCATCTCCAGGGCGATTTCACCATTTTTTGCCGTTTCTACGGCGTATCCTTCCTTGGAGAGGAACTCCTCGAAGCGCTCCAGGATTTTCGGATCGTCATCAACGACGAGGATCTTCGTTTCTGCCATGAAATCCTTACACCTCCACACCACGGCCCCCCTGCCGGGTCCGGCGGGAAGCCAAAATATTGGCCGCTTGTTGCAGTATGCCAAAATTCTAACAGGTGATCCGAAAAATTCAATCTTTTTTGTGTGAAAAACGTCAATGCCTTGGCAAAAAGAAAACGCTCGGGGCACGGGTGGGTAGGTCTTCACCACCGGCTCGATAGGGGAGCGGTCCGGTGGCTTGCAGGTGTGATGAAATGGAGGGGATTACTCGTGGAGCACAGGGTGTCGCGTGCTGTATCCGGAGTGGACCAGAATGACCTGCTTTCCTGTTCGGGCTTGAACATCGATGACCAGCGGGCCCTGAAGATTGACCGTCATTTTTCGAGGTTCCCCCTGCGGAATGTTCACAATGGTCAAAAGGAGGGGCTTGTCCACGTTTTTCTCCCATACCCTGCCGCGGTCCTGGTCCGGTGCGTCCTGAAGGTAGTCGTGCACGATGAGGAAAGGGTCGGTCACCACAAAAGCGAGATCCGGCGTGTCAATGGACTGGAGCCACATGAAGGGGGAGCCGGGCTTGTGTTCCATGAGCGCGAACTGCTTCTGGTCCGGAAAGCCCGGCAATCCTTGAGGAAAGTGGATAACGCGGTCTTCTTCGATGTCCATGTCTCCAAACCTGGTTGTTTTTACGGATTCCATAATCGGCTACTTTGATTTTTGCCGCATTCCAGCGGGAAGCAAGTCCTTGATGCGGTCCAGGTCCCCGCGAGCCCGTGAAGCCTCCCGGTTTTCCTGAACAATGCTTTCGTACACCTCGGTTCGATTCACCGGGGTCTCCTTTGGTGCATCGATTCCCAGTCGAACCTGCCCCCCGCGGATTTCAAGGACCGTCACGCGGATGTGGTGGCCGATGGTGATGCTTTCATTCGTTTTGCGGGTCAGTACGAGCACTGGTACCCTCCTTGGCGCCAGGACAAGGGTGCGCTGTTTGAGGGGCCTTTTCCGCGTGGCCCCTCCTTCTAGAGATAGTCGACAAGACTCAAATGCATGACCTTGGAGGCGCTTGCCAAAGCGGCCTGGTAAGCGGTTTGCTTGGCAGTGAGGTCCGTGATCGCCTCGGCCATGTCTGCGTCTTCGAGGTCGGACTTTCGTTCCTCGTAGGTCAGTTCAAGATCCTGGATGATGTTCTCCTTGGTCTCCAGTCGAAGGCTCTTCGCTCCGGAATCGGAGACCAGGGAGCGGATTCGATCCATTTGATCGTTCAGTTCGTCCATCGTGGTCTGAATACCGTCCACGTCATTGTTTTCCAGGTGTCCTTTGAGGTCTATGAGGGTCTTGAAAATGTTGTTCGTGCCTTCATCGGGGTCCCCCCAATTGTCTGTGAGAGGATCCCCGTCTGCAGTAAGATCATTTCCCCATGCGCCGAAAATGTCTGTTCCCACGCGGCCTACGGCTACATTCATGTCTTTGGCGATCTGGACCTGAAAGGCCGTGTCGTTGCCCTGGTAGATGACCGCCTCGTTTCCGCCGTCATCGGTCCCAAGGACATAGGGAGCCGTATCCGTCTTGGTACCCGAGAAGATGTACCGGCCGTCCACCTGGGTGTTGGCCAGGGAGAGCACCTGCTGCAAGGTGCCTTCCACCACCACAGCGGCATCCGAGCGCTCCGTTGCGGTCTGCGTGGCATTGGCCATCTCAATACACAGGGTCTTGGTCTCGGACAGAAGATCCTCCACATCGCTCAGGGCGGTCTCTCCCATGGTGAGCCACGAGTTGCCCATATTGATATTCCGCTCCAGCTGCCCGATGTACTCGAGCGAGGAACGAAGGTTGATCACGCTCACGAGCCCTACCGGATCATCGGACAGACGGTTGATTCGCTTGCCTGAGCTGACCACCTGATTGGCGCAAAGCATTTCATCCGACACCTTCGTAAGGTTGTAGGTGATGGATTCGTACATGGATTGATTGGAAACTCTCATGAAATTTCCTCCTAACGCGTTTCGAGCAGGGTCTGGAGCATCTCGTCGGCCGTCGAGACCAGCTTGGCTGCGGCCGAATAGGCGTGTTGGAATTTGATGAGGTTCGTCATCTCCTCATCCAGAGAAACCGCGGAGAGGTTGTCCCGCTCTTCCGTCAGCTGGTTGACGACCACCTCGGCATACCCCTGCTCGCGCTGCACGCTCTCACTCTTAATGCCGACGGATCCGACCAGGTAGGTGAAATACCCCTGAAACGTATCCGCCGGGTTGGATGCCACGGTGTCGGGGTCGTCGTACGTGTAGCGGTTCATCGCGACGGTCTGATCCCTCAACGAGGCGATATTCAGGGCGTTTGCGTTGTCGCCCACGGCGATTTCGCCGGACGTGCTGTCCACGCAGCCGGCAGTGATGTACTCGTTGTGGCTGTTCAGGGTTTCGTTCATGGCGATGTTCTGGGCATTTTTTCCATCAAAGAATGTGTTGATTCCAAGGGCGGCGAGGACCCCCGACGAGTCTTCGGAGAAAGCGAACGTGCGACCGTTGGCCCCGCTGATGGTGAGCTGGCCGGTATCGATGTCGACGCTCGCCGTGATGTTCCCGCCATCGAGTCCGTTCAGGGCGTCCCGGATGTCGTTGAGGCGGTCCGTCGCCGGGTCGACCGTGACGACCAGGGATCCCCCGGGCCCTCCAAGATCGACCACATCACCGTTTGCATCGTAGACCCAGAAGGAGAACTGCCCGGATGTCAAGGAGTCCTGAAAGTCCAGCCCGGAGCTGTCCAGAGCCGCTGCCGGGTCGTCTGCCCCATACGTCCCGGTCACGGAGGTCATCCCCTCCAGCCCCACTCCCTGGCTGTGTACCTTGTTCACTTCCCAGATCACGTTCTTAGCCAGTTCGTCGAGCTCATTCCGATACTTGGGCAGGTAAGCGTCCCTGACCTCGAGCCACCCGCCCATCTTCCCGCCCGTGATGAAGTCCGTGATGGGGGTCTGGCCGGCGGAGCTCTCCCACATGACCTCGCCCTGCTCAAAGGATAACTCGTAGGAATCCGTCTTGCTGACCAGTGTGAATCCCCGGCCCGTAGTGACCGTCAGGTTCCCCTGCGTGTCCTCGAATACGTTGATGTCCAGGTATGTGGAAAGCTCGCGGATCCGCATGTCCCGCTGGTCCCGCAGGTCGTTGGCGTTTCCGTTGACCTCCATGCTGATGATTTGCTCGTTGAGCTCAGCGATTTCCGAGGTGAGCTGATTGATTTTTTCCGCTCCGGCGTCCAGGGACAGGTTCAGCTCCGTTTCAAACTGGTCCAGGTTGTCGCGAATGTCCTGGAATGTCTGTGCCAGTTGGGTGCCTTTTTCGTAGAGGATGGTACGTTCCGCGGAGCCCGAAGGGTTGTTGGACAGATCCTGCCAGGCGCTCCAGAAGGCATCGAACTGGGAGCTGATGCTGTTCCCCGAGCTCTCGTCAAAGACCCCCTCTAAGACTTTGAGATACGTCTCCTGCTCGGACATGGCCGCCAGACCAGACTCCTCCTCCCGGAGCCGGGTTTCCACAAACGTATCCGTTTGCCTCTGAATTTCCTGCAGCCCCACCCCCGTGCCGAAGATGAACCCGGCATAAGGGGCCGGGAGATTCGCCTCGATGATCGAGGTCTGGCGGGAGTATCCCTCCGTGTTCACGTTGGCCACATTGTGGCTGATCACATCCATGGCATACTGCTGGGTGAGGAGAGCATTCTTGGCCGTGTTCAGAACGAGTCCGATGCCTGCCATTTTCTACACCTCCCTACGGTAGATCGGGCCTCGACGTGGCCGTCTCTCTTCACCGTGTGGCCTGTAGGTCTCGGCATCCGAAGGAGTTCCCGCAAAAAGACTGATGAGCTTGTCGACAAAAGTGAGAGAGTCCTGAATGAATGCCGCATTCTCCCGGGCCCGCTCGCGAATTTCCTCTTTCAGCAGGTCGATTTTGCGATCTGCGCCGGTCTTCGCAGGGGCATCGATTCCGGCGCTTTCGGGGGCCGGTTCCGAGGGGGGCGTCTTCGTCCCTTCTTTCGTGGAGAGCGCCTCGATGGTTTGGAGGATGCCGTGCTTTTCCTCCACCACGGTCCAGAGGCCCGGAATGTCCAGGTCGATGAGGACCTGACGCTCCCGATCCAGACAGTGGATCAGCTCTTCCAGAAGCACCGTCTGCCGCTCCTGAGGGCTTTCCAAGGATAGGCTGCTCGTTTCCATGCGATTCTCCTCTTTGTGTTTATCGGCTGATCCGAGTCCTGACTCAAATTTGACAGAGCCCCTAAAAGCTCATGATCAGAGATTTGTCCCTGCGATACCAATGGGTTGCATCGTAGCCGACAGCGGTCGAGCGGATTTTCGCTAGACCGTCAAATCCGAGCCGGTCGTGTCGGCGAACTGGGTTTGCGGCGACCCGCCCAGGAAATCGGCTGGATCCATATGTCGACCATGCCGCCTGACCTCGAAGTGAAGGTGAGGGCCGGTGCTCCTGCCCGTGGAGCCCAGGTGCGCCAGGGGCTCACCCGCGTGCACCCAGTCACCTTCGGAGACCAGGTTTTCCCGATTGTGCGCGTACAGTGTGGTGAAGCCTTTCCCATGATCCACAACCACCACGTTTCCGTATCCGTGCCGGTGGTCGCTCAGGATCACCCGGCCGGGCATGCAGGCTCGAACCGTCGTACCTTCAGGAGCGGCCAGGTCAATCCCCTCATGAAATTTCTGTTCCCCGTTGATGGGGTCCACCCGCCAGCCGAAGTTGGAGGAGACCCGCCCTTGTATGGGCCAGCGGGGTGTTTCCGGTTTCTGGAGGATTTCCGGGGCGAAGTCCGTGTTCGAGGAGGCGCCGTCCTTTCGGCTCAGCTGCCGGTACAGGAGATCCGCCAGGCTCCGGTCGCCCTGGTCGGCCAAGGATTTCGAGAGTTCTTGATCCAGAAGGGATTCGTACATGTTCTCTTCATTGCCTCCGTGGAAGAGATCGCACTTCTGCACGGTCCGGCGCATGCTTTGAAGCAGTTGATAGGTAAAGACGGACTCGAACTCCTTGCACGCCTTTCGAAGTTTCTGATCCCGGTCTTCCTGCGCCTCAGGACGCGGAAGGAACGATTTGAGATTCACCCTCTCTCCCTGCACCGCGATCCTCTCCTCTCACATACAGTCTGTTCTGTTTCGCTAAATGATCTCCAGCTCCGCCTGAAGTGCACCGCTGGCCTGGATGGCCTGGAAAACCGTGATCAGGTCGCGCGGAGACACCCCGATGGCGTTCAGCGCCTTGACCACCTCGCCGAGATTGGCGCCTTCGGGCAGAAGGAGCAGCTGTTCCCCCTCCTCGGTGACGTTCACCTGGCTGTCGTCCGTGACCGTGGTCCTTCCCCGGGAGAACGGAGCCGGTTGGCTGACATTCTGGGTTTCCTTGATGTGGACGCTCAGGTTTCCGTGTGCAATGGCCACGGGTGCGATGCGCACGTTTTCGCCCATGACCACGGTCCCGGTCCTCTCGGCGAGAATGATTCGGGCCTTGTTGTCCGGCTGGACGTGGAGCTGCTCCAGCTTTGCCACCAGGGGCACCAGGTTTCCTCGAAAGGCCTCCGGCACCTCAATGCACACGGTTCCTGAATCCGAAGGAAATGCCATCCGGCCTCCCACCTCCCGGTTGATGGCTTCCGCCACACGAATCGCTGTGGTGAAGTCCGGGTTGTTCAGGCTGATGGTGAGCTCGTTCAGGCTGTTGAACTGAAACGGGATCTCCTGTTCAATGGTGGCGCCCCCAGGAACCCGCGCCACGGTCGGGTGGTTTTTCTGGACCCCTCCCCCGGCGGCCCCGGCTGCGGCGAATCCCCCCACCAGGAGGGGCCCCTGTGCCAGGGCATAGACCTTGTTGTCCGCCCCGCGGAGCGGAGAAAGCAGCAGGGTTCCGCCCTGGAGGCTGTCCGCGTCACCCACCGATGAGACGAGCACGTCGATCTTGCTCCCGATGCGTGCGAACGGCGGCAGATTCGCCGTGATCATGACCGCGGCTACGTTGGCCACCTTGACCTCATCCGGAAGCGTGTGCACGCCCAGCCGCTCCATCATGTTCACCAGGCTTTGCACGGTGAACTGTGTCCCGTTCCCGTCTCCGGTCCCGTTGAGACCGACCACGAGACCGTATCCCACGAGCTGGTTGAGCCGCGTCCCTTTGATGGAGGCCATGTCCTTGAGGCGAGCGGCCGAGGCCCCGGAGGTCAGCAGCGGGGCAAGGGCTATCAAGAAGGCAATGCCGGTTGTCAGGGCGGCGTGTCTAAGCGTCCGCATGGTTTCCTCCCTTAAAACGGCCACACATAGTCCACAGCTCGCATGAGCCAGCCGGGCCTTTGTTTGTCACTCACCGGTCCGCTGCCCGTGTACTCGATGGAGGCCTCCGCAATGTAGCTGGACAACACGGTGTTGTCCGGAGAAACGTCCGCCGGACGGACCAACCCGGTAAGGGTGATGTACTGGGCTTCGTTGTTGACCTTGACCTTTCGAGACCCCTTGATGAAGAGGTTCCCGTTCGGGGTGACCTCAAGAACCCGGGCGGTGATGGAGGCGGTCATGGACTCGTTCCGAGTGGTTTCGCCCGAGCCGTCGAAGTCGTTTTCCATGGAGGCCTTCAGCATGACATCGTTGTTGAATTCCGCCGGTACGCCGATCTTGCTGATCTTGCCTTCCCAACCGAGCAGGTTGCTGATTCCGGCATTGATGGAGGATTCGCGACCGGTCTTGGTCGTGGCCTTCTTGTTCGCTTGCGAGGTCTCGACGATGTTCACGGTAATCAGGTCGCCCACCTTATGGGCCCGGAGATCCTGGAATGCGCTGCGATAGGTCGTCTCATGCCAGAGGCCGGCGCCGGAGGCCGGGTCAAGGTTCTGGGGGGACACCACGATCTGTGCGGGTCGGGCCGCCGGGGGGGAGGTCAGGGGCTCCCGGGCGTCTTTGTCCTGAAAAGGGAGTCCTGCGCATCCTGTGAGGAGAAGCAGGGCCAAAGCGATTGCAATACCGTTCCATTTCATGTTCATTGGGATCTCCTGATTTAGAAGCGCACTCTCACCCAGCCGGGGGCCTCGACCGTGGAGAAGATTTCCTTGCCGCTCTGAAGATTGCGCACGCGAATGCGATCCCCATGGCAGCCGTCTTCAAGGGCCTCACCACGCGTGGTGATGCGAAGGATTTCGTTTTCTGCGACAATGGTAACCGCGCTCCCCTTCTCCACTACCGGGGGATCCTCCACCATGGCGGCGGTCAGCGTGCGGCCCACGCGGATGCTTCGAGCCGCCTTTTTTCCCGCTGCTTCTTCCAGGCTTGTCAGGGCGTCGCCTGTGCGCCGTGTCGTGGTCTGTCGAACGAGCCTCAGGTCGTCTTTTCTCACCGCATCGCCTCGTTGAATGTTCCGAGACGCCTGGACCACATGTTGTGTGACGGCGATTCGTGCGGACACGGGGGCTCGTCGGACAGCCCGCCCGTCTACGAGGAAGGTCAGCGTTGCGGATAGGTTGCCTAGATAGTCTGTGTTGCCGTTCTCGCGAATGTCCCATCGAAGGTTTCCCTCGGGAAGGGCCAGGTCCCCGGGCACCTGCAGATCCTCCACAACCATCTCGTCGAGGGACCAGGGGGCGTTCTGTATGAGGTACTCGCGAAAGATCTCCTTCATGCGCGCCGAGGTGATGACCTGGGCGGCCCGGTGGATGACAAGGGTTGAGGGGATCTCCAGCGTGATCCCGTTTTCCCGATCCCCAAGGGCCGAGCCCACCTTGTAGTCCAGGAAGTGACGGTTGAACTGGTAGGAGCTTCCCGGAGCCGGAGCCGATGCGACTTCCATCGCTTCGAGCCTTGCCACCCGCGGATCCCCGGCCGGTTCGAATGCGGCGATCGCCCCCAGAGTCACGGTGTCACCATGGATCGTGGCTTCTTCGGCGATGCGGATCTCCAGGGTTCGTTCCGTCCCCGAAACCGGCGAGGCAAACATCACGAGCCCTGCCGCAAGGACAGGAGCAAGGGTTCGAATGATTCTAAGAGGTCTCATTTCGTGGTTCCCCGGTTACTGCTTGATGTTGTTGGCCGTCTGGAGCATCTCGTCGGCCGCCTTGATGGACTTGGAAGCGACCTCATAGGCGCGCTGGCCGGTGATCATGCTGACCATCTCCTCAACCACGTCCACGTTGGACATCTCCAGGTAGCCCTGAGCCAGGGTCCCCATACCGTCCACGCCCGGGTTCCCCTCGATGGGGTCCCCCGAGGCCTCTGTGGGGCGGAAGCGGTTCCCTCCTACGCTCAACAGTCCGGCCGGATTGGCAAAGGTGTGCAGGGTGAGCTGGCTGCTCGCCAGTTCGGTGCCGTCAGGCCCCAGGGCCACCATGTTCCCTCCCGGATCCACGGTGAAGTTCACGGTCTCGGTGGGAATGGCGAACTCCGGCTGGAGCAGGTCACCCTCCGAAGTGACAATGTAGCCCTCGGAATCCATTTTAAATGCGCCTGCTCGCATGTAGAGCTCTTCGCCGTTGCTGAGAATTTTGAAGAACCCTTCGCCTTCAATGGCGAGGTCCAGGTCGTTTTGCGTCTGGACATAGTCCCCCTGGCTGTGGATCTTTTGGACGGACACGGGCTTTGTTCCCATGCCCACCTGGATCCCGGTGGGGACGGTGCCGCCGTCGCTCGTGGCGGCTCCCGGGGAGCGCAGGTTCTGGTAGAGAAGGTCCACGAAATCGGCCCGGCTCTTCTTGAAGCCCACGGTGTTCACGTTGGCCAGGTTGTTCGCAATGACGTCCATGCTCAGTTTCTGCGCCGCCATTCCCGATGCAGCGGTCCAAAGGCTTCGTATCATGGGTTTCCTCCTTGAGATCAGCGAAGCTGGCTGACTTCGTTGATGACGCGGTTATTCAATTCGTCCAGCACCTGGATGACTTTCTGGTAGCTTTCAAACGCGCGCAGGGAATGGATCATATTGACCATTTCCTCGGCCACCTCCACGTTGGACTGCTCGGTGTAGCCCTGCTCGACCCCGCTTTGATAGTCCAGGCCGATCTCGGGCTCTCCGGATGGGTTGGCGAACAGGGCATGCCCTGTCATTTCGAGGACCTCAGACTTCTCGAAGTCCACGAGGTCCAGTCGTCCCTGCTCCTGACCGTTCACATGGATGGCGCCGAGGGAGTCCACGGAGATCGTCCCCGCAGGAATCTGGATCGGGCCGCCCTGGCCCAGGACATATTGGTTTTGCTGCGTAATCAGGAATCCCTGCCCGTCCAGCGTGAAGTTGCCCTTTCGCGTGTATCGGACCCCTTCCGGGCTTTGGACCTTGAAAAAGCCCCGTCCGTTGATCACCAGGTCCAGAGGGTTTCCCGTGGAACGAACATCACCCGGGGAGAAGTCGACCTCGGTACGAACCAGGGCCGGGTCGGGTGGGGCGCTCGTATCCCCGCCCTGCGCACCGTTCAAGGCGTCCTGAAAGGCGATCCGGTGTTTCTTGTAACCGATGGTTGCGGCATTGGAGAGATTGTTTGTAATCACGTCCATCCGCAGCTCTTCCTTTAGGCAGGCCCTGACTGCGTCGATCATTCCTTGGATCATGGCACCCTCCGTGGGGATTGCCGGGTCTTGGATCCGGCATGCTTCTCACAAGTTTGCAATTCTCGTACCACGGGTGGAAACGGCAAGTCGCTTCAGGGACTTGGCTGATTTTATGTGAAATGTCAGCCGGTTATGGAGTGTCGGTAAAATGGCGGCAAAATGACGGCAAAGGGGAGGTTCACGTCGGAGGCCTTCGGGGGTGAAGGCCTTTCCTCGAAAGGGAAAAGTTTGCCCTGGACAGCAGGGGAGCAAGGGACAGGAAACATGGTAGAAACCCGTGGTAGAAACCCGTTGAACACCGGCCGTGAATCTGCCACAGTGCGCAGCGAGGAGAACAATCTGATGGATATTTTTGCATTTCTCAGGGATGCGGGGGTGTCCTACGAGCGTTACGATCATCCCCCGGTCCACACAGTGGAGGAGGCGCTCCGGGACGTCCCACCGCTTCCGGGGGCCAAGACCAAGAACCTGTTTCTTTGCGATCGGCGAGGGCACCGGCATTTTCTCGTCGTGGTGGGGTTCGAAAAGCGGGTGGATCTCAAGGCCTTGAAAGGACTCCTGGGCGTGAGCGTGCTCCGATTCGGCTCACCGCGCAGGCTGCACGCCCGCCTCGGCGTGGAGCCGGGAGCGGTATCGCTCCTGGGGTTGGTGAACGACCGGGACCGGGAGGTCGAGGTGATTATGGATCGGGCGGTATGGGAGAGCCCGCAGTTCCAGTGCCACCCCCTTGTGAACACAAGCACGTTGCTGATTCCGAGAGAGGGAATTCAACGGTTTTTTCGGGCGACGGCTCACGAGCCGCGGGTCATGGAAGTGCCGTGACAGGCATGAGTCCTGACAGCGGAGGCATTCACGAGGACTCTTTCATGCGGCGGTTCAGTCGGTAGGCAAAGGCAAGGATTTCGGCTACGGCCTTGTAAAGGTCCGGCGGGATTTCCTCGTCGAAGTCGAGCTGGATCAGGGCCCCGACCAGATCGGGATCTTCGGAGATAGGGATACCCTCCTCCCGGGCGATCTCCATGATGCGACGGGCGACGAGCCCTTTTCCCTTGGCCGTGACGCGAGGCGCACCGTCTTTCCCCGGTTCGTACTTCAGTGCAACGGCTTTTTTGAGCTTTTCCAGCATCGGTAACTCATTACATCACGATGTCCACCGCGTTCGCGGTCTTCTCAAACTCCAGAAACGGAGCCCACTCCGGATCGTCTTCCTGTTTCTTCCGGCAGACAACCGTCCCGGCCTGGAGTCCGGCCTCGGACAGTCCGGAGCGAAGCTCCTCCAGGTGGCGACTGACAAACTCCGCCCGGGTTTGGTCCTCCGTAAGGATTCGAAGCCCCACCACGGAACGGTTGAGGGAAACGGAAACCTCCATGTGCCCTAGACGGGTGAAGTCCAGGGAAAGCGAGAGGTGGAGGGCCTCATCGTCCGTTCCGGGTTTTTGCAGAAACGCCTCCCCTCCTCGAAACCCTTCTTTCCAGAGACCCGGGATGAACCAGAACCACCCGAGGCCGTCTTTCAGAGAGGAAAGGTTGAGGAGCTGATCCGTTTCCACGACATGAAGGGCCTGATCCACCTGTTGGGCGAGATCGGCGGTGCGGGGGCTGTCGACTTCACCTCCGCTGAGAAGGGCTTTCAGCGAGAGCAGGAGGCCCTTGAGGTCGGAAGAGGTCAGGGACTGGAACGGGGCCTCGCTGCCCTCCAGCAGATGACGCGCTGCCCGACTTTCCAGAAAGAGTCCGGAGTCACGGAGCTGTCGCATCATCCACTGGAATCCGTCCTTTGCCGGGGCGCGAAAAACCAGACTCGGCAGTCGACTTTTCAATGCGGAAAGTGCGTTTCGTATCGGTTCACTCAAACGTTCGTCTTCAACGGCCCCGGCCAGCGATCGAAGGAAGTTTCCCAACTCCGCCCGATCCGCCCGGCCCGTTGCCCAGAGCCGAACGGCCGAGGTCCGCTCGGCTGCTTCGCCTTCCACCACCTTCAGGAGAATGCGTTCCCCCATGGAACGAACCTGGAGGAGGTAGTTTCGGCCCTCCTGAAGCGGGCGTGTGGCAAAGGCCTGAAAGCGTGTTCCACGGGCCAGGAGAAGCACTTCACCTCCGCGTTTCGCGTAGATGACGGTGGCCCGAAAGGTGTCGCCGGGAGCAAGACGAAGGCCGTCGCCTGGTCCTTCGGCGGACCGGATGGTGGAGGGGGATGTCGGAGTCTGGGAAATGCCTCGAAACATGGTGCACCGGTGTTACCGCGAGAATCTGCGCTTTGACCCCTTGTCTCTCAGCTTGAGAAACAAGTCGATCTCTCCGACGGAGATGCTCAATCGCTGGGCCACCTCCTCCTTGCTCATCCCTTTGCTCAGGAGGGAGCGGATCGCATCTTTCGTGGAAAGGGAGGAATTCACGAAAACCGTGTCCCTTTTCGACGCGCTGTCCGCGGCGTCAAACAGGTCCTGGAATTGCTCGTAGCGTTTTTCGGCACGTGCCAGGCTTTCATCGAGCCGTCCCAGGAGGCGAGACGTCAGTTCCCGTTTTTCCTCGAGGTTTTCCTCGAGGTCGCGGGCGATGGCATTCATTTCGGCCAGGATTTTCTCGGACCGCTCCGCAGCCTGCATGCGTTCCTCGCCCTCCCGGGTCTTGTGGCGGGATCCCGACACGAGGACCCAAAGAAGCACTGCGCCCATCAGCAGGTCGATCGCAATCTGTCCTATGATCCAGAGTTGAATGTCCATATACCCTCACGGCGATCCCCGTGAATGCCCTGTCTTTCGCAGGTTCAGACGTCATGGCTCGAGACGGCTGTCTCTATACTTCCACGTCGACTTTGTGCCGGGTTCGCTTCTTGATCCCGTCGGCTCCATACTCCAGGGGAAGTTCGACTTCCTCCGGGGCGTCGGCGTCCGGCCGGGAAAGCGGATCCGCACGATCCGCTTTGTCCCGCGCGTCTTCGTAATCCGGTCCCTTGTTTTTCCTTTTGCGCGGTGGACGGTCCTCCGATCTGCGCTCCTTGGGCGCCTTCCACACGCGGTTCGATGCCGGGCTCACAGGAGACAGGCCGCGGAGTTTGCTCAACTCGTTCATCGCACACCTCCGGTGGTTCCTTTCCTGGAGGGGCTGTGAACGCCTCTTGGGCCCTCTGCGGGAGTGAAGCCCGCAGCGAGAGAGAATGCAGCTTCAGTCAGACCACGAAGATTCCCGCAACAGCAACGCGCAGCTCATTCGGGCGGAGGAGTTCCTCCAGGATGTTTTGGGCCTCTGCGCGGATGGTCAGGGTCATGCCGCGTATGTTTTCTCCTTTCGAGGCCAGTTCCGTGATTCGACGGTAAAGGCGGTCGCGGATCAGGATTTCCTTCTCCTGATAGCGCGCCGCCGTTTTCGGAGCCCAGGTGACGGAAAGGCGCAAGCGGGCGATCTTTCCGGTCTTCTCCTGCGGCAGCAGGATGTAAAAGGGCTTGAGTTCCTGCTTGAGCAGCCGGTCTCCTGTAGCGGCGGGAGATTGCTGTGAAAGAGGTCCCGGGGTTGGCCCTTTCGGTTGTACGGTGTTCCCAGGGAGCATGACGATTCGAATTCCCCACACCGCGATGAACGACAGCAGGATTCCCACGCCCCCTGCGATGAGGATCCGGCGTCGCCCTTTCAGGATGGAGAGAGCTGAGCCTAAACGTCCGGCTGCTTCATTGGAAGGACCCGGTTCAGGGGACCCGGTGGAAGGGCTCTGATCCTCCCCCTGGTCCTCTTGTGCCTCGTCCCTCTCGATTTCCTCGTTGCTCGTCATGGAGCCCGCCTCACCGGCCTACGTACAACCTTCTGAAAATGGATGGAGTCGCAAAAAGCCGTGACCCATGCTTCCTTCATGCGGATTCGGACTCGAAGTATCCTTTCAGCCCCCCTCTCAGCCGCAGGATGGCCTTTGTGTGCAGCTGGCTGATTCGGGACTCGGTATAGTTCATGATCTCGCCGATCTCCCGCATGGTCAGCTCTTCATAGTAGTAAAGGGCCACGACCAACCGTTCATTTTTGGGCAGTCTGTCGATCGCCTCGGCAACGACCTCCCGAACCTCCGCCAGGTCAAGGCTGTCCGAGGGATTTCCCGAGGCCTTTCCATCGGATGCCCCGTTTGAAAAGCGCTCAGTCGATTCATTGGGCAGGACGTGCCCGAGGTCCTCCTCGCTGATGAGAGCGACCCCCCGGGCTTCCTCGAGGAGGGAGTAGAACGTTTCCAGGTCGACCCCGAGCTCTTGGGCGACTTCTTCATCGGAGGCCGGGCGCATGGTCCCGTTTTCCACCCTGGCGTACGCGGCTTCGATCTTGCGCGCATTGCGGCGGACCGACCGGGGAACCCAATCCATGGCCCGAAGCTCATCGAGCATGGCTCCCCGGATCCGGAATTCCGCATAGGATTTGAACGCCACCCCCTTGGAGGCATTGAATTTCTCCACGGCGTCCATAAGGCCCATGATTCCCGCGCCGATCAGATCGTCCTGGCTCACGTGCTGGGGCAGGCGCATGCCCAGTCTCCCTGCAATGGTCTTGACCAGAGGCGCGTACTCCAGGATAAGCGCCTCACGTTCAGCAGGGTTCTTGACGCCTCCCGCAGGCGGGGAGCCCTGGGAATAGCGTTTCAGTTTGTTGAGGGCCGGGTTTGCCATTGCGTGATCAATGCTCCAGGAACTTTTGCCAGAAAAAGCGGATGTCCCCCTCAAGAAGCAGGCTGTCATGATTCGCCATGAGGGTTTTCGCAAGATTCAGGATTTGACGGCTCGCTTGGGCGTCCGGGAACTGGTCGATGACGGTTTTCTGCTTTCGCACCGCAGCGGGCATCTGTCGGTCAAAGGGAATCCAGCCCAGGTAGTCCAGGGACGGAGACCCCAGGAACTGATCCACGACCAGGCTGAGGTGGCGGTAGATGCGATTGGCCTCCTCGGCGTTTCGGGCCGCATTGATGAGAACCTTGAATCGTTTTTGCTGATACCGGCTGGTCAGGACCTTGATAAGCGCATAGGCGTCCGTGAGCGACGTGGGTTCGTTGGTCACGAGAACGATTTTTTCCGTGGCGGCATAGTTGAAATACATCACATTGGACGAGATTCCCGCGCCCGTGTCGATCAGGAGCACATCAAAGCTGTCCTTGAGCGCGTCCAGCTCATCCAGAAGGAGCAATCGCTGGGAGTTGTCCAGATCCGTGAGTTCCGGAATTCCGGAAGCCGCGGGCAGGAGCTGGAAGCCTCCGGGCCCCCGAATGAGGATTTCTTCCATTCGCTTTTCGCCGCGAAGAAGGTGATCGATTGTGTAGCGGGGGTTCAGGCCGAGCATCACGTCGAGGTTGGCCAACCCCAAATCCGCATCCAGAACCAGCACGCGCTGCCCCATTCGGCCTAGGGCCTGAGCGAGATTCGCCACCACACTTGTCTTGCCGACCCCTCCTTTTCCGCTGGTCACGGAAATCACGCGGATCTGCTTCGGGGCATCCTCGGTCCGGGACTCCCGCTTCAAGTATGCCTGAGGTGATTTATGATCTGCCATTCGATCCTCGACCAAGGACCTGAGGCCGGTTGCCTGATCCATATGCCGCTACCTCATCGCTGTCATTGAGGGTTCCTGCTTTGTCTTTCACTGCGTCCAGCATGAGCCTCGCAAGACGTTTCCTGGAGGCCCTCTCCATGTCTTCGGGGACCCGCTGTCCCGTGGTAAAGAAGGAAACGGGCCGGGAATCCGAAACCAGGAAGTTCACCATGGCGGATATGTCCTGAACTTCATCCAACTTGGTGAAAATGGTGCTTTTGTAAGAAAGTTTTCCAAACTGCCGGGCCGTAGAAACGAGATTGCCGTAATCGGTCGTGGCACTGAGCACGAGAAAAGGGTGGATATCGTCCCTGCCTTCGATGACATGGCCGAGCTCCCGAATTTCCCGGGCGTGGTTGGGGCTTCGGCCGGCTGTGTCGATCAGGATGAGGTCCGCGTCCCGGTGTCGTAGAAGGGCCTGATTCAGCTCGTGTTTCCCGGAGGCCACTTCCAGGGGAACGTCCATGATCCTCGCGTAGGTCTGGAGCTGGCTCACCGCCGCGATTCGAAAGGTGTCGAGGGTGATCAACGCGGTGCGGATGCCTTCCTTCACGGCCCGCAAGGCCGCCATTTTGGCGAGTGTGGTGGTTTTCCCCACTCCGGTCGGACCGATGAACGCGTAGATCCCCTTTTTCCCCACCTGTTGCCCGCGGGTCGATATTTCGATCCGCGTAAGCAGGCGGGAGAGGGATTCACGCAGAATGTCAACGCCTTCCCGACTTCTCCCATCCGAGTTCCGATGGGCTTCGGTCATGAGATCGTCCACGATCTCCGGTCTCAGACCGAAGGCGTGAAAATAGCTGTAGAGCGAACGAGTGGCAGGATTGAAGTAAAGCTCCGGGGCCAGTCTTCGCCCCGCCTCTGCGCTCAGGATGGCCGACTTGATATCTCGCAGCTCCGTTTCCAGGCTCTGCCACCTCTTCAAGAGGGCTTCCTGGGTGATGGAGGGCACGCTCGACGCACTGTCCTCTCCGAAGTCAGGGGCATCGTAGTCCACGGCCGCTGTGACCTCGACGCGCCGCTGGGTGTGGCCCGCTGCATCCTCTCGGGAGGAAAGGGTTCGGGTCTTGAGAATCACGGCGTCCGGTCCCATCTCCCTTTTGATCAGGCGAAGGGCTTCCTGGTTGCTGTCCGCTATGAATCGCTTGATGTTCATGACGCCTCGCTCCGAATCTCTTCCACGGTTTCAATCTGGAGACCGCTGGGGATCTCATTGTAGGAGAGAACCGTCAGTGGGATCTGGAACCGCTCACAAAGCTTTTTCAGGTGCCGTCGAATGGCTGTTGAGCAGAGCAGGACGGGCTGCTCGAGCTTGACCGACGCCCGCTCAACGGATTTCTTGATCGCCTCGATGATCGTGTTTGCCTGGCGGGGATCGAGCGCCAGGTAGGACCCGTACTCGCTCTGGTTCACCCCCGAAGCCACGGATTCTTCGAGGCCTGCGCTTACCGAAAGGACGCGGAGCACGCGATCTTTGCCGAGGTAGGGCTTGGTCAGTGAGCGAGCAAGGCGCTGACGCGCATATTCCGTAAGCAGGTCCGTATCCTTGGTCATAGCGGCATAGTCGGCGAGCGTCTCCAGGATGGTCAGCAGGTCCCGAATGGAGACCTGCTCCCGAACCAGGTTCTGGAGGACCTTCTGGACCGCCCCCAGAGTCAGGAGGCTCGGAATCAGCTCTTCCACCACCTTGGGGTGGGTTTCCGACACCTTGTCCAGGAGGCGCTGGACTTCCTGGCGATCCAGAAACTCGTATCCGTCCCTGCGGACGACTTCCGAGACGTGAGTGGTGATCACGCTGGGAAGGTCCACGACCGTGTACCCGGCAAACTGGGCATCGGACTTCTTTTCCTGATCGATCCAGAGCGCCGGCAGACCAAAGGCCGGATCCTTCGTGGGAATGCCCTCCACCTTGGCCTTCACGTCACCCGGATCGATGGCGAGGAGATGCTCCATGAGAAGCTCGCCGCGTGCAACCTCATTGCCCTTGATGCAGACCGCGTACTCGGCGGGCTTGAGCTCCAGGTTGTCCCGAATGTGGAGCGAGGGCATGATGAGCCCCATGTCGGTGGCAAACTGCCTTCGAAGCGAGCGGATCCGCTCCAGTAGATTCCCGTTCGCCTTGTTGTCCACCAGCGGGATGAGCCCGTAACCGATCTCGAGTTCCAGCATGTCCAGGGGAAGAAGGCTTTCCACTTCCTCCGGCGTCGCTTCTTCCTCTGTCTGCTCAGCCTCGGTTTCTGCTTCCTCCGCCCGTTTCCGCTCCGTACCCGTCGCCATCCTTGCGAAGAAGAACACCGCGGCCGACAGAACCATGAACGGCAGTGCCGGCATGCCCGGGGCCAGGGCGAAGAGAAAGATGATTCCCGAAGCGATCATCAGGGCGCGGGGGTTGACGCCGAATTGATGGGCAAGATCCGTACCGATATTCCCTTCGCCGCCTGCCCGGGTGACCAGGATGCCTGCCGCGGTGGAGATGATCAGGGCCGGTATCTGGCTCACAAGACCGTCTCCGATGGTCAGAAGGGTGTAGTTCTGAACGGCCGTGGTCAGGTCGAGATCCATCTGGAGGACCCCGATCACCAGCCCGCCGATGATGTTGACCAGGGTGATGATGATGCCGGCGATGGCATCCCCGCGGACGAACTTGCTGGCACCGTCCATGGCCCCGTAGAATTCGGCTTCCTTGGAGATCTCGGCCCGCCGCTTTCGAGCCTCGGCTTCATCCACGAGTCCCGCGTTGAGGTCCGCGTCAATGGCCATCTGCTTGCCGGGCATGGCATCCAGGGTGAACCGCGCGGCTACCTCGGCGATGCGGCCCGCACCCTTGGTGATGACCACGAAGTTGATGACCACCAGGATGACGAAGACGACCAGGCCCACCGTGGGGTTACCGCCGACTACGAAGGAGCCGAAGCTCTTGATGATGCGTCCGGCGGCCAGAGGGCCTCCGTGCCCGTTGAGGAGAATGAGACGCGTAGACGCGATGTTGAGCGAGAGCCGAAAGAGGGTGGTGATCAGCAGTAGGGACGGAAACACCGAGAAATCCAGGGGCCGGGTCGCATAGATGGTGAGGAGCAGAACCATGATGCCCAGGGTGATGTTGAAGGCCAGGAGGACGTCCAGGATGGATGTGGGTAACGGTATGATCATGACCATGAGAATGGCCACGATACCCACGGAGATGCCCACGTCCACATTGCCGCCGAGCGAAAACTGCTTCCATGGCATCTTGATTGCGTCCATCGGTCTTCTCCTGAAGCTCCACTTTCAGGCCGGCTCCAGTGCCGGCATCAGGGGGTACGCGCCTGCGGTGAGGATTTCTGTTTGAGGCCGTACACATAGGCCAGAATCTCAGCAACGGCCTGGTAGGTTTCGGCCGGGATTTCCTGTCCTACCTCCAAATTATACAAGTTCTGTGCCAGGGGCCGGTTCTCCACCAGGGGAACCCCGTGCTGCTCCGCCAGCTCCCGGATGCGGGCCGCAATGATCCGAGCCCCTTTGGCCACCACCACCGGCGCCTGCGCTTTGCCGGGATCGTAACGCAGGGCCACGGCAAGGCGCGTCGGGTTCGTGATCACCACGTCCGCCTTGGGGACCTCTTCCATCATCCGTTTTCTCGCGGTCTCCCGCTGAATGGCGCGAATCCGGCCCTTGACATGGGGGTCCCCCTCGGTCTGCTTGTGCTCGTCCCTGACTTCCTGCTTGGTCATTTTCAGGTTCTCTGCGTGCTCCCAGCGCTGATAGAAAAAATCGAGGAAGGCAAGAATGAGAATGACCCAGCAGCATTTGATCAAGACGTTGATGGCTTCCTGACCGAGAACTCCCATGATTTGAGGGGCTTCCTGGTAGATCAGGGGAACGAGATTTTCAAAGGCCTTCTTGAGGGTGGATCCTGCGGCCCACCCCACGATCACGAACTTTCCGATGGATTTCGCGAGCTCCACGAGAGAGCGTTTGGAGAGGATTCGCTTTAGGCCCTCCACTGGATTTAATTTTGACGCTTTCGGAGTCAAGGGATCGACACTCAGGATGAACCCCGCCTGAAGGATATTGGCCATAAAGGCCACCACGACGAGGACGACCATGATCGGGAGGCTGAACTGGAGAATACTTATCAGACCTTGGCTTGCGGTTTCGACCAGGGGCAGCTCCTCGGAGGCTACGGCGGGGATATTCAAAAAGGCACGCTTCAGGAAATGACCCAGATGTTTCATCTGTCCTTCGGCCTGAAAGAAGAGGTACGCGGTGGCGGCAGCGAGAACCGCTATCGAGGAGAGCTCCTTGCTCTTGGCGACCTGCCCTTTCTTTCGAGCTTCCTCGAGCTTTTTCGGGGTTGCCTGTTCGGTCTTTTCCTGGAAGCTTTGTTCGGCCATGGAAGCCCCTACATGATGCGGAAGAGCCGCATCATGGCTGTCGCCATATCACGGGTCAGATCAACGAGAAATGGGGACAGGTTGCTCAGGACCAGCCCGAACAGCATGAGCCCGATACCGATGTTGATGGGAAACCCGATCATAAGGATGTTGACCTGGGGTACGGTGCGCGCCACGATGCCCAGGCAGAGGTTGCTCAGGAAGAGGGCGATCATCATCGGAGCAGCAATCTTGAGCCCGATCACGAACATCTGTCCGCCGATCTCCACGATGGCCTCGGACACGGATAAAGGGAACGAGGCCCCGTTGGGCGGAACCAGACGGAAGGACGCGGCCATCGCTTGAATGATCAAGTGGTGCCCGTCGATGGCAAAAAAGAGGAGCACGGTAAAGAGGTAGAGGAATTGGCTCAGCGCCGTGCTCTGCACACCCGTGTTGGGGTCGATGGCCCGGGCCATGGAAAAGCCCATCTGAAAGCTCATGATCTGTCCAGCAAACTGTACCGATGCGAACATGATACGAACTCCGAATGCTGCAATGAAGCCCATGAGAACTTCCGAGGCGACGCCCAGGATGAGTTCGGGGATCGATGTGGGAAGGGTCTCCGGGACAGGAACCACCGGGGTCAGAAGCACGGCCAGGACAAAGGAGAGCCCCGCTTTCCAGAGGGTCGGTATATTACGGGCCCCGAAGAGCGGCATGAGAAAGATGAGCACGCTCACACGGATCAGGACCCAGAAGAATCCCTGGAGCTGCTCGATGGTTTCAAGAGGAAAGGGCATGGTCTCAACTAGCGTATGACCTGCGGAATGCTGGTAATCAGATGGCTGGTGAAGTAGGTGATCTTGTTCAGCATCCACGGGGCTGCGGCAAGAAGGGCCAGGAGGACCCCTATGATTTTAGGAACAAAGGACAGAGTCATCTCCTGAACCTGGGTGGTGGCCTGAAGAACGGCCACGGCCAGTCCGATGGCGAGTCCCACCCCGAGAAGGGGTAGGGAAAGTAAAAGGACGGTTTTGATGGCTTCACTGGCCAGGGTTACCACGAATTCCGGCGTCATGCTTGATCCCTCACGAAAAACTTTTCACCATGGACCCCACGAGCAGGAACCAGCCGTCGGTGAGCACAAAGAGCATCATTTTGAACGGAAGCGAGACCATGAAAGGCGGAAGCATCATCATTCCCATGGAGAGCAGAACGCTCGCCACCACCATGTCGATGACCAGGAACGGGATGTAAATCAGGAACCCGATGCTGAATGCTGTTTTCAGCTCGCTGGTGACAAAGGCCGAGATCAGCACGGTTGTGGGGATGTCCTCGTAATCCGTGGGTTTCTCCTCTTTGGAGACTTTCAGAAAAAGGGAAAGGTCCTTCTTCCGGGTCTGCTTCAGCATGAAGGCTCGAATGGGTTTCAGGGCCCTTTCCAGCGCCACTTCCTGGGAGATCTCCTCGGCCAGGTACGGCTGGAGCGCCTCGTCGTTGATCTCATGATAAATCGGAGCCATGAGAAAGAAGGTGAGCAGGAGTGCAAGCCCGATCAGGATCTGGTTGGGCGGCATCTGCTGTGTGCCCAGGGCATGGCGCAGCAGAGAAAAGACCACGGCCAACCGGGTAAACGAGGTCATCATGATCAGGATCGCCGGAGCGAGTGAGAGCACGGTGAGCAGCATGAGGATCTGGAGGAGTACGGAGACCTGCTCCGGACGCTCTGCGCCCCCGACCCCGATCTGAATGGAGGGGAGCGGGGGAAGATCCTGGGCCCCGGCAATCGACGGGAGAAGGAGCAGGGCCAGTACCGTCAGGGCGAGAATCCGACGGGATGCCGAAGGCCTGCTTGTGTCGATGTGTTTCTCTCTATTCATCTTGTTCCGACATTCGATGCATCCTGCCCCGGAGGAGGGCCCGAAAGCTTGTAGCGCCGGATGCTTTTTCCGGATCCGGCCTTTCGACCTCCTCAGGGCGTGTCATGCTGGAGAGCAGGGTGACGGATTCCGTTCCAAGCCCCAGGACCAGCCATTGATCTCGGATTTCCACCAGGGCGACCGATCGCTTGGGTGCCAGATGGAGCGTGCCCAGAAGACGCATGCGTGCGGCCCCGGCGGCCGAAGGTGCGCCGAAGCGCATGCGTTTGATCACGTAGAAAAGGCAGACGATCAGTCCCAGTACGAGGAAGAGGGAGCCAGCCGTCTTGACGGCGCCGGTCGCTAGGTCCGCACCCATGGCGTTCCTTTCCTTTTCGGGGTCGGGGTGCCTGCGAAAACGATCCCGTCCGGCTCCGGGGGTGAAGACCCAAAGGCCGAATCGCCTGTCGGTGTGAACCGGCGGATCACGAGAGCCTCTTCACCCGCTCGCCCGGGCTGATGATGTGCGAGAGGCGAACCCCGAACTTCTCGTTCACCACCACTACCTCGCCCTGGGCCATCAGCTTCTGGTTCACGAAAATATCCAGGGGCTGGCTGATGAGCTTGTTCAACTCCACCACCGATCCCTGGCTCAGCTTGAGCAGGTCTCCGATGGGCATACGGGTCCGCCCCAGCTCCACGGTGATATCCAGGGGGATGTCCAGCAGGAACTCCATGCCCTGAGTCTCATCATCCTCCGGGATGCCCGGCTCCATATCCGCGAAATCGACCTCTTGTGCGACTTGAGCCGCCGGATCGGTCTCCGCCTGGATTTCATTTTGCTCGATGTTTTCTTCCGCCATGAGATGTCCTCTTGCTTCCTGCGGTTTGCTCGGGGGAATTCCCGTAAGCGGCCCTCCCTCAGGCCGCGTGCAACAGGGCCTCTTCGATTTTGAACACTTTTCTGTTGTTGGACCGTCCCGCATACCCCTGGAACTTGGGGATATCCTCCACGAGGGCAGTGAGTGGAGTGCGGTAGGTGTTGTCAAGAATGAGGATGTCCCCCTCCTTCAGGTTGAGCAGGTCCCGAATGGAGAGGTGGGTCCGGCCCAGGTCTACCTTCATTTCCACCAGGATTTGCTTCAGCCGCTCCCGCAGGCTGTTGACCCAGAACGGATCGTCCTGCCCCTCATCCTCCTTCTGATAGCCCCCCGCCAGCTTGTGACGAATCGGTTGAAAAGAGGAGTAGGGGATGCAGAGCGTGATCGATCCCAGGGGTTTGATCAACTCCACGTCGAACTTCACGGATACGAGGTACTCGTCCGGTCGCTCCACATTGACGACCATGGGGTTGCTCTCGGAGCGGATGAACTCGGTCTTGACCGGGTGGATGTCCTCCCAGGCGTCCATGAGGTTTGTCAGTGCAATGTGGACCACCTTTTCGATGATTTTGTTCTCAATGGGTGTGAAGTCGCGGCCCTCGACCTTTGTGGAGCCCGTGCCCCGGCCCCCGAAGAAGGCTTCCACCAGGTTGAACACGAGATGGCTTTCCACGACCAGCAGCCCCGTCCCTCGAAGCGGTTCCATTTTGAAAAGGTGAAGGCTTGTGGGAATCGGGAGGGATTGCTTGAAGTGCTTGAACTTGATCATCTCGGGAGGCCCGGACGACACCTCGACCATCTTTCGAATCGACGTGGACAGCGCCCCTTTCATTTTCTGGGAGAACCGGTTGTTAATGACACCCAGAAGGGGCATGCTTCCCTTGATGTCCCTTTCCTGGGTGGTCCAGTCGAAGAGCTCGAGCTCCTCCCCGGGCTCCTCGGCTTCCTGCTCGGTCTCGATCTCCCCGGAGTCCAACCCGTTCAGAAGGGCATCGACTTCTTCCTGGGATAGAAGCTGGCTCACAGTGACTTCATCCTTTCCTTTGTCCCGCTCGAAAGCGCCTGAGGGCTACTGGACAATGAACTCCGTAAAATAAATGTTCGTGATCTCCCCCGATGTCAGATACTGGTTGAGCATGGTCATGATCTCGGCCCGAAGCTGGTACTTGCCTTCCAGTTGCTGAATTTCCTCAAAGGACTTGCTGCTCAGGATGGTAAGGATCGTATCCCGGAACTGGGGCAGCCTTTGATCGATTTCCTGGACCACGATGGGCATGTCGAGCTCGAGTTCGAGCTTCGTCTTGAGGTACTTCTTGCCTCGAGGGTCGGCCAGGTTCACGATGAAGGTTTCCAGGGGATAGATCGGACCGATGTCCGTAGTCACTTCCTTTTGAGTCGTCGTAGCCTCGGCCGTCTCCTCACCCCCGGAGATGAGCCCGGACTTGAGCACCAGGACACCGCCGCCTGCGAGGATCAGGACGATAAAGACGACGAGAATCAGCTTGATCGGGAGACCGCCTTTTCCGCCGCTCTCTTCCGTCAGGGTTTCTTCGGAATTTGCCATGGTTTTTACTCCCCTTCCTGGTATTTAATCCTTTTCCGCGCCGTGGCGATTACTCGAAAGCGGTTTCCCGGAGCTGGGGAGGCAGATAGGCGTTCAGCTTCTGCTCCAGCAATCGGGGATTATCGCCTTTGGCGATGGACATGATACCCTCGCTCATGAGCTCCTTCATCATGACCTCTTCGCTGCTTCGGTTCTTGAGTTTCCCGGCAATCGGCAGGAAGAGCACGTTCGCCATCAAGGCCCCGTAAAACGTGGTCAGAAGAGCGACCGCCATGGCGGGTCCGATGGTGCTCGGATCGTCCATCGTCTGAAGCATTTGAACCAGTCCGATCAGGGTGCCGATCATTCCCAGGGCCGGGGCGAAGGTGCCCAGGGTTGTGAAGATTTCAGCCCCGAGCTTGTGCCGATCCTGAATCGAGTCGATCTCCGTGTTCAGGATTTCCTTGATGGAGGACGGCTCCAGCCCGTCGATAGACAGCTGAAGCCCTTTGCGCATGAACTCGTCCCTCATGTCGCCGATGCTCGATTCCAGGGCCAGGATCCCCTCTCGCCGTGCCGTGCCCGCCAGGTCCACGAAGGCGGAGATCAGCTCTTTGGCGGTGTGCTTCTTGTGGAAGAGGGCGTTTCGGACGACCTTCACGACCTTCAGAATGTCAGGCAGCGGGTAACTGATCATGGTAGCGCCCAGCGTGCCCCCGACCACGATCATGAGACCGGGGATGTTGACGAACAGCCAAAGGCTGCTGCCCATCAGGATGGCGCTGACAACAAGCGCGAATGCGGTAAAAACGCCGATAATGGTTGCAATATCCATGAGAATCGATCTCCAAGCCGGCCAAGGTGAACGGAGTCGATCCTAATGGAAAGCAACCTCTATGCCATTCACAGGAAAGGGAAAGGGGAGGAAAAGCGAGAGGCGTTGAGCGATGTGCTTAACTATTTGATATATAATTATAAATTAAGTTATTCATCGAATGCGTCGCAACGGGGGCGAACAGGATTCCTGCGGCCCGGGCGAAAGAACCCAAAGGGAGCAGGGGGTGTTCGACCTCAGGATCGCGCAGGACCCGTTGTCCGCGGAGACGCAAGTCAAGATCTTGACGCCACGCAGAAAAGGGAGACTCCGGGTGGGCGGTGAGGAGGAGACCCCACCCGGAGCCTTCACTGGAAGCCGGGAAGCTTGGTCCTGCGCTCAGCCGATCTGAGGAGGAGGGCTGAGGGGGACTTCGCCCCCGAGCGTCACTAGCGTTTCAGGTTGATCAGTTCCGCCAGCATCTCGTCCGTCACGGTGATGATCTTGCCGTTGGCCTGAAAGCCGCGCTGGGTGGTGATCATCTTGACGAACTCGTTGGCAATGTCCACGTTGGATTGTTCCAGAGAGTTGGGCGCGATGCTTCCCAGGCCGTTCGTCCCGGGCTGTCCCGTGATGGCGTCCCCGCTCTCCCGGGTCTCGCGAAACAGGTTTCCGCCCTCCTTGTGAAGGCCCTGCTCGTTCTGAAACTTGGCGAGCGTCACGCGGTACAGGGCCAGGATCTGCCCGTTTGAGTACGTGCCGGTCATGATCCCGTCCACGTCCACTTCCACCCCCTCCAGATCTCCGGCGCCGTATCCATTGGCGGACTCAAACGTGGTCGTGGATTCACTGGCGAACTGAGTGGTGGTCAGGGAGTCGTTGACAAGGGTTCCCGTTCCGTCGTCCTGAGTCCCGATGTTGAATTCCAGCGCCATGGGGTTGCCGCCGATGAAGTCCGGGGCGAACTCGTAGTACCCGTTGGCATTGGTGGAGGCGGTGGTCCAATTGGCGGAACCGGTGAGGCTGAAGGTGACCGTATCTCCGGCGCTGGCCCCTGCGATGGATGCGATGGAGATGTCTGCGTTGCCGGAACCGTCCAACTGGACGTTCACGGCATTAGGGTCATTATCGGCTCCAAGGATAGTCGCAGCGTAAGGGCCGCCGCCTGCGATACCCCAATTCGCGCCGTCAAAAGTGAGCACGATATCCGTAGTTGTATCCTGGGTCACAGCCTGCTGATCGTTGATGCTGACGACTGCATCGGTGAGAGCCGTTGGGGCACTCTCGTCAACGGTTGCCGATTGCTCATGCCCTGCAGTATCCAGGGTTTCCATGGTCAGGTCCGTGATGGTCCCCGAGCTTTCCGAAAAGGTAACCTCCCCCCGGGCCAGGAGCCCGGCACTGGACGTCCCGGCAAAGCCGGCGCGTTCGTCCTCGTCGGGGTTGCATACCACCATGTATTCCCAGGTGGAGTCCGACACGGGATCGTAATAGACCGTAACGTCATGGGTGTCCCCGAGGGAGTCGTACACCTTGACCGTGGACTGGTACTGGTAGTTGGAAGTTACAACGGGAGGATCGTTGTCGGCGTCCCATGCATTGGTCAAGGAGGCCGTCTGGCTTGTTGCATCGGAGTTCAGATTCGTGATCAGCCGCACCTGGGTGCTCTCCTCCGGTGGTGAGGTGAAGGAGTCGAGCACGATGTCGGTCACGGAACCCACGTCCTGGCCTGTATCAGGATCCATTTCCCAGCCTTGTACCACATAACCCTCTGGGTTCACGAGATATCCTTCGCTGTCAAACTGGAAGTTGCCCGCCCGGGAGTAAAACAGCTCGTTACTCCCGGATTCTCGCAATTGGAAG
Organism: Desulfobacteraceae bacterium; assembly: GCA_050115555.1. Taxonomy (GTDB): domain Bacteria; phylum Desulfobacterota; class DSM-4660; order Desulfatiglandales; family HGW-15; genus JASFQI01. The sequence continues at coordinate 29,100 of JASFQI010000009.1, forward strand.
AACCCGTCTCCCCCGATTCCGAGATCCGTGGTGTTCCCTGTGGATTCAAAAGAGCCCTGCATGAACACGCTCGTGATGTCACCCATGGCGGTTCCCCGGCCTACCTGGGCCGTACCCGACATGGTGGCCGTGGACTGGCTGAGCAAATCCTGGAATGTGAACCGGCTGCTCTTGAAACCCACGGTGTTCACGTTGGCAATGTTGTCGCCGATGATCTGCATGGCATTGCCCAGGGTGCTGAGCCCGCTGATGCCTGAAAAGAGTGCGCTGGAAAGGGCCATGTTGTTGTCCTCCTTTTTTTAAATGCTTCGCTCGCATTCCTCACCCGCTCCCGGCGGGACTGCGGGGGGAATGAACCTACGGTTATGGTTGATCCCCAAGGGGGCGTTTTCGTTTATTGTTCGCTCTCATCTGTTGTGATGGACGCATCCCCGCTGGAGGTTGCCTCGGCGAGCCGTACGTCCAGAACCGAACCCAGGTCCACGGCGAGGTCCCCTATGTACAGAGTGGATGTGTCTCCTTCGAGGCGGACTCGGTCTACGGTCCCCAGGACCTTGGGGGTGACCCGGACGGATTCACCCAGAGGGGTCAGGGCCGTAATCTCGAACTCGTAGCTCCCTTCAGGCATTTCAGCCCCGGCGGTGCTTTCCCCGTCCCACTGGAATTCGTGGGAACCGGCCTGGAGCGTACCCAGAGAAAGGGTTCGGACGGGGATTCCCCGATCGTCCGAGATGGTCACGGTGCACTCTGCTGACTGATCCAGGTCAAAGGCCCCTCGCGCTGTATCCTCACCGTTCAGGGCAAGCTGGTTGCCTTCGAGCAGGACCTCTTTGCCGATGAGGCTCAGGGCCTCGTACCGGGCCTGATTGTCCTGAGTCGTGGAAAGGCTTTCCAGGGACTCATTCACGTTGAAGAGCTGCTCCAGGCTGCTGAACTGGGCCAGCTGAGAGGCGAACTCCGTTCCGTCCATGGGGTTGAGTGGATCCTGGTTCTGCATCTGGGCCAGGAACATCTTGATGAAGGCATCCCGGTCCATTTCCTGTGTGGCGCTTTCCGCATACAAATCGGTTTCCTGTACGGTCGAAATGCCACTGATTGAGGAGATATCCATCACAATTTCCTTTCGTACGCTTTTTGTCCGGCGTGATTCATCGGAACTTCTGTCGGCTCCCGCAACGACTTCAGGCAAGCACGTCGATTTGATGCAGACTGCGGGCCTGGCTTCGCCCGGTGCTCACCGCATCCACCGCCGGTGCGTTTCCCTGGAGGCCGGATGCCTTGGCGCCCCCTCTTCTCCCGCTTCTGCCTCCTGTCCTGCCCTGCCCGTCCGCAAACCGTCGGTCATCCAGTCCCGCGTGGACCTCGAAACGTTCCACCGTGAGACCCAGGTTGTTCAACTGCTGTTTGAGCTGCTGGAGGTTGGCTTCGATGAGCTCCTTCACCATGGGGTTCTCTGCATTCAGGTGTGCACTCACATGTCCCTGGCGAATGACCAGATCCAGGTCGAGTCGTCCGAGCTCCGGGGGGCGAATCTGGAGGCTGGTCTTCTGCTCGCCGGCCCGGACCATCCAGACCATCCGATCCACCACCTTGGGCAGGGGTTCCGGAAGGGGCGCTGCCTGGGGTGCGTTTCGCACGGAAGCGATCGGCTGGGTCGATTTCACCCGCTCCGCTCCGGGGATCGAGAATTCGGAGCCCACGGTGGGTCGCTGAACAGGCGTCTTTCCCTGGGGCTCTTCTCCTTCGGCCGTGTCAATAAAGAAGGCGGATCCTTTTTCATCGGATGCCCTGGAAGAAAGCAGAGGATTTGCCTTTGCGGAAGAAGGATCGGAAGAACGAGAGCCGGATGCCCATTCCTTCATCATCTCGGAGAGGGTGCGACTCGGGGATCCCTCTTCCCCGCTCGAACGGTTGCCCTGCCCCAGTCTTCCGTCCTCCTGTTTCAAGATGTCGAGCACCTGCTCTTTCCATTCAGGACGGAACGTCTCTCCCTGATTTTTCCGAATGTAGATTCGAGCGGCGGGATCTTCCGACAGGGTGGCTGTGCCCGAGATGTCCCGACTGCTCATGCTGCGAACGGACAGGGTCTCCAGAAACTGTTTTACCTCCTGTGGCTGCAGTCCCTTCTCCCGAAGAAGAGCTGCGATCTCCTTCTTCGCGACGGCCTGATCCTCGCTCGAGGACCCTTTCGTGATCTGTTCGATCATGCGGTCGAGGCCGGCCTGCTGGGCCACTTTTTCTGTGGATTCGGGACGAACCGGAATGCCCAGTTGTCTGCTGAAGATCGTGGCGAGCCGGGACCCCGTATCGGTGCCCACGTCGGTGAAGAACTTGCCCAGGGAATCTGCGAGCCGGTCCAGGTCCAGGTTTCCCTTATGGTCTAAGGAGTTTTCGACGGCCTCATTGACCTGTTCGACGTTGAGGCCCATTTTGAAGAGCGCGTCCTCGACCCGGGGGATGTCCGTGCTTTCCACCACCAGGGAGGTGCCGACGTTGGACTCCTGCTGGAGAAATCCGCTCAGCTTGGTCATGAGCCGGTCCAGGCGAATGTCGCCTCCGCCTGTACTGAAGGAGCGGAGAAACTGGTCGATCTCGTCGGTCGCAAGGCCTTGTTTCTCCAGGAAGCTGCGGATATGAGACAGGGCCGAGTCCGGGATCATGAGCTTCCCCTTGCAACCGCAAATCAAGCTCGAAAGGTCGCTCCCTTCACCGGTTTTCCCGGATGCGGTCTGCCCTTCGCCCTCAGGTGCGAGCCCCATCCAGGAGAGCAGGGTCAGGCCGCTCTCGTCCCCGTCTTTGCCACTGCTGGATTTCTGCAAGAACGACTGGAAGAGACTGTCCCCGACGTCTCCCGGAGTCACGGCCTTTTTGCGCATCGGCAGGCCCTGAACGCTTGTGGAGAGGGAGATAAGGGCATTGAAGGTATTCATGGCGTCTCCTTGTGTCGGATCGTGGTGTTCGTCACCCGCCACAAAGAGCAATGCCCGTGCCATCGGGCCGATTTTCTATAATAACCAATAATAACAATAAGATAATGATCTGCCGGTTCCGGGGTTCACGCGATGTGAAGGGGCAGGTTTTGCCAGCAGGGGACCGGAGAGGGAAAAATTTGCCGCGCCCGCTTACGGGCGGCCGTTTCCGGGGAAGTCCCTTTGGAGCCCCCGGGAGATCGAAGGTGGGAAACCTGCGATGCTTCAAAGCCCGGGTCGCCGTGTAGAGGGTTTCGAAAAGGTTTGTACAGGGAAGGTATGGGGAAATTCGACATGTTGGACTCGCGCATCCCACCGCCGCCTTGGGTTGGAGTGTGGGATGAGCGAGCGATGCTCACGGAATAAAATAACTTGTCATCGGGGGCTCCTCCCCCGTCTTTGGGCGCTGTTGGGAGCCCCAGACCTTACTGGAAACGGCTCAGTTGTTCACTGATGGCGGCACCCCGGTCCGGCGACATGGCGGCCAGGATCAGTCCTGCGGACTTCCCCCGCATATTGCCGAGGATGCGGACCACGGTGACCACCTCGAGCTTGCTCATGATAGCTGCGGCCCGTTCCGGCTCCATGGCCTGGTAGAGGGAAACCAGGTGCTCGACCTTGGTATCTTTCAGGGTTTTCTCCCTTTCGGCGAGTTTCTTGGCAAAGGCCGTGAGGTTTGCCTGGATCTCCTCC
>JASFQI010000010.1:0-32264 GCA_050115555.1 Desulfobacteraceae bacterium
TCCCCGTCTCGACTTCGGGTGTGCAGCCTATTGCCCGTATGCCGAGCAGTGTATCGGGAACCTTCCCCCGGAGCTGATCGCGCAGAAGCAGGACCTTCTCAAAGACCGTGTGGCCATTGAGATGAAACGCTATTTTGGCCGGGATTTCAGACGGATCGGACATGCCATGCGGGTGGCCCGGTATGCAGAGGAGATCGGAAAGGCCGAGCAGGGGCAGTTGGCCGTGATTCTGGCGGCCGCCTACCTGCACGATATCGGCATCCCGGAGGCGGAGCGCAAGTACGGCAGTGCTGCAGCCCGATATCAGGAGGAAGAAGGGCCGGCCGTGGCCCGCGGGATTCTGGAAAAGCTGGGAGCCGATGCCTCTCTGGTGGAGGAGGTGTGCGACATTGTGGGGCACCATCATTCTCCGCGCCCCGAGGAGACGGTGAACTTCAGGTGTATCTATGACGCCGATCTCATTGCCAACCTGGAGGACCGGCGCAAGGAAACCGGCACGGGGCCTGAATCGCCAACCCCCTTGAAGAAAAGCATGTTCCTCACGAGGAGCGGTCCGGAAGTGGCCGCGCGGGTTCTCGGTCTCCAGGCAGAGGGATAGCGATCAGCGCATGACTCATGAAATGTGGCGACCGGGGCCGTCCTGTGGATGGGTGCGGTTCGGTGGCTCCATGAAAGAAGGGGTTGGACCATGAAGGTAAAACGAAAAATCGTAGAGATTGATGACGAGCTTTGCGACGGCTGCGGGCAGTGCGTTCCTGCGTGCGCGGAAGGTGCGATTCAGGTCATCGAAGGCAAAGCCCGGCTCTTGAAAGACCGCTACTGCGACGGCCTTGGGGCCTGCTTGGGGGACTGCCCCAAGGGGGCGCTTCACATGGTGGAACGGGAAGCCGAGGAGTTCGATGAGGAAGCCGTGGAGGCACTTCTCGAGAGCCTGGAACCGGATATGGCAGCCCCGGATATTCCCATGGCATGCGGGTGCCCTTCCTCCCAGATTCAGGAGTTTGAGCCGGAAGTGGCGTCCGGGGGCCCATCCGGTGCCACGCAATCGTCTCTTTCGCACTGGCCGGTGCAGATTCAGCTGGTCCCGCCGACAGCCCCTTTTCTTCGCGGGGCGGATCTGCTCGTGGCGGCGGACTGCACGCCTTTTGCCTACCCGGACTTTCACCGGGACTTCGTGCAGGGGAAGGCCGTTCTTGTGGGGTGCCCCAAGTTCGACGATGTGGAGGCCTATGTGGCGAGGTTTACGGACATCTTCCGTTCGGCCGGCATTCGGAGCATCACCGTGGTCGTGATGGAGGTCCCCTGCTGCTCCTCCCTGCCCGTGCTTTTGGAAAAGGCCATGGAGAAAGCGGAAAAGCGGATTCCCATGGAGGTGATCGTTCTGAGTACGCGGGGCCGCATCATGAAACGAGAGGAGCTTGCCGTGGCATAGCGTTCCGGTGAATCGGAAGGCCTTGTCCCGGATTCCGCGTCTCTGCCGCGAAAACACCCTCTGATCCTTATGGAATTTCCCGTAGCAGGGTACAGGGCATTCCAAAGATGACAAGACATCCTGTTTCCCGAATATCGCTTGCATTTCCCGCCAGAGTCGATGGCGACCACCCTTGGGTCATGTCCGTCCGGGATGGTTTTTGGGGTTCCCCTGTCGGCGTTTTCCTGCTATATCTTCTCCCTGATCAGGGCCCTCGGGCCCCGTACGGACCGGATCCGGCAAAAGGGAGGCGGTCATGGAAGTCCGCGAAAGGATCAAGAACATCCCGTTTTCAACGTCCCTGGAACTCGTCAAGCTCGTAGCTTACAGGCCCGGCCGGGTGGTCAACCGCAGGATCTTGAACAGCGATCGTCTAAGCATCACTCTGTATGCCTTTGGCCGGGGGGATGGCTTTGACACCTATGCCGCCTCGGGGGACAGCATGGTTCAGGTTTTGGACGGGGATGTCTTCTTCAACATAGGGGGCAAAGAAATCACGTGCGGTCCCGGACAGATGGTGGCCATTCCCGCAGACATCCCCCATACCTTGACTGCGATTAAAAGATCCAAGGTACTTCTAACGGTCGTCCGGTAGCGGCGACCGCTTCTGCTCCACGGCCCGGCGTTTTTCCTTCAGCCCACCAGCAGGACGGGGATGTCCTCGGCTCCGTGCAGTACCTTCTGCGAGACACTCCCCAGCAGGAACTCCTTTATTCCGGAAATGCCTCTCCGCCCCAGCACGATGACATCATAACCTTTCCCGGCTTCCGAAAGGATATCGCGGGCCACCCCCTTTTCTTGCGTGGCCGGGATCATGACGAGGTGGTCCTCGTCGAACCCCGCCTTGAGCAACCGGTCTTTGGCCTGGGCCATGGCCTCCTGGATGAGCTCGTTCTTTTTGTTTTCCAGGGAGCAGAACGCCTCTTTCTGGGAAAGGAAGTAGGGAGTCAGGCCCGGTCCGCCCATCTGGCAAAGGGCGGCGGTGTCCGGCACTACGCTCATAAGCGTGACCTTGTGGTCCGGGGTGAAATGCCGGCAAACGAATTCAACCGCTCGCATCGCGTTATCCGACTCGTCGAACGCTACAAGAACCTTTCGTCCCATGTTTGGCCTCCTCTTTTGTGCACGTTTGCTTCACAAGATATCCCATCGGATCCTGGTGTGTCCATCAAAAGTCCATAGGAGTTGTGTGAGGAGAGAGTTTCAGGTAGGATATTCCCTAAAGCACAACGCGGAGGACGGGGATCATGGATGGCCGGTCGAGCCCGGAGGATCTTGAAAAGCGCCTGCTTGAGACTGAGGCGCAGATCAGCGATCAGGAACGCCTGCAGGAGGATCTCCGGGAAAGTGAGATGACGGCAGCGGCGCTGATGCATGCCGCGGGATACCGCGCTCTCCTGCTGGACGCCGAGGGCCGTATCCTGCGGGTAAACCGGCGAGCTGCCGAGGGTTTCGGTCGAACTGCAGAGGAGCTTGTAGGGCGAAAGGCCTTTGACCTCTTTCCTCCGGAGCTTGCCCGCACGAGGTGGTCTTACCACGAGCAGGCCGTGCGGACCGGGAAACCGGTTCACTATGAAGACGAGCGAAAAGGGCGATGGCTGGAAACCAGGCTGCAGCCGGTGCAGGACGCCCACGGCAGGGTGACGCACGTCGCGGTGCTCAGCCGGGATGTCACCGAAAGAAGGAGAAACCTGGAGGAGCTTCGACGGCACCGGGACCACCTGGAGGAGCTCGTAGCTGAGCGGACTGCCGAGGTCATGGACGCGAATGAGAAGCTCCTGCAGGAGATTTCCGATCGGGCCTCGGTCGAGGAGAACCTGCGGTATCAGAAGGCTTGGCTCGAGTCCCTGGTTCAAACCAGCTCGTTCGGCGTGGTGACCCTGGGCAGGGAAGGGGGGGTGGTCTCCTGCAACCAGGGTTTTGTGCGGCTGTTCGGATTCGAGGAGAGAGAGATCCTGGGCAAGCAGGTCGACGACTTCTTGACCTGCGAGCACTGTAGGAAAGATGCGCTCGATCTGACCGGGCGCACCCTTCGAGGGCAGGTGATCCAGGAAACCGCCAGACGTCACCGCAAGGACGGGACCGAGGTGGATGTAGAGATCTACGGGGTCCCCGTGATCGTGGACGGTCGAATCATCGGGACCTACGGCCTCTACCGGGAGATCTCCGAGCTCAAGGCGGCGGAAAAAGCCCTGAGAGAGAGCGAGGAGCTTTTTCGGACTTTTGCGGAAGATGCGCCTTTCGGCATGTCCATTATGAACCCCGACCTCACCTTCGAGTATTTCAACCCGAAGTTTACGGAAATCTTCGCCTATACCCTGGAGGACCTTCCGGACAAGCCGACCTGGTTCCAAAAGGCCTATCCCGATTCCACCTACAAGAAGAACGTTCGGGAAATATGGGAAAAGGACGTTTTGGATGGAATGAAGACAAGGAAAATCAAACCCAGGATTTTTTCCGTCCGGTGCAAGGGAGGAGAGGACAAGATCATTCACTTCCGGGCCGTGATGCTCAGGAACGGCAAGCAGTTGATGACGTACGAGGATATCACGGCCAGGGCACGGGCTGAGGAAGCCCTGCGAAAGAGCGAAGAGCAGTACCGCCAGCTCTACGAGGAGGCCCGGAGGCGGGAGGAGCTCTACCGCTCGCTGATTCAGTCCTCGGCGGACGCCGTGGCGATTTATGATCTGGAAGGCCGGGTGCAGTATGTGAGCCCCGCCTTTACCCAGCTCTTCGGGTGGACCCAGGAGGAACTCCAAGGCCGGGGGATTCCGTTCGTGCCGGAGTCCGAGCACGAGACGACCCAGTCATTGATTCGAGAGCTGTTGGATCACGGCACCCCCTGTTCTGCGTTTGAGACGACCAGGTATAATAAGGACGGCGAGTTGCTTCAGGTCTCGGTCAGTGCCTCGCGCTATGACGATCACGAGGGAAACGCCGCAGGAATGCTCGTGATGCTGCGCGACATTTCGGCCCGCAAGGAGCTTGAGGCCCAGCTCTCCCAGGCGAGCAAAATGGAGGCCGTTGGAACCCTCGCCGGCGGCATTGCACACGATTTCAACAACCTCCTTCAGGCGATCTCCGGGTACACACAACTCCTGCTGATGGGGCGTGAGAAAGGCGATCCGGACCATGACAAGCTGACCGCTATTGAAAACGCGGCCCAGCGGGCCGGAGAACTGACCGAGCGGTTGCTCATCTTCAGCCGCAAGGTGGAGAGCCGGCTCCGCCCCGTGGACCTCAATCACGAGGTGGAGCAGGTGGTCAAACTTCTGGAGAGAACCATTCCGAAGATGATCCAAATTCGGGTGGACCCGGTCCAAGACCCTCTGTGGATCAATGCAGACCCCGTACAGCTCGAGCAGGTGGTGATGAACATTGCGGTCAATGCCCGGGATGCCATGCCTGAAGGGGGAACCCTGACCTTCTGCGCAAGGAACGTGTCCCTGAGCGAGGAGGAGTGCCGTTCCCTTTTCGAGGCCGACCCCGGGGATTACGCCCTTCTGAAGATCTCGGACACGGGCTGTGGCATGGAACCCATTGTTCAGGAGCACATCTTCGAGCCGTTCTTTACCACCAAAGGGGGAGGCAAAGGGACGGGGCTGGGACTTTCCATGGTGTACGGCATTGTGAAGAACCACGGAGGGAGCATCGCATGTCGCAGCCGCCCGGGTGGCGGAACGGTGTTCGAGGTCTATTTCCCGGTGCTTTCCGAGAACGAATCCACGGGTCGGAACCCGGAGGAGGAAAAGACGCCACCCCGGGGCAGTGAGCGCATCCTGCTGGTGGACGACGAGGACAGCATCCTGGAGATCGGCAGCGACATGTTGCACCGGTTTGGATACGAATCCGTGACCGCGAGAAGCGGGGAAGAGGCCCTGGAAACTTTTCGGGCGGAAAAGGATCGTATCGACCTGGTGATCCTCGATTTGAACATGCCGGGCATAGGCGGGGTGAAATGCCTTCAAGCCCTGAAGAAAATCGATCCCGACGTCAAGGTCGTCGTGGCCACCGGCCTTGCGGGGAAGGAGCAGGCACAGAAGGTCATGGAGCTGGGTGCCGCGTACTTCATTCCCAAGCCCTATCGGCTCAAGGACATGCTCAAGACCCTTCGGGGAGCTCTTGACAAGGATCGTGGGTGAGTTTTGTAGTTCTTCATTTCATGGGCTCACCTGCTTTTGTACTCGAAGCGCACATGAATGATCGGGTTTGTATCTTCCTCGGCGGATTGTTCTCTTCTCTGGTTTCCCTCAACAGCTCAATAGCTCAACAACTCAACAGCTGCCCCTCCCTTATTTTCCCTCCAGCCGGGCCAGGCTCTCTCGGGCAAAGGTGATGGTGGGGTCCAACTCCAGTGCGAGCTGGTAGTAGTGAATCGCCTTTTTCCGGTCCCCCATTTCCCGGTAATTGGACGCGATGTTCGCATAGTCGATGGCCGATGACGGGTCCAGCTTCAGGATCCGCTCAAAGCAGCGGATCGCCTGCTCGTGCTCGCCGAGCTTGAAGTGGCAGAACCCGAGGAGATTGAGGATGTCCGTTCGGTCCGCGTCCACGGCCGCGCCTTTATTGAGAGCACGGATTGCGTCTTCGTATTGTTCGAGATCCTTCAGGCACTGCCCCATGTAGGAGTAAATGCTGGCGGCTTCTTCCTTCCGGGGCCCCAGGTCGAGGGCCTCCTCGAACCTTTGAAGCGCGGCGTCGGGCTCCCCGAGGGAAAAGAGGCTCAGACCCTGAAAAAAACGGATGTAGTATTTCCCGGGCAGCAGGCGATCCATACGCTCGAGCTCCTGAAGGGCCTGTGCAGGATGTCGCTTTTCCGCAATCAGCTTTGCCGTAAACAGGCCGACGCTGGATCCGGCGGCGCGCTCCCGAAAGTGGGCGCCCGGCACGAGCGTGTAGAATGCCGGGATTTCCAGGAGAGGATGTGTAGTTTCCAGGGCCAGGACCTCCATACCGATAGCGGCGAGAGCTTTGAGACAGTTTTCCACCTCCACCCGCAGGTTCGGATGAGACAGATCGGGCAGCTCGTCGAGCCCGATCTCCCGCCCCGGATTTCGGATGGCCTCGGTATCCTCGAGCCTTGTGAGCTTGGGGAGCCCGCTCGCTACGTAGTTCGATGACGTGCTGAAGTCCCCGGCCAGCTGGGCCACCTCGGTGAGCGCGCGGTTCAGCGCCTTTTGAGGCGATGGGGTGGTCCCCGCGGTCCAGACGATTTCGCTCTGGTTTGGAAAGGTGGAAGGATCGTACGCCAGCACGCCGATGCCGGGGATCCCCGTGTCCAGGGAAAAGTCCGTGGGGTAGAGCTGTACACCGACCCTGCGGTACTTCCCGATCATGTCCAGTGCGACCTCGTCGGTCGCCGAGTCGAGCCGGATCGCGGCGGTGCGAAGGCTCTCGCGGCTGATGATGGACGAGGTATGCCGCTCCACCACCTCGCAGATCCCCTGGAGAAGGGCTTCCTCTGTGTCGTTTCCCGCCGAGGACCCGTTGAACTCGTTGATGGTGAAAAACCAGTCAAAGGGGATGAGAACATCCTTCCCGCGCGTCAGATTCGTCCCCCGGCACCATCTCATGGGCAGGCTCGAGAACGCTTCGCGGGCGCGGTCCAGGTCCTCGGATTCGTCGTGGACGGACTTGGCAATCGCTTCGAACGCGAGCGTCTGCTCCTCCAGGTTCCGGTAGGTGTCCACAAGAAAGGGCTCCGGGTCCGCTTCAAAGCTGAAGAGGCTGAAACGCTCCACGAGCTCCATGACCGCACTGGCCTCGGCCTGGGCCGGCGTTCCGCCCTTGCCCATCTGCTTTTTCTCACCGACAACAGCCTCCGCATCCCTTCCGCACAGGCTGAAGTACACAGGGATGTCCAGGCGGCCGTTGTCGATCCGGACGGTGTCCTGCAGGATGTCCAGGTCAACGTGCTCCAGCCGTTCGCGAAATCGGCGGACCGTCTCCTCCGGCGGAATGACCTTGTCCTGGTCCCGGGTGGTCCCCTTGAAGGCGTCCTTCAATACGATGGTAGGTTCCATGAATCGTTCCTGTTGCCGTGCGTCGTATGGTTCTTCAATGAGTGGAATAACAGCAGTATGCGACCACAGAGAGCACGGAGGACACAGAGGGAGACGCAAGGCACCCCTTCCACGGTTTTTCTCTGTGCTTTCTGTGTCCTCTGTGGTGAAAGATCACAGGGTATCGCATGTGCGCGAGGTTGCAATGCGCAAACGATATCCCGATCCTGGGGGTTCCTCGAGGCCATCACCGGGTGTGCTTTTCGATCCCCCGATTCAGGCTGCCCGTCACATAGCCCTCCAGATCCAGGGCCGTGTGCGCAAAGCCGATGTCCCGCAGGTGCATGACAAGGGCTCGGCGAAGTCCTTCCTGTGCGAACCGGTGAATCTCCTCAGCCGACACTTCCACGCAGGCGACCTCGCCGTGATGACGCACGCGCACCTGAGAGAAGCCCATTCCCTCCAGGAACACCTCGGCCCGATGGATTCGGTCCAGTTTCTCAGCGGTCACGGGTGAACCGTAGGGCACCCGTGAAGCCAGACAGGCCCGGCTGGGCCGGTTCCAGGTCGAGAGACCCAAGTCCCTGGACAGCCTGCGAATCTCTTCTTTTCCAAGGCCCTCTTCCAGGAGAGGCGCCTTCAGACCGGCCTCGCGGGCGGCCTCGAGACCCGGGCGGTAATCTTCCGGGTCGTCCGCATTCGCCCCATGGGCTACCTGCCGGGCGCCTGCCCGGCGGGCTGCGTCCAGGAAACAGGCGGACATTCCCTTCTTGCAGTGATAGCAGCGATCCGGAGCGTTGATTCGAAAGGGATTCGTGCTCAGGGGATCGAAGCTTAGGGAGACCGAATCGATGCCCCGTTCCCGGCAGAATTGGTTTGCCTCTTGAATCTCTCGTTGCGGGAACAGCGGCCCACAGGCAGTGACGGCCGTTACGCTCTTCCCCAGGGCCTCCTGAGCTGCCGCAAGAAGCAGGGCACTGTCCACACCACCGGAAAAGGCCACCATCAGGGATCCGAAGGAAGAAAGCCTTTCCACAAGGCGGCGGTATTTCTCCTCGGCGTGTGCATCCTTCATGTGCGGAGTGCTTTTCATCCTCCTGTGGAATGAGGCTGTATCATATCCCGCCGAATATTCCCTGTCCAGAAATCCATCTGCGAAAAAATTTCCCCCATTGGAGAAATGAGTAGTGTATACTTTTTTAATAGGAAAAGGGGCTCAAGGATGACCCTGGAACAGGGCAGGGGCGGGATTCATGCCTCGGGCCTTTCCTACAGCGGGGAGTACGAGTGGGTGGACACGGTTATGTACTGGGGCCTGACCCACGAGGTCATGCCGGCGGAAAACGCGCTCGGCTGCGCCCAGTGCCACTCCTCGCTGACCGGAGAGAAGACCTGCGACCGGTGCCACCAGGACAGCAGGGACGTGGAGTTTCAAAAGCTGTCCTCCTGGGGCACGGACTTCGAACGGATGAAGGAAAAGGGGCGCGACGTGGGCAACCTCATTGGGGCCACGGACTACATCGATTTCAGGGCCCTGGGGTATAAGGGCGATCCCATTCTCTACGGGGGGCGCTTCAAAAAGTTCCCGCTCGGAAGCCGGCCGGAAAAAGAGAAGCCTTGAGAGTGACCGGCTCACGCCCGGGTCGCCTCGCTTCGAAATGGCCGAAGGGGCGAGGGCTGTAGACGACCCGAGTGCGATCAAGCAGGGAAAGGGAGAGGCCGGATCCCACCAACGGCGGAATACGGCCTGGCTCAGAGGTTGAAGAGGCACGCGGGAGTCACGGCGTAAAGAGCCGGCGCGTTTTCGAGCCTCATCGACGCGGGGTAAAATCATTCCGAATTTAAGAATTCATACCCTTCTGAAGGATACCCTCGCTTGAAAAGCGCATTTTGGATCTCCTCCAGGGAGGTCATGGCACCGTCGTAAGTGACATATGCGTAGTGTGCGGTAGGATCCGTTTGCACGGAAAAGACGCCTTCAACGCGCATGAGGGCAGACCTGACCTCTGACGCTGAATTCGTTCAGGAGCAGCCGGGCACGGTCAGCTTCACGTGCTTTTTATCGATGTAGGTGTGGGGTTCGGTCACGCATCCGGCCAGGAGGACGAGAACCGCCAGCAGCATTATGATGGCCTTCTTCCTTGCCGTCATAGGGTTCCCTTTCTTGAGGGCGAGTTTCTAGTCCGGCCTTCGGCAGGACACGATAAGGCTCACAGAGTCATGGCGAGCACGCTTGAGACGCATCACATGGTCACGCTTCGTTTCCAGCGCGCCGCCGGGATGCTACGAGTCGGCGCAAGATCACTCCGTATTCATAAATTCGTATCCTTGGACTGGATAACCGTTTTTCGCAAGCACGGTTTGGATCTCCTCAAGGGACGTCATGGCTCCGTCGTATGTAACCCAGGCAGTGTGCCTATTAATATCGGTTTGCACGGAAAAGACACCGTCTATGCTCATGATGGCAGACCTGACCTCTGCGGCGGTGTTCGCTCAGGAGCATCCGGGCACGGTCAGCATTACCCTCTTCTTGTCAATGTAAGTGTGGGGAGTGGTCACGCATCCTACCACAAAGACGAGAGCGGCCGCCAGCGTCAGCGCTGCTGTTTTACTGGTCATCATGGGATCTCCTTTCTCAGGATGAGTTTCGTTTGTGCATTCCTCTACATAATAATCATAGTATTTTGCTTTACAATGGCAAACGTAAAATGGGGGCCTCCCCAAAGGCATCCAGGGGGCGACACATGAAGGATACCAGATTTCGTCGATGGTGGGGGCCGTTTCTCGCGGGGTGGGTTTTTCTCATCGTCCTGCTGACAGGCTGCGTGCCTAAAGCGGGAGAGGGGGACGTCCCCAAGATCAGCACGGCGGATACCGCCGCGAGACTCGAAGAAAGCGGCGTTTTGATCCTCGATGTCCGGCCCAGGGCGCAGTACATCGCGTCGCCCCGAAAGATCCGGGGGGCGGTATACAGGGACCCTCAGACCGTCGATCAGTGGGCTGCCGATTTGCCCGAAGGAAAAACCCTCGTCCTGTACTGCGCCTGACCCAGCGAAAGCACCAGTGCCAGGGTGGCACTGCAGCTCATGGATCTCGGTCTCGAGAATGTCTTCGCCCTGGAGGGGGGATACAACCGTTGGCTCGATGAGAAAAGACCGACCGACGTCAAGCCCGCCGTTAGGAAAGGATGTGTGGATTGCCATCGTGTTGCGACTCCGGAAGCCGTGAGGCAGTGGGAGGCGAGCCGGCACAGCAAGCGCGAGGTTTCCTGCACAGTCTGTCACGGAGACGGGCACCTTTCCGAAGAGGATGTCCATCTGGCTCGTCCTGTCACTGTGGATCGCTGCATCATGTGTCATGCGACGCAGTCCGCTCCCTTTGAAAAGGGGAGACATGCCAAGGCGTGGGACGTCATGCGAATTGTAGAATTCGGCCACGGTCGTCCGGTGAAGGACAGGGCCGCCGAGTGCGGACCCTGCCACGCCATCGGGTTCGGGGAGAAACGTGGACAGGAGCAACCCAAGTCGTCGCAGCGGGATTGGGAAGCGGCTCCTTGCACGGCCTGTCACGGAGAGCACCGGTTCGACCCGGACAGGGCACGAAAGCCTGAGACGTGCAAGGCCTGCCACCAGGGTTTGGGCCAGCCTCAGTGGGAAATGGTGATCGACTCCCCTCACGGCGGGTTCCAATCGGAGAGGAGCCGTAAAGAGACAACGGAGGCGAGATCTTATCCGACCTGTCAGACCTGCCACATGCCGGAAGGGGATCACCTGTTTCGAACCTCCTGGGGGTATTGGGGGCTCAATCCGCAAGAAGGGCGAGAACCGGATCGAACGCTCCTGAAAGCGCTGGGCTTTAAGGACGAAACCGGAGCGTGGACGGTGCAGGGGAAGAGCCTCCTGGACCTCGGCAGCTTCCGGAGCGCGACAGAACCGTTTCATAAAGACCGGCAGCGAATGATCGGGGTGTGTGCGGAATGTCACGAGAAAAGCCTCGCAGAGGAAACCCTCGCCCGGGGAGATCGCGCCTTGAGCGAGGCAAACCAGCTCATGGCCCGCGCCCTGGAGGCGGCGGAACGCCGCGGCATGATCGGACCGATCCTGATCCCCACAGGCGATGAAGGCTCCCTGCAGAGTCGCCTGCAGGAGATGTTCTTCTCGGACCGTATGAACGGATTCAAGGGGAGATATCACCTGAGCCCGCACTACAGTGAGGATCTCGGTCTCAAACGTATGGAATCCGGAATTTCTGAGATCGAGCTCTCCTCCCTTCCCCTGCTGCTTCAGGAGCCTTTGGCCCGGCAGATTCGATGATCCGGAACGCCTACAGGCTGATCACCGTGGCATCGCAGGCCAAGTGAATGAGCTCGGCGGCGCTCGCCATGCGTACCCCCTCGATGAGATCTTCCTCTTTGACCCGACGTGCATTGGCGCAGGGCGTACAGGCCAGAATGGGGACCTCATGGGCCTGCAGGTACGTCATGAGGTCGTCTGCAACGTCCCCGGTGGCGGCCCGCAGGTTGTCGATAAGGCCCTCCTTGGCCAGATAAACGGCCTCATCCAGGAGAAACAGGGTGACGTTCTTCCCCTCCTTGTGGGCCACTGTGGCCAAGTGGATGGCCCTCGTGGCACGATTCGGGTTGTTTGTCCCGCAGGATACGGTGATGACCACGTTTTCGGACATGTCGATCTCCTTTTCCAGGTACATTCCAAGGGTTGGCATCTATGAAAATGCTTCGCTTACACATTCCTCAACCGCTTTCAGAGGGGCTGCGGGGAGATGCCACCTATCGCTGTAAGAGTACGAATTTCCTTAATGGTTTCAAAGGCAGGTCTTCCTGTTCCAAGAAAGGTTTTTGATCGACACGGGGAGGAGAAGAGCTTCGAGACAGGCCCCCAGCCGACGCTACCATGGAGTCAGGAGTTTGACCGATATCGGTGTGCCGGAACGCCCTTGCCTGCAGGCAGGCTGGAGCGGCCGAGTCCATCATCTCGGCAGAACCGGTCGATCCCGGCCTCTACCAGGACGTGAAGGGCCTCTGCGGCCTCGAGGGTGGCTCTCGGAATGCCGGCGCCCAGGCGAAGGAAGTCCAGGAAGGTGCGCTCTTGCGGAAGTCGGTGAACAGGCCGGGCCTGGGACGTCAGGCGGGCGGCGGCAGAAGTGTTCAATGCCGCAATCAGCTCGTCGATCCAGTTTTCGAACGCTTCCTTGAAATGTATGTCCCGCATCCTGTCCGCTCCTTGGCGTTCCACCAGGCGGGCAAGTGGATAGGCGAACGCCCGGGGAGAGCATGGGGTTTCGAGGAACGGAAAGGCCTCGAGAAGCGATGCAGGGGAGTGCGCAGCGCCAGGCTCTGCGCGGGCCACGAGCCGAAGAACCTTCGGCCCCCAGTTCAGGTAGTGGAACAGGGGGTTTTCCTTCCTGCTGGAGTAGGAAAATGTATCCAGACCGTCGGCCGGGTGAAGCCAGAAGGCCTGGACATCGGGCTCGAGCCGTTCAAAGATATGGGCCTCCGGGCAGGTCTCCCGGCGACACTTCTCTCCGAAATCGACCCGGAACCGCAGGTCCATGCCGTGATGTCGCGCAGGGTGGAGGAGGCAACCCACGAGACGGCAGTCCGAATCCAGATAGCCCAGAGCCCAGCAGCTGAATCCGGTGATCGGAACGACGGTCCTCTCGCGGGCCAGAAAGGCGGCCGTGTTTTCCCGAAGCATGCGCCGGATCATTTCCCTGTACTGGATGTGCTCGTACCCGGCGGCCCGGATCGGGGGGCAGCAGGCAAAGCAGGTCTTTTCCCCGTCCGGAAAGCAAAGCGTTCGGCATGGCTCTTTCATCATCGCCGTTTCCAGCCCTTCAGGCCGATTGTGCCGGAGGCGTGGAGATCAGCTGAGTTCTCTGTTTTCGAGCAAGCTCCCGCTTGTCCGCCACCTCGTCGAACTCGTCCAGGATCTCCCGGCCCAGGATTTCCTCCAAGACGTCTTCCAGGCTGACCAACCCGGAGATGCCGCCGTACTCATCAATGACCACGAACATCTTTTGTCTGGAGCCCATGAACTGGCTCAGCACGTCGTCCAGTCGCGCGGTGTCCACCACGAACCGCACCGGCCGCATCAGATCCGTCAGACGTTTTTCTTCCTGTCCCTGGGAGAGGGCCATGAAGAGGTCCCGGGTGAGCACGATCCCGACGATGTCCTCCACGTCGCGGTCGTACACGGGAAACCGACTGTGCTCCCAGCGGGAGACGCGGTCGCTTGCCTCCCGGACCGAGAGGTGCTCGCTCAGGGAGAAGATCACGGTTCGAGGGGTCATGATCTGCTTGACCGCCTTCTGCTCCAGCGAGAGGATGTTTTCGATGACGCGCTTCTGATAGGGTCGAATATTGCCTGACTGAAACCCGAGTTGGGTCATGATTTTGAGCTCGTCCGCTGAGACCGTATCCACGGAGCGCTTCCTCGAGATCAGGCGGGTGATGTGGCTGCAAAGCCAGATAGCGGGGGTCATAAAGAGGGTGAGCCCCTGAAGCGGGCGCGCGACAAACGGCGCCAGGCGGCGGGCATAGACCACACCTGCGGTTTTGGGAATGACCTCGGAGAACACCAGAATGGAAATCGTGAAAAAGGCGGAGAAGGTGCCGATCCACTCGTGACCGAACACCGCACTGGCTGTGGAGCCGGCAATGG
Source organism: Desulfobacteraceae bacterium (assembly GCA_050115555.1). Classification (GTDB taxonomy): domain Bacteria; phylum Desulfobacterota; class DSM-4660; order Desulfatiglandales; family HGW-15; genus JASFQI01. Next base: position 14,154 of record JASFQI010000010.1, read on the forward strand.
CCGCACCGGCCGTATTCGCGATGGTGTTCAGGGAGAGGATCGCCGTAATGGGCCGCTCGATGTCTTGCCGAAGCTCCTTGAGAATGGTTCCGGAGGAACGATTGGTTTGGGCTAGGGCCTCCACGTGGCGCATGGGCACCGAGTAGAGGACCGCCTCGAAAAGGGAGCAGCCTCCGGAAATGAGGACGGCGAAGCCGACTGCCATTAAGAGCTCAAACATGGTGCATCCTCTGCCTTTGCCCCGAAGAACTACTCCCGGGGCGTGTCTCCCGGGTCCAGGCTTGCTCGCAATTCGGCAAGCTGTAGTTCTTCGGGCCGGTTGATGTTGGCGAAGACGTCCAGATTCGGATCAAAGCGGCGGATCTGGTTTTCTTCGATGTATTTTATTCGAATATCCGGGAAAAAGGAGACGATTCGATGCTCCCCGTTTTTTATGGCACGGGAGACCGGGCCAAGGCAGGTTTTTCCGTAAATGGCGTGAAGGGGTTCGGGGAGGCCGGCAACACGAGGGACCACGGCGTCCGCATCCTTCCGGGAAGCGGCCATGAACCGGATCAGTTCGGCGTTCAGATTGGGCATGTCGCAGGCTACGAAAAGGGCGGCTTCGCCGGGCATGACACTTAGCCCTGCGTGGATGCCGCTCAAGGGGCCCAGGCCGGGAATGATATCCCGGACCGTGGGAAGGCCCAGGAACTGGAACAGCTCGGGGTCGTTGGTGCTCAAAATAACGGGGTCTGCCACGAGCTTCAGGACACGGCAGACACGCTCGATCAGCGAGACGCCTTCCAGTGTGACCAGGGCCTTGTTTTTTCCGTAACGCCGGCTTCGGCCGCCTGCGAGAACCACTCCGCTGAGGGACGTGCCCTTTTGTGAAGAGGTTTTTGCACGGCCGGGAAGATGAGATGCGTGCAGGGGTTCGTCCCCTTCATCGGCTTTCTGTGATGGGTCCGACATGGGTTTCGATTTCCGGAGGAATTTCCAGGACAGGATGGACCGCGGGGAGATGCGGTTCTCTCAATGGATTCACAATAAGCCGGGTCGAGAAAGACATGGAACGCCGTGGTTCAACCTCCTGGAAAGATGTGAGCACTCCGGGAGTGCCCTTTTTTTTCTATACAACAACTGCGAGAGAACGTCACGTCAAAATTGCAGAAGCCGTGATAAGCCCGGAGCCAGGTGATTTGCATCATGCAATTCTAAAGGATTGCGACGTATTCAAAGACGGTTGAGTGGATTTTTGCAGGACCAACGACTATGGATTTTGCGAAGAGCCCGACCGAAAACCCCAGGGATTCGGGCCCGGCCGGGATGGCCGGGATGGCCGGGATTGACACCGTGCGGCCCGGCGCTCTAGAATGCCACTCAAACCCGGGAGACATATCCCTCCACCGCCCAGGGCGGGGCCTGGCCTTCCGGACGCCCCGCTAAGAACCACATGGCCATTCAGGGTCCGTTTCCATGCAGGAGGGGTTCCCTGGCAAGGATCGATATAGGATGCGAACGGCCTTTGCCTACACCGAGAAGTACTTCAACTACGACTACGGGTCTGCGCATCCCCTGCGCATCGAACGCCTTCGCATGATGCATGATCTTTGCCGGGTTTACGGTCTCCTGGACCTGCCGGGCGTTCGGATCATCGAGGTCGAGAGCGCCCCGGAGGCGGCCATCCTGGGATTTCACACCGCAGCCTACATCAATGCCCTGAAGCGTGCCAGCCGGGGGGAGCTCTCCGGCTACTACACACACGGCCTGGGCCCGGGGGACAACCCCATGTTCGACGGTCTGTGGGAGTGGTCCTGCCTGGCCACCGGGGCGTCCCTTCAGAGTGCCCGGCTGGTGGCCGAGGGGGAGGTGGAGATCGCGTTCAACATCGCCGGCGGCCTGCACCACGCCGGAGCCTACCGCGCCTCCGGGTTCTGCTATGTGAACGACCCGGTGATTGCAATTCGCCATATCCTGGAAACCCACGCGCGCGTGCTTTACCTGGACATCGACGCGCATCACGGGGACGGTGTCCAGTGGGCATTTTACGAGGATCCCCGCGTGATGACGGTTTCGTTTCACCAGGACGGGCGGACCTTGTTTCCGGGGTGCGGGCGGGTGACGGAGATCGGGCGCGAAGCGGGCAAAGGCACGGCTGCGAATGTGCCCATGCTTCCCGGTACGGACGATGCGGTGTTCTGGAGCGGATTCGAGGCCGTGGTGCCCCGGCTGATGGCGGCGTTCAACCCGGACGTGATCGTCTCGCAGCTCGGCGTGGACACCTTCGTGGATGACCCCCTGGCCAACCTGGAGTTTACCACGAACGGCTTCTGCCGGGTGGTGACCTACCTTCGCGACCTGGGGAAACCCTGGCTGGCCTTGGGCGGCGGTGGGTACGATTTGTCCAACGTGGCCCGGGCCTGGACTCTGGCATGGGCCATCATGAACCGGGTGGATCTCCCGGTCAGCCTGCCGAAATCCGTTCGAGGCTGGATTCGAGGGGCCGGGGAGGCCGGGGATCAGCTTCGGGACCCGGAGCACCGAAGCCGGCGACACGACATGTGCGCCCGGTACATGGCCGAGACCGTGAAGACGCTCGATCGGTCGCTGATGCCCCTTCTGGGGTAGCCGCAGCTTCGGCTCGCTTCAAAGGCCTACTTGCCTCCATGATCATTCGAATTACTTGTATATTCTGCAGAGTGTGGCTCTCGTAGGCACGGATGCGCATATTTCGTCCCTCGGAGGATCGCCTGTCAAAACGACATTGATGTTCGAGTCGAAACAGCCGTGCTCAGGGCCCGGCTTTTCCGGGAACCACCAGCCGTAGGCGGCGTGGGCGAACTTGGGATCGATCCTTGGCGTTAAATTGGCCTTGAACCTCACGCGTTCCCCTTTGACTTGCGGCGTCTCGATCCATACCCAGTCTCCCTGCTGGATCCCCATCTCCTTTGCTGTGTCCGGGTGGATATCGACCTCGGGGTCGGGAGTCAGCTTTCGCAGCCCCTCGATTTGCCTGCCTTCCGAACACATAAACGCAATGGATCGCCCTCCCGTGGTCAGAATGAGAGGATAGTCCTTCATGGCTTGGGGTGCAGTTAACGGGCTTTCCGGCGGTTCCTTGTACCCGGGCAATGGATCGTATCCGTGTTTTTCAAAGATGCTGGAGTACAGCTCCACCTTTCCAGAGGGGGTCTCAAAACCGCTTTTTTCAAATTTTCGATATTCGTGCTCAATGGTTAGATACTCTTTTTCTCTCGCATCTTCGAAGTTGAGCCCCATTCCTTCGAGCATCCAGTTATAGCATTCCCGCACGGAGTTCCAGGGGACGATCTTTTTGTCGGACCAGGGGATCCTTTTCATGAGCTCGATGACAATCTTCAGGTCGTCCCAGCACTCATCCGGCGGCTCCAGGACCTTCTGTCTAACACTGATACATCCTGAGTAGGATAGATCGCAGAGATCGTCCCTTTCAAGCCAACTCGTAGTCGGCAGCACATAATCGGCAAACTCAGCCGTAGGGGTCATGAAGTAGTCGACCACGACGCTGAGGTCGAGGTTCAGCAGTGCCTTTAATACCTTTTTACTGTTTTGTACATTGATAAGCGGATTGCCTCCGGCGCAGTAGAGGGCTTTCAACGGGTAAGGCTCGCCGGAGAGCATGGCGTCTACAGCCACAGGGGAAGGCACGAAAGGCAGCGGTGCATCCGGTCCGGCGATTAGCGGGTACTGCTCGATCCCGATTCTCTTTTGTATGACGTCGAGAGACGGCTGGCACCAGGGTCCGGCACCGGCGAGGGCAATGGTGGGGATGTTGCCCTCCATGTGCATGGGCAACAGGTTTCCCCCCGGGACGTCGATGTTGCCCGTGATGGAGAGCAGGATGACCAGCGCACGGTCCGTCTGGGCCGAGTTGGTGTCCTGCTCGACGCCGATCCGGTGATGAAGGGCAGCCGGTTTGGTTGTGGCATACATCACGGCGGCATCTCGAATCAATTCCGCGGGTAGCCAGGTGATGTCTGCGACCCTCTCCAGCGTAAACTCTCTCACGTGCTCCTTGAGCCGGTTGAACCCTACACAGTAGGCATCGACGAATGCCTTGTCGTACAGCTCTTCTTCAATGATAGTATGGATGATGCCCAGAGCAAGGGCATCGGCGGTCCCGGGTCGGAGGGGCAGCCAGAGATCCGCCTTCTCGGCAAGGAGGGTCTTGCGCGGATCGACGACAATGAGCTTTGCTCCCCGTTTCTTCGCATCAAGGACATCCTTTCCTCGTGGAGGATGGGAGTTTACCGGGTTGGCACCCCACAGCATGATGCATTCGGACGCCCGATAATCCGGCCCCACCTCCAGCATGATGGAATGGCCCACGGTGACCGCTTCCGCAAGAAGGGAAGGGGCAAAACAGATGTGAAGGTCCACGCTGATCCGGTTCGGACTTCCGAGCGCAAACGGCACGAGCGTGCATACCAGGGAGGCCCTGGGTCCAGTCCCGTGAATCGCCGCAATACTTTCAGGACCGTACGTGTCTTTCACCTGCGTCAGTTTCTCTGCGATGCCGTCCAGGGCTTCATCCCAAGATACCTGCTCCCACCGGCCGCTTCCGCTCTCCCCGGCCCGCCGTAACGGGAACCTCAGGCGGTCGGGATGATGGACGAGCTCGGGCTGCGCCTTCCCCTTTGGGCAGATGAACCCCCGGTTCAAGGGATGGTTGGGGTCTCCCTTGATGTCCACAATGTCCCCGTCTTTGACCTTGACCACCACACCGCATTCACAATGACATGACTGACAGATGGTCCTGACTACCTTCTCCATCGGATTCCTCCCCATGAGTGAAAGGTTACTGCAAGGTCGTTACAACAAAATCTTCTTTTTTAACAAGCACCTCATGCGTAATGAACTCCCGTGGAAAATCCCCTCACGCAGCCGGCGATTTGCGAACGGCATGGCGTGCCGCCCGCAAGGCACACTTAAACCGCGGGGACACATCCGCCCGTTGTCGAGGCTTCGAATATGGTGCGAGCCGTCAGAACAGGGCCCAATGCAGCCGCATAAGCCATCAATCCATTATGGCGGGAAGCCACAGGGCGATTTTCGGGAAGATCATGATCACGGCCATCGCGATGAGATCCAGCGCGATAAAGGGAAGGGCAGCCCAGTAAATGTCGGCCATAGAGGTGTCCTTCGGAGCCACTCCCTTCATCACGAACAGGCTCAGTCCGAAAGGCGGAGACGTCCCGGCCATCTCGATGTTGAGCAGGAAAAGCACGGCGAACCAGATGGGATCGTATCCGAGTGAGACCACCACGGGAACGAAGATCGGAAGGGTGATCATCATGATGGACACCACATCCAGCAACCCGCCTAGAAACAGAATGATAATCTGCATGAGGATAATGATGACGATAGGGTGCACGGCAAGCTGAGTGGCCAGGTTCGTGATTCCTGTCGTGGCCCCGCTGAAGGAGAGGATCTGGCTGAACGCCGTGGCCCCACACATGATCAGGAAAATCATCCCCGTGACATTCAAGGTCCCGAGCACGGCCTTCTTCACCACGTCCCAGTTCAACCTTCCATAGCAGATGGCCAGGACAAAGGTTCCGAGGCATCCAGTCGCAGCGGCTTCCGAAGGTGTTGCGATCCCCAGAAAAATGACACCCACCACCAAAAATACGATGATCCCTTGAGGGAGAACATACTTGACGGTCGAGTTTATTTTATCCTTGAGAGGAACACGTTCAACCTCATAAACAGGAGCAATAGAGGGTTGCAGTAAACATCGAATGATAATATATGCAGCGTAATTAAACGCCATGAGCAGGCCGGGTAGGATAATGGCCATCAGAATTCGGCCGATGGAAAGCTCGGCAATGGCCCCGCACAGGACAGCAAGGGCACTCGGCGGGATCATCATGGCAAGCCCCCCGCTGCCAAGAATGGGACCCAGGCTCATGGATTTCTTATAGCCGTGTTTTTCCATCTCCGGGACCAGCACCGATCCGAGGATGGCGACACTGGCCAGGCTGGTTCCGGTCAACGTAGACAGGATCGTCCCCACGGCAACGGAAAGCATGCTCAGCCTTCCCGGAATGCGCCCGAGCCATTTGTCTATGGTTTCGATCAACACTGGGGCGATTCCGGAATGAAACATGATTTCGCCCATGAGAATGAACAAAGGAATGGGCAAAAGGACGAACGTATTCAGGCTGCTGTACATCGAGGAGATGAGCTGCTCCAGTCCGAGCATCCCGAAAAAGATGTACATTCCCACAATATTGATCAGCATAAAACAGAAAGCGATGGGCATTCCTGTGAGCATCAATACGACAAGTCCGCCGAATACGAGAAGCAGGATCAGTGGCCATTCCAAGGACGAGCCCTCCAACCGCTAGGCATGAATGTGGTGATCGTTTTTCCCTTAGGAAGCATTGCGGAACGTTTTCCATACCTTGATATGCGTGTAGCCCCTTCTCAGAAGCTGGATGAACAACAAAAACATGCCAAAAAAAATGATAGATATCAACGCAAATTTTGGTAATTTCAAGACGGTAGGCGTTTTATATCCGACACTATAGAAATATATTGTCGTCTTAATTCCAAAAATAGTGAGGATTCCACAGATCATTGCGCTGAAATAGGACGTTATAGCTATGATTAGAGCCCGATTCTTTTTGTTAAATTGTGCAAGAATCATATCCATTTTCACATGTCCTTCTTCCCTTAGAACCCATGCGCCGACAAGAAAAGGGATATAGAGCAAGATATATTCAGATATCTCCACCACCCAACTCGTTGGTTTCCCAAAAAAATAGCGCAAAATCACTTCCATGCTGACCATTAACATGAGGCAAATCAAGAGAATACCCGCAAGTATCGTAAAAAATAGAAGGACTTTGTCGAAAAATGCGGAAAGTTGTTTGAGGGACATCGCCCACCCTCTCCAATGCCCCGCTCAGTGGCACGGGGCGAACACGGCGAATCGAGACGGCGCTGAGCCGCCTCGATTCGCCTTGATCTGAAACGAATGAACCGCTCTTGCCGGACTACTTGGTTAGCTTTGCTTTGAGCTTATCGATCAATTCCGCGGGGAACCGTTCTTTTTCATAGGCCCAGGCGCTTTCTTCCGCGGTTTTAATATACCAATCCGCCACGTCCTTTTCTAGACGAATGACATTCACTCCAGAGGCTTCCGCCTTTTCCAGCGCGGATTTTTTGAACCCACGCTCATACTCCATAAAGTATTTTTCGAATTCGATCATGCATTCCGTCATAAGCGATTGCAGATCTTTGGGCAAGGCATCCCATGATTTCTGATTCATGACGCTCGCCACATTGGACCGATACACGCCCGGGCTCACGATTACCTTGCTCACCTCATGTAATCCGAACTGCATACCGACGGAAAGAGAGGTGATGATCCCATCCACGATCCCTCTTTCCATGGCAGAGTGGTATTCTGGAAGTGGCACTGTGCTCACGCTGGCACCGAGGTTTCGATAGAACCCGTGAAAGGCCGTGCTTCCGCCCATTTTGGTTCCTTTGAAATCCTCTTTCTTTTTGGTGGGTTTATTAATGAAAAGAAAGAAGAAGCCCGAGTCCACCGCTTCTGCCCGTCCCAGGTAGTGGAAACCCGCTTCTTTATACATATTTTCGAGCATGTCGTAAACGCCGACCTCGCGTTCTTCGGTGGCCGAGTAGTCGGAGATCTTCGTAGAGTCGGCGCTAGGAACCAAACTCTCGTAGAAAGACGTCGGGATGTTGGCCATATCGATGACCCCTCGCTGGACACTGACTCCGAGGTCATAGGGTTTGATCGTTTCCGGTCCGCCCTTGACGACGATTTCCAGCTTTCCTTTTGCCTTCTCATTGACTTTGTCGATAAAATGCGTTTTGAACTGTTGAAAGTGGAATTTGCTGGCAACAGGAACAAAGGAAACGTAGGTGAGTTTGATGGGTTCGGCGGAGGCTCCTGTCAATGTGAAAGACAGGATGCCCATGGCCAGAACAAAGCTCGTAAAGAATCGAAACTTAGCAATAATCGTTTTCATGAGACCCTCCCTCGAAATAGATGAATTGACGGTTATTCCTCACACATCACCTTTTACCAAATTGAAAACTTCCTAAAATCCTATTTGGGAATGCAAATCCCTTCCGAGTTCCAACATAATAAAATTAGTGCATCCTATTACCTCCTCAGCATACTAAAGCATTTTGCTATGGAGTTGGTGAATAAAAAGCTCTCTAAAAATTACATATGATTTAACCTATTAAAGGGGGTATAGATGATTTTCGAAATTTTAAAATGGCCCTGCCATTATTGATTTTCTTCTATGATCCACCCCTTCGATTATTGGCGTCAACCATCTCTGTTTTCCTAGGTAATTTCGTGAGAGGAACCATGCTTCCCATCCTGAGATGGATTTTGCAATTAGGACAATAGGCAGGTGGAGGCGCACCTGCGGGTTGCTCAAGGGTATAGCTGCATGTGCTGCATTGGTAACGCACGGTAATCTCGCTTGGTTCTCGATCAGAGCCCACAACGGTGTATCCTTAATCAATGGGAGGTTTCCAGTCGCACGTGAAAGTCAAACACGACTCGATCTACCCCTTGCACAAAAGCGCTGGAAAATCCTTCAAATTATTCATTTTTTGTTGGAGGATTGCACACATCCTCAAATAACCCGACGTCTTGAATCCTTTTCCATTGGATGAGAAGGTGGTGAACTTTCACTACACATAGGAGCTAGACCTCGATATCCGTACTCATATTGTTGGAAGCGAGGATTCAAGGCATTTGCGCGAATAGCACGACACCGAGGGCAAGTAGAAAGGACGTGTATGTCCTTCAATAGAGTGTGCAGTTTGTCCATTTGGTTTTGAGGTGCAAATGGAACGCCACAAATTTTGCATTGAGATAATGGTGTCGAAAAAATAGCATATCTCCGAAACAACTGAACCATTTTTTTAATACTAATATCATGCTTTAAAAAAGCTGCGGATTCAGGGCAGTAATGAACGCATGTGCCACAACTTATGCATTGAAAATGCTGATAGTAAAAGACTCTTTGCTCAGTAATATCTTCGAAGGTAAGGGTTTTTGTTGGGCATACTACAGTGCATGCTGAGCAACCGATACATAATCTATGATTAAATTTAATTTCAAGAAAAACAAATGGAATAATTAAAATAAATAATTCACCGCTTAAGGCATGAATTTCTCCAATATAGTTTTCCAAAAATGAGATTGAATTCAATTCCATGTTGGCATACATGTATCCTGTAATGAAAGGAAGAAGAGTTATTACAATGAGAAAATAATTTTTGATGTTTGATTTTTGTCTTAAGTCGTGTTTTATAATTCTACGAACAAAGAAAAAGCCTCCCATCAGTAAGATTGCTATTGTTAAGCTGTCTGCCCAAGCGCTGGGCAACGCGGACCAGCTCCAGGAAAACCGAGATTCCTCCCACAAGATAATATGACCGCCCAAGGCTATTGGTACTGCAAATAAAACAACATGAAATAAGTATCGCCCAATGATAAAAACTGGCATATTGGGAAAAGCTCTGTGATAGGGGACAAGAGCGCGCCCTAAACATGACAGTACGTATTTTATTTTGTTGTCTTTACCGGCACTGCTTCTCAGAATCGAAAAGAAAAAAAACAGAATTCTTATCACGATTCCAATGATCATCACCAAAAACGATAACCACAAAAGCGGGCCGTAGGTGATAGAGTAGATGTCCATTTCATTGCGTCCAAAGGCATGGGGAAACACTCGAGCGATTTATGTCCCAGGGCCCGAGGATTTCCTTAAGGAACACTCATGACCAATGGAGTTTGTTCCCCCATTTCTCCCGAACCTTGTCAACGATTTCCGGATCATCGACGGTGCGAGGCGGCTTCTCTCCGTAAAACCGGTACTCTTCCCAGGGGAGAGTGGCGTCGATCCCCAGCCCGGACTGCCATCCTTTGGGCTTCAGGGGGATCGCGGGATCTAACCACTGCCCTGCACGCCTGGAGGTCAGCGTCACATCCCGATCGGCCTTGACCCGTGTTGAAAGGGCCCAGTGCACGCGGTTGTAGTCCCAGATATCGATATCCTTGTCTACAACGATCACATGCTTGTACCTCGCGTAGGTAGATCCCCACACGGCATCCATGACCTGCTGCGGGTGTCCCTTGAAGAGCTTATCGATTTTCACAATGGCCTCGTAGGTAACATCACATCGCAGGTCGAGGATCCCGGGGACGATCTGCTTAAGCGTCCTGTAGGCCTCCGCCTGAGAGGCTTTCCCCACCACAATGGCGCTGTCGGAGGGGTACCATTGCTCCCGGGCGCCTAAAAAAATGGGGTTCTTCCTGTGGGTAATTCTGGTCACCTCGAAGACCGGGTTGCTCCTGGCCTCGCCGTAATACCCCGTATACTCGCCGAAGCCCCCTTCAATTTGCCGGTGTTCCGGTCGTACGAACCCCTCGAAGACGACCTCCGTCGTGGCCGGGACTTCGATGTCGATGCTCTGGCACTTGACCATCTCCAGGGGTTCACCTCGCAAGCCGCCGGCGATGTAGAATTCATCTACATTCGGCGGGGTCCTAGTGCATGCAACCGTGAACACGACGGGGTCGTATCCCGTGATGACGGCCATGGGCATGGGTTTTCCCTGCCGTTCATACTTCATGTAGTGCTGCCGCCCATGGGTGTACTCCGGCGCCCCCCACCCCAGGAGGTTTTTCCCAAGCGTTCCCATTCTGTAGATTCCAGCGTTCAACAGACCGGTGTCCGGATCTTTCGTCACGGATACCCCAAGGGTGCCAGGAAAAGGACCTCCATCATACTGATGCCAAACCGTGTTGCAGATCCGATTCAGATCGATATTATCCCCTTCAATGACCTCCTCCTGGCATGGACCGGAGTCGATGATTTTGGGAGGGACCGGCTTTTGGGTACGCCGGATCCATTCCTCATTGAACTGGCTCCACTCGTCGATGCCCATTGCCCAGAGAAAGCGGCGGTCTGCCCCAAGCAGGTTCGTGACCATGGGAAGGTCCGCCCCCTTGATTTGATCGAACTGGAGGGCCGGGCCGAACTCCTGGAGACCGATTCTGGAGATGCCGTTGATTTCCCACGTCGGATCCACCTCTTCCTTGACGTGAAAGAGGTCGTTTTTCTTCTCCAGAAAATCCAAAAACTCCCGCATGTCATACCACTTTGCATTACCCATGGAACGTTCCTCCTAAAAAATTAGTGTTTTCAATCTGATACCATCTGCAGCCCATATGTAACCCAACCGAAAGGGCCTGCAAGGCCCCCGATCTTTCTCTACATCAAGCCTGGTAGCCATGTCGCAATCGGCGGCGCCATCATGACCGCCAGGATCACCATCGCTTCCATGAGAATAAAGGGAATCGCAGCTCGATAAATATCCCCCATGGTGGTGTCTTTAGGTGAAACGCCTTTGAGGACAAACAGTTCAATTCCAAAAGGCGGGGACAGATTCGCGATGGACATATTGACCAAAAGCATGAGGCCGAACCATAGGGGGTCCCACCCCATGCCCTTACAGACCGGCATAAAGATGGGGAGGGTGATCATGAGAATGCTCATCTGATCCATGAACATCCCTAGAAACATGACCACGAGCATCATGCAAACAAGCAGGGCGAGAGGTGGGATGGGCAGGTTCACGGCGAACTGGACCATTCCCCTCGAGGCGCCTGAAAAAGAGAGGAGCTGGCTGAAGGCGGTGGAACCGCAGAAGATCAGCAGAATCATTGTTGTCGTCGCCATGGTCCCAGCAAAACTTTTTTTGACGGACTCCCAGGAGAGTCCCCCGTAAATCCAGGCGAGAACAACGGTCGAGAGCACACCGAATGCGGCCGACTCCGACGGTGTTGCAAACCCGAGCAACATCAGGCCGATGACGGAGAATACGATCACCCCGAGCGGCAAGACGTGTTTGATGAGAGGAAGCACCCTCTCGGAAAAGCTCCGTTTTTGAAGGCCGTGAGCCGGAGCGATCTGGGGCTGAAGCTTGCATCGACCGATGATGTAGACGACAAAAAGGCACGCCATGAGAATCCCAGGAAGGAGCCCCGCAATCAGCAGTCCTCCCACAGAAATCCCGGCGAGTGTGGCAAGTACCACGGACATACCGCTTGGGGGGATGATGATGGCCAGTGCCCCGCCGCCCAGGATGGGTCCAAGGGCAATGGGTTTCTTGTACCCCCGCTCCCTCATCTCAGGCACCAGCATGGAACCGAGCATGGCGGTTGAGGCCCAGGTGTTGCCGCACAGAACCGCAATCAGGACACCACCGGCGACCGCCACCAGGCTCAATCTTCCGGGGAGCTTTCCGAGGAAGGCGTCCAGGGCGTCAAGCATCCGGGTCCCCATGCCCGAGTGAAAAAGGATCTCTCCCATCAGGATGAACAAGGGAACGGGCAACAGGGCAAAAAAGGTGACGGACTCGAAGATGCTCAAAATGAGCTGGTTGATGCCGGACGCCCCCCCCCAAAGGACAAAGACACCCACCAGGTTGATCAGGAGGAAGGAGAACGCCACAGGAAGGCCCGTGAGCATGAGGCAGATCAGACTTCCAAAAATGATCAGCAGTACCAGCCACCACTCCAAAATGCATCTCCCTTCCAAAACGCCGTCAGGCAGTTGGAATTCGAATGAATGCTCAAATCCGGATGAACCCGGGCACTCCCGACGACCTTGATTCTAGGGGGACCTCATCGTTTTCCACTCCGAAAAATGGCGGTAAGCCTTTCTCAGGAACTGGACAAGGAGCAGGAAAAATCCGATGGGTATGATGACGTAAAGCGGAAAATCGGGCGGGGCCATGGCCGTCGGCTGAAAGCTTCCGTCCCTCAGTTTTTCCAGGCTCACGATCAAACTGAAATAGCCGATGATCGCGCACACGCCGGCACCGATGATGGAGGTCGCACCGTTGAGAAAGGCCCGCTTTGTCTTTCCAAGTGCGATCAGCAGCAGATCGCTGTTGACGTGGCCCTCGTTTTTCAGCACCCAGGCCGAGCAGAGGAAGGTCACGTACAGCAGGCTATACTCTGTGAACTCAAGCACCCAGGGCAGCGGCGATCCCGCAATGGTCCGTGCCAGCACATCCCAGCAAACGGAAAGGAGGATGAATGTCAGTACGGCAGAAGCCACGTATACCAGAGAGCCCAGAAAAACATCGAATGCACGGCCTGACCTTTTGAAACACGTCTTCATGGCTTGCACCATCGTCTCCAACCTACAGGCCGCCCCCGCAAGGCGGAGGCGGCCTTTTTATTGAGCTATTTGACGAGCATCTCTTTCAGCTTGGGGCCGAGTTCCGGGGATTTCGAGATGATGTGGTCCCACGCGGCATCATAGGCCGTATCGAGAAAGCGCTCTCCGTCCGCAGCAGAGAACTCCAGCGGCTTCACACCCTTTTCGATCATGAGGTCCCATCGCTCCTGACGGAGGTTGGTGTAGTACTCGGCAATGGCCTCGTTGATCTCCGTGTCTTTATACTCGATGATGGCCTTCTGAAGATCCGGGGAGAGCTGGTTCCACTTCTTCGGGTTCACCAGAATCACGGCGACCGCCTTGTAAAGGGGATAGGTGAGGACATAGTCGGTCACCTCGTGCCAGCTGAAATCCGTCACAAAACCGAGGGGGGACTGGACAAAACCGTCGATAGCCCCCCGCTCCATGGCCGTGTAGATGTCCCCGATGGGAAGGTTGATCGGGGCGGCGCCCACGGCTTTCATCAAGGGAATAAAGGGAGGGAATACCCGAATCTTCTTGCCGGAGAGGTCTTCAGGGGCTTTGAGTTCCACGTTGGTGTAGAGGTGAAAGGTGTCTTTCAGTGTGCCGGGCCCTAGCCAGATCAGGCCCTTTTCCCTGTGAAGGTCCCGCATGACCTTGTAGTAATCCGTTTTGGCCACCTCCTCCAGGTAGTCCCTGTTGGTGAACATAGCGCTCTGTGCTTCCCAGAGAAGAGAAGGGTAGTATCCGCAGGAGGTGACACACATGTCGATGACACCGTTTTTCACGGCCTCGTGAAGCTGAAACGGCGGCGTGACCTCAGGTCCCCCTAAGAGTTCGATGCTGACCTGCCCCTTGAACTTCTCGTTCATCTTGTCCATAAATACATTGAAACCGGCGACATTCGCATTGTTTGCCGGCAGGAACGCCACGGCCTTGAAGTTCACAGCGCCCGCCCACACCCATGACGCGCTCACCACCAGAGTGATCGCCACGATGAAACCGAAGACCCGTGCACTCATCCGCATTTTCATGGAGCTTCTCCTTTCCGAATGTTTACAATCTCAAACCCTGCCAAGGGACCACACCGATTCTTGTTGTTTCTATCACCTCCTATTCGTACGAATGATATCCTGAAAACACTCCGCCCGAGCGGAGGACGGCCTCCAGCGCCGTCGGCACATCCGTGATTAAACCCTCAGAGGCCAAGATAGGCATCACGGACATGCTCACTCCGAAGCAGATCTTCTCCCACTCCCTGCAGGGTGACATGGCCGTTCTCAAGGACATACGCTATATGCGACAGCCGGAGCGTGTGACGGACATTCTGTTCCACCAGAAGAACGCTGATCTTCTCACTGTTGATGGACTCGACCATCTTGAAAACCTGGGTCACCATCAAAGGGGCCAGACCGAGGGACGGCTCGTCGAGCATCAGCAGGCAAGGTCTGGACATCAACCCCCTTCCGATCGCCAGCATCTGCTGCTCGCCGCCGGAGAGGGACCCCGCCGTTTGTCTTCTACGGGGGAGAAGCGCCGGAAACATCGTATAAAACCACTCGATGCCCTGTTTGATCTCCTTACGGGCCCTCTTATTAAAGGCCCCGATTTCCAGGTTTTCCTCGACCGAGAGTCTTGGAAAGAGCTTGCGTCCCTCCGGAACGAGGGAAATCCCCAGCTGCACCCGTTTGTGGGGGGCCAGCGTGTCAATCACCGTCTCTCCAAATCGCATGGGTCCGCCTCTATAGGGAAGCAGACCGGAGACGGCCTTCATGAGTGCGGTCTTCCCTGCCCCATTGGATCCCAGGAGCCCGGTGATCCTCTGTTCATGGACCTGGAAGGAAACGTCCCATGTGGCCTGAATCGCATCATAGAACACGGATACGCCGGCCACGTCGAGGAGGATTGGACCCTGATGTTCCCCGTTATTCGATTGCACTGTCATCCCCCAGATACGCCTTGATCACGCGCTTGTCCCGGGTGATCTCTTCCGGCGAGCCCTCGGCGATCTTCTGCCCGTAGTGTAGGACGATCACCCGCTGGCAGAGACCCATGACCGCTTTCATGACGTGCTCTACCATGAGAATCGTCAGCCCCATTTCCTGGCGCGCTCTCCTGATGATGGCCATGGCCTCCTCGGTCTCCGCAGGCGTGAGGCCCGACAGTACCTCATCGAGAAGGAGAACCTCGGGTTGCGTGGAGAGGGCCTTGGCCAATTCGAGACGCTTGTGGTCCGCGATCCCCAGACGGCCCGCCAGAGCGTTCTCCTTTCCCGAGAGCCCGACCAGACCGAGCACTTCACGTGCCTGGGAGCGGCATTCCTTCCTGGTTTTGTGCCGGCCTCGGCCGAACGTCTCTCCCACCATGACATTGCCGAGCACGGTGAAGTTCCGAAGGGGTCTGACTACCTGAAAGGTTCGCACCATACCCTTTCGGCAGATCTGGAAGGGCTTTTTTCCGGTTACGTCCTCCCCTTTCAACGCAACGATTCCCCGCTCGGGACTGTAGTATCCGCTGAGGACACTGAACAGAGTGGTTTTGCCGGCGCCGTTGGCCCCGATCAGGCCTAAAATCTCCCCCTTTTCCATGGAGAAGCTGATCTCGTTCAGGGCCAAGAGCCCTCCGAAATGCTTGGAGATTCCCGTTACGGCTAACAAGGGCATTGGGCAGCCTTCTTTTTTCCTGCCAGCAGAACCTGGACCGGTACGACCACACCTTCGGGCATGAATTTGACGATGAACACCATGATGACCCCAAGGATGATCATGTAGGAGTAAGGGTACTGGGCCCAGAGAAGCTCTGAGAGGAGGGTCAACAAGACCGCTCCTACAACGGCACCTTGAACGCTACTGATGCCTCCAAGGAAAGCCATGACGATGACCAGGAAGCTGACGACCGGATCGAAAACGGTATAGGGATCGATGTACGAGCGTCTAAGGGCCATGATGGCGCCCACCATTCCGGGAAAGAAGGCGCTGATTCCGAAAGCGATCCATTTGGAAAAAGGGGCGTTCACCCCGATGGCCCCGGCCGCGTCCTCGTCCTCCCGGATGGCGAACAGGGCCGTTCCAAGCCGGCTGTGTTTCACGATTTGGGCGGTCGCCAGTGTAACAATGCAGACGATCAGCATGGAGTAGTACATCGTGTGGAGGCTGGGTGCCCCCATGAGAATGCGTCCAACCGTCCCACCGAATTTGATCTCCAGGTTGATGAAGATGTACTTTGTGATCTCCGTCAGGCCGAGGGTCAGGATGACGAAGTAGGGTCCCCTGACGCGCAGAAAGGGGAACCCGATGGCCATAGCAAATCCCGCAGAGAGACAGCCGGCCAGAATGATGCAAGGAACATAGGGGATCTGCATCCAGACCATGGCCATGAAGTAGGCCCCGAGACCATAGAAGGCGGAGTGAGCAAGGGAGAAGTAGCCCGCAAACCCGGAGAGGACAATCCAGCTCGCTGTCAGGGAGACCCACATGAGAAGGTCCAGGAGCACGGATATTCCGTAATCCGAACTCACCATTGGAGCCAGCGCCAGGAGGATCGAACCGGCAAGAAGAGCTATGGAGGTCAGGACCTTTGCTCCCATGAATCAGACCCTTTGCTTTCGAGTGAAGAGACCCTCCGGCCGCCATAGAATCACCAGGATGAAAAGGGAGTAGCTCAGGATCGGGCGAAGACCCGGAGAGGTGACGCTCACTCCGACGGTCTCGAAGATGCCCAAAAGAAATCCGCCTAGAAGACTTCCCAAGACGTTCCCCAGTCCACCGAGCACAATGACGATAAAAGCGACGATGGTGTATGGCAGACCCATGAAAGGGGTGATTTCATAAAACATGCTCAGAAGGCTGCCGGCCAGCCCGGCCATAGCAAAAGCGATTCCGAAGCTGATGAAATAGATCGCATTCGTCGGTATGCCTACGAGCTGAGCCGCTTCCCGTTCCTGAATGAGTGCTCGAATGGCCTTTCCGAGCATGGTTTTGTGTAGAAACAGGATGCAGAAGGCGCACACCGCGAGAGAAACTCCCAGAGCCAGGAGGCGATTCACCATAAGCGGCACGCCACCGACAACAATCACTTGGGTTAGGTAGGTGTAACTCCGGATGTCCGCGGTCCACAGGAGCGAGGCCGTGTTGGTGAAAATGATGGATAATGCGAAAAAGATGAGGAGGCTGTTGGATTCGAGGACCTCCATGGATTTTGTGGTTCGAATGATGGGAAGAAAAATAATACGGCAGACGAAAACGCCCAGAAGGCCGTTCAGGCCGAGTACCAGGAACATGGAAACAAGAGGACTCAGACCACACAAGGTGAAGAGCCAGTACGTCGCATAGGCCCCGATCATGATCAACTCGCCGTGGGCGATGTTGAGAAGCCGCATGGTCCCGTAGATCAGGTTGAGACCCACGGCAATCAACGCATAGATGCCCCCGATGAGGATGCCGGAGGAAAGGACCTGCAGGATTTGGCTCCACTCCATGCGTGTCTCCAGAGGGCTTCTCCCGCTCTCCGGGGCAGGCAGTGCCAAAGGCCCGGGAGGTGAAAGGCCCCTCGGCGCGGGGATGGCTGTCATCCCGCATGCCCGGTCCACCATGATGAGGGCTTTGCGTTCATCACGGTGAGAAACCTGCGTGGTGTATTCCACGGTAAGGCCGGTGAGACGCTTCCGAATGGGGATCCGGACTCAGCCGGCCGCAAACGCTCGTCGGCTACTTCTGTTCCGGCCAGGCAGGTTTTGGATACACAGGCTCGGCCGTAGCCGTCTCCTTGGGCCAGATGATCTCCAGGTCTCCCTTCTGATACTGCAGGATCATGCTGGGTGTGACTTTGTTCTCCGTCCCAGAGAAGGCGACAGGTCCGTTGATGGTGCTGAACT
>JASFQI010000011.1:0-32044 GCA_050115555.1 Desulfobacteraceae bacterium
CACATCTATTGTAAATAGTGCCCTTCTACAAACCAAGTTCAGTGCACGAGATCTCCCAGCCAGGTTTCATCGGATCAGACCCGTTCCGGACAAAATTAATTTATAATTAACAAAATGCCTTTTTTAGTTGACATTTCTTCTGTTGTGACTCAAAATTTTTTTCCATATGAGCAACTTCGATTTTTCCGTTATTAAGAATCTCCGCAAGAAGTGGGGAATGACGGCCGAGGAACTGGCCCAAAAAGCGACCCTGACGCGGGCCACGGTGTCAAAAATCGAGGGGGGAGACGCAAACCCGACCATAGAGACGATTGAAGCCCTGAGTCGAGTTTTTCAACTCTCACCAAGTGAGTTGATACGCCTTGCAGAAGTGACGCACTGTGAGGAGGCGAGCACCAGACACTTCAAGACGGAATCCCTTGAAGGGACGCATATAGCGTTTCCCGACTTTGAAATATACCACATTCGGACCGGTTCCGGCGTCCAAAAGGAATCGGATCCCAGGCGTCACGAGAACACGGCCGAGATCTGCCTGGTGCTTACAGGGAGGGTCAGACTGACTGTCGGCGGGCAGCCTCACGAATTGAGGCCGGGCATGGCCTTGCGATTCAAGGCCCTTCACGAGCACCACTTTGATATCCTTGAAGACGCCGAGTTCCTTTTGATCCATCATAACCGGGTCTGACAAGAAGGTCGGCGTGAATCCGAGCAGAAGACCACGAAGGTCGTAAACCCAGAAGGGTTTGATCGTCGTGGTCTTTTTTATGTGCAGGATTGAACGCCCATTTTCAAAAGGAGCTCTCATCAAAATGAACGACGCATCAAACATCTTTGAAAAAAACGATCAGAGATACCGTGAAAAACTGGCGCACGTGGATTTCGAATCCATAAAAGACAGGCTTGGCGCGGAGATGCATTCCGAAAGGCTCCTTATCCCTTTTTTCAATAAAAACTACTATGCCTCCAAAGAGGGCATCCTGGATGCCTCCGGCAACAGACTGGACGCCTCTGGCAGCAGAGCGGACTATGCTGTTTCCGTCGTTCTTTCCCAATACGTTCTTCGCTGCCCGGATCAAGCGTATCATGATTCCGAATGGGTCTCTTTTAAGGATTTTAAAAAGATCTCCCATTTTACCAATGTGAACTACTTTTCCAGTGATACCGAAAAGGCCGTTGAAAAACATTTCTCAGGCCGGCTCGGTCCACTCAGGAAGGCGTGCGAAGGACTGGCCGGGTTGCCCACTCCCATGGAAACGCCCTATGATTTGTCCATGCAATTCAAGGCGCTCCCCCGTATCTCTCTCCTGTTGCTTTTTAATGATGGCGACGAAGAATTCCCTGCCAAGTGCACTGTCCTCTTCCAGAAACACGCAGAGCACTACCTGGACCCGGAATCCCTGGCCATGACCAGCGCCTTTTTGGCCAAGGCCTTGAAAAACACACCATAAGATCTCCACGACGAGCAAAGGAGCCATTTGATACGAAAAGTGAATCCCTCAACGTTCCTAGTTCAGAAAGGGTAGGAGCCCGTCATGAAACCGTTGAAAAGCTCGATGGATGTCATCAAACTGCTGCCGAAAACCAACTGCCGGGATTGCGGCCAACCGACCTGTATGGCCTTTGCCGTGGCCGTGATCAAGGGCGAAAAGGGGTTGGATGCCTGTCCCCACCTGGACGCCCAAGTCATCGACCAGTATCAGAGCCCGGCCATGGAAGTATCGGCTGCCCAGATCGAACAACAGAAGGCTGAGGAGGCCTTAAAACAGAAGATTCGGGAGTTGGACATGCTCGAACGGGCCGAATTGCTGGGGGCCGCGATATCTGGAGATTGCCTGGTGATCCGTTGTCTGGGAAAGGACTTCCTGGTTGATCCCAACGGCGAGATCAAATCCGAATGTCATATCATCCCCTGGGTGACCGGCCCCATCCTCAACTACGTCCTCAAGGCCTCCGGTACCACACCAACGGGGGACTGGGTCCCCTTCCGGGAGTTGAAGGGGGGTCCGGCATGGGGACGCTTTTTTTATCACCGCTGTGAAAAAGCCCTCAAAAAGGTCATCGATCAATTCACAAACCTCTTTGAGTATATGATAGATGTCTTCAATGCAAAGCCTGCCGACGACGCCTTTCAATCCGATATCGCCGTGGTGATCCATCCCCTGCCCAAGCTGCCCATCCTCATCTGTTACTGGAAAAGCGACGGGGACTTGGAGGCCTCTCTGAACTTGTTCTTTGACGCCAAAGCCGAGGACAACCTGGAAATTGAACAGATTTACACGCTGGGTGTCGGCTTGGTGAACATGTTTGAAAAAATCTCTCAGACGCATGGGGAATAAGAGGCTTGAAAGCCAAACTGCGTTCCCTCCGGATCCATCTCTACAGGTTTCTGCCTCACGATTTCCACCTGAATCCTGTTTGAGGAATGTGCGGGCCGGGCCCTTTCAACGGACCGTAGAACGGCTCACCGTGCCCAGGTAGATGGCAAAGAGCGCCATGAGCGCCCCTGCGCACTCCACGATGGTGATGGGGCGGGCAAAGAAGAGCACGTCCCAAACGAACGCGAGAACAGGCTGGAGCAGGAGGATCAGGCCCACGCTGGAGTTCCGGACGCGGCCGATCCCGGAGGTGATGAGCAGCCATCCCAGGACCTGGCAGACTACACCGTAGGCGACGAGCACCACCCCGCTTTGAAGGTCCGGAATCGCAAATGACTCCCCGGTGATCCCGGCAATGAGGCCAAGGAAGAACCCCGTGGAGAGCGTGGCCAGCGTGATCGTGGAAAAGGTGGAAGAAGTGCGCTGGGCCATGCGAAGGAAAACGAGGTACCCGGTGTAGCAGAGTGCAGCGATGAGCCCGAGCACCACGCCCCGTTGGTAATCCGCTGAAAAGCCCTCCCAGTAAAGCCCCACGATAAGATAGAGTCCCAAAACAGCCAGGGGAATGGCCACGACGATCCGCCAGTTCAGGCGTTCCCGTAAAACGAGCACACCCACGGCTGCCATGAAAAAGACCTGGAAGTTGGCGAGCAGGGTGGCGAGCCCCGGCCCTACGAATAGAATGCTCCGGTGCCAGACGGCCAGATCCAGGGCAAGGGAAAAGCCGCCCAGCGCTGTTGCCACGAACTGCCTTGCCCCCTGAATGAGGCACTCGTTCTTCCAGCGGGTCAGAAACACGAGGATCGCCCCACCGAAAAGCATCCGGTAGAACGCCGTGACCGTGGGCTCCGTGTGCGTAATGTTCACGAAGACCGCGGAAAAGCTGATCAGACCGGCCCCGGCCGCGATGCGGAGTGCTCCGGTCAGACGTTCCAGTTCGGCTTTGGTTTCGTACTCTGTGGAGATCGTTGGGTTTGGCTTCACGGATTGAAACGCTCTCATCGGCCTCCAGACGCTGTGCACGCCGAGGCTTCCTTGCCAGAATCTGAGGTGCGTTGATTAAAGCCTTCCCTCTTCTACGGCATGGCAAGCCACGAACGCCCCGGACTCGAGCTCCCGAAGCGAGGGGTCTTCGGTCCGGCAGCGTTCCTCCACCCAGGGACAACGCCCGTGAAAGACGCAGCCTGAAGGAAGCTCGATCGGCGTGGGTACATCGCCCTCGATCCGGATGTGCTTGCTTCCGCTCTCCCCCAGACGGGGAATGGCCGAGAGCAGGGCGCGCGTGTAAGGGTGCTTGGGGTGATCGAAGAGCTGATCCACGGCGGCCAGTTCGCAGACCGTGCCCAGGTACATCACGGCCACTCGCGTGGAAATGTGCTCCACCACGGAAAGATCGTGGCTGATGAACATGTAGGTGAGCCCCAGTTCCTCCTGGGCGTCCATGAGGAGGTTCAGGATCTGGGCCTGAATGGAGACGTCGAGGGCCGAAATGGGCTCGTCGGCGATGATGAACTCCGGGTTCACTACCAGGGCGCGGGCCACGCTGATACGCTGCCGCTGCCCTCCGGAGAACTCATGGGGATAGCGGTCACCCCACGACGGATCCACCCCCACCTGCTCCATGACCCGGGCGACTCTTTCCTTGACCTGGCCTGAAGCGAGCTGCTCGTGAAAGCGCACGGGCTCCTCGAGGATCTCTCGAATCCGCATGCGGGGATTGAGCGAGGCATAAGGGTCCTGAAAGACCATCTGCATCCTGGTGCGATACGGGAGCATACGCTTCGGCGTGAGGTGATCGATTCGCTCGCCGCGATAGTAGATCTCGCCCTGCTCCGGGGGGTAGAGCCCGATCACGGTACGCGCCAGCGTGGACTTGCCGCATCCGGACTCGCCCACCACACTCAGGGTCTCCCCCTCCTGAATGTCGAAGCTCACGTGGTTCACGGCGCGAACCACGGTCCGCCTTCGGCCGAGCCTCCCGTTCTCCCAGTAGAGCTGCTCCAGCAGCCCTCCGGAGATGTCGAAGTGCTTGTCCACGTCTCGAATGCTCAGCAGGGCGGAAGGGTTCATTTCCTAATCCACAAAATGACAGGCCACCCGGTTTCCGTGCTTCTTGAACTCCGCACGGGGCCGTTCCCGCCGACAGATTTCCTGGGCCCGGGGGCATCGATCGCTGAATGCGCACCCGGGTGGTATGTTCATTAGGGTGGGCATGACGCCCGGGATCTGATCGAGCCGTTCCTTGCGGGGCTTCTCCTGGGGCAGTGCGGCCAGAAGGCCCTGCGTGTAAGGATGTCGCGGCCGGCTGATGATCTGCTGCGTATCGCCCACCTCTACGATGCGCCCGGCATACATGACCGCGATTCTCTGGGTCACCTGGCTCACCACGGCCAGGTCGTGGGTGATCAGGATGAGTCCCATGTGCTCATGGAGGCAGAGCTCCCGCAGCAGCTCCATGATCTCGGCCTGGATGGTGACGTCCAGTGCGGTGGACGGCTCATCGGCAATGATCAGGCTCGGTGAGCAGAGCAGGGCGATGGCAATGACCACCCGCTGGCGCATTCCCCCGGAGAGCTCGTGCGGGTACTGCCGTAGCCTGCGGTCCGGAGACGGAATCTGCACCCGGCGCAGGGACTCCACAGCGGTCTTCTCGGCCTCCGCCGTGGAGATCCGGCGGTGAGCCTGAAGGGTTTCCACCATCTGCGTGCCGATGGTGAGCACCGGGTTGAGGGTCATCATGGGGTCCTGAAAGACCATGCTGATGTCGTTGCCTCGAATCCGGCGGATCTGCTCGTCGCTGAGCCCGGTGAGCTCCCGGCCCTGGAACCGGATCGAACCTCCGGCGATGTACCCGGGCTTGCTGATCAGGTTGATCAGTGCAAACCCGGTCACCGACTTCCCCGCCCCGGACTCCCCCACGATCCCGAGCCGCTCGCCGCTCTCCAGGTGAAAGCTCACATTGTCCACGGCCGTGATCTCGCCGGCGCGCAGAGAGAACTTGACCGTGAGGTGTTCGACTTCCAGCAGCTTCGCCATGGTCTCAGTGCTTGTAGAGCTTGGGGTTCAAGTAGTCCCGGAGCCAGTCTCCGAGAAGGTTGATGGCCAGAATCAGGAGCACCAGTACGATCCCTGGGAACAGGGTGATCCACCAGGTGCCGCTGAAGATGTACTCGAAGCCGATCTTGATGAGCGAGCCCAGGGACGGCCGGGTCACGGGCATTCCCAGACCGATGAAGGAAAGCGCGGCCTCGCTCATGATGGCGTTCGCCACCTGGACCGTGGAGATCACGAGCACAGGCGTGAGCGCATTGGGCAGGATGTGCCGCCACATGATGCGCGCCGACCGAAACCCGATCACACGGGCCGCCTCCACGTACTCCATGCCCTTCTCGGCCAGGACGGACGCCCTGACGGTTCGTGCGTACTGGGGCCACTCGGCCAGCCCGATGACCAGAATGAGAAACGGCACGGCCACCTTGGCGTAAAGACCCACGCCGAAGAGGGTCTTGAAAATGGCGCCGATGAAGATCGCCACCATGTACGTCGAGAAGGAGAGCTGCACATCAGCGATGCGCATGAGCACGGCGTCCAGCCGCCCTCCCGCATATCCGGAGGTCAACCCGATGAGGATCCCGAGAAACGCCTGCAATACCACCGCCCCCAGCCCGATGAGGATGGAGACCCGCATCCCGTAGAGGATCGTGGAGAGCATATCCCGCCCTTGCGAGTCCGTGCCTAGGAGGAAGCGGGAATCTCCTCCTTCCATCCACACGGGCGGCATCTCCGAATCGAGGATGTCGATAGTCGTAGTGTCGTAAGGGTTGTGTGGGGAGATCACCGGGGCCAGAAATCCCGCGACCATCAGGATGGCGAGGATCACGAAGCTTCCCATGGCCATGGGATCCCGTAGAAAGCTGTACAGGGCATAGGACTCTCGGAATTTGCGAAAGCGGCTCATGCTACTTCCTGCCCGTGATCCGGACCATGGGGTTCACCAGTCCGTAGATGATGTCCACAATCGTGTTCACCGTGACGAACACCGCGCCCACGAAGACCAGGTAGGCCACCAGAAGGGATGTGTCGCCGCGCTCCACCGCCTCCAGGAACACAAAGCCCATGCCCTGCCACTGGAACACGGTCTCGGTCAACACTGTGAAGGCGATCATGGTGCCGAGCTGAACGCCGCCCACCGTGATCACCGGCAGGAGGGTGTTCTTGAAGGCGTGAATCAGGAGCACGCGCCAGGGGGCGATTCCTTTGGCCCGGGCGAACTTGATGTACTCGGTCTCCAGGACCTCCTTCATCTCCGCCCGAATCAGGCGGATGAACAGCGGGAGCATGATCGAGGAGAGAGAGACACTCGGCAGGATGAGATGCTTCAGGCCGTCCCGTGTGACCATGCCCGAGTCCCAGAACCCCCATAGCATCACCGTCTCTCCCCGCCCGTAGGACGGGAGCCAGTGGAGCTCCACGGCGAAGATGTAGATGAGGACGATGGCGGTAAGAAACACGGGGATCGAGACCCCCACGATGCTCGCACCCATGAAGAACCTGGAAAGCCAGCTGTTCGGGCGCACGGCGGCGTAAATACCGATGGGCACGGAGAGCAGGATGATGAGAAGCGAGCTGCAGATCACCAGCTCAAGAGTGGCCGGGGCCTTCTTCACAATCACGTCCATGGCCGGACGCTTGAAGAAGTAGGACATTCCGAGATCCCCATGGGCGGCGTTCTTGATAAATCGCACCCACTGGACCACAAACGGATCGTTCAGGCCGAGCTGCTCACGAACCCGTTCCCGCTCCTCCACCGAGACAGAGATCCCCACCAGATCACGCACGGGATCCCCCACGGCGTACTTGATGCCGAAACCGATGAAGCTGATGACGAACATCACCAGAAGGGCCTGGGCGATGCGTCGAACCGTGAACGCAAACATGGCGAACCTGAGGGGATGTAAAAAACCAGGGGAAGCCCCTGCGCGGAGCTCCCCCCGGTCATCGGCATGCGGGGCCCTACTTGATGACCAGGTCGCCGAAGTAGGGGAAGTTCATGACGTTGACGATAGGCTCGATCTCCAGGTTCTTTTTTCCGGCATAGGAATGGTTCTGCCAGTGGAACGGCACGAATGCGGCGTCTTCATAGAGGATGCGTTCGACCTCCCGGAGCATCTGTGCCCGCTTTTCCACATCGGTCTCGGTCTGAGAGGCAAGAACCAGCTCATCCACCTTGGGATTGCAGTAGTGCCCGCTGTTGTACTGGCCGTAGCCGGTCTCCTTGTTCGGGCACATGGTGAGGAACTCGGAGAAGTTGGCCGAGTCCTCGGTGTCCGAGTGCCAGCCGATCATCTGAATGTCGGCCACCTGCTCGTCGAACTGCTCCCAGTACTGGGCCTTGGGCATGGTCTTGAGGTCCACCTTGATGTTGATCTTGGAGAGCATGCCGGCAAAGGCCTCGGCGATCTTCTCGTCGTTCACATAGCGGTTGTTGGGCGCAATGGCCGTGACCGTGAACCCGTTTTCGTAGCCGGCCTCCTTCATGAGCTGCTTGGACTTCTCCAGGTCAAAGCGGGGCACGAGGGCCGGGTTGTGCCCGGCATACCCCGCCGGGCTCTGCTGGGCCGCCGGCGTGGCAAAGCCTTTCATGATCTTGTCCACGATGCCCACCTGGTTCGTGGCGTAACAGATAGCCAGGCGCACCCGCGGATCCTTGAACTCCTCACGGCGGTTCTGGTTGAGCTGAAAGGTGATGATCCGTCCCCCGGAAATGGTCACCAGTTTGAGGTCCTTGTTCTTGCGGATCCTGTCATGGTCCTGGGGCGGGACCGGTGAGATGAAGTCCACGTCTCCTGCCAGCAGAGCGGCCACCCGTGTGGCGTCCTCCTTGATGGGGGTGAGGATGAATGTGTCCACATTCCCCGGGCTGTCCTTGTCCCAGTAGTCCTTGAACCGCTCAAAAACCACGCGCACGCCCTGCTCCCTTTCCTTGACAAAAAACGGACCGGTCCCGGATTCATGGTACTTGGCAAACGTCGGGGCGGTCTTGTGGATAGCGTCCTTGGGCTTGCCGTTCTCGTCTTCCCCAGTGTAGAAGTTGCTGTCCATGGGGAAGATGTAGGTGCCCATGTTCAGGACGAGTCCATAGGGCTTTTTTGTCTTGATGTCCACTGTGTAGTCGTCGACCACCTCGGCTCCGACAAAGGGTTCGAACAGCCCCTTGAAATCCGGGCTCACTTTCAGGCGCGCCAGGGTCCACTTGACGTCCTCTGCGGTAAAGGGGTTCCCGCTGTGGAACGTGACCCCCTTGCGCAGGTAGAAACGCCACGTGTTCTCGTCCAGTTTTTCCCACTTGACGGCCAGCCGAGGCTCGAAATCCCCCTCCTTGGTCCAGCGGACCAGAGGGTCGAAGGCCCAATGCGAGAGCTGCAGCATACCGCCGGACAGCTGCTCATGGGGATCCAGCGAAACGGGGTCGGCGTCCAGGGCGACCTTGAGTGTCTTGGCGGATACCCCTACCGATCCGCAGAACACCAGGGCCAAGGCAAGGGAAAGGATGAGGTACTTTTTCATGGCCTGCTCCTTTGTCTTGAGGGTGATCACTTCCTGCGTGAAAAACCACGACCGCAGTATCAAATCATCAAAACGCACTATAGCCAGACGCCTCCGCCTCCGTCAACTATTTAGGCCTTCCGGCGTCCATGCGGCTTGACAGTCCCTTCCTGCGCGGATAGGATGCCTATCATACCATACACAGTGTATTTTCCAAATGAACACTGGAGATCCTGCCTTGAACCACGACCTCAGTGCCGCCGAGCTGCGCAAACGCATTCGAACCGAGCAATGGGTCGGGCCGACCACCGGCGCTGCCTCCGGGTTCGTTCAGGCTAACCTCGTGATGCTTCCTCAGGAGCACGCTTTCCACTTTCTCCTCTTTTGCGTCCGCAATCCAAAGCCGTGCCCCATTCTCGACGTGCTGGAGCCCGGCCAGACCGAGCCGGCCATCGCACCGGGTGCAGACCTGCGAACGGACATCCCTCTGTACCGTATCCACGAAAACGGAGTGTTCAGGAAAGAGGTGCGAAACGTGACCGACTCCTTCACGGATCGCACGGTGAGCTTTTTGCTGGGTTGCAGCTTTTCTTTTGAAAACGCGCTCTTGGCCGCCGGAGTGCCGGTTCGGAACCTCGAAGAGAAGAAGAACGTTTCCATGTACATCACCAACCGGTCCTGCCGGTCGGCCGGCCCCTTTTCCGCACCCCTGGTGGTCACCATGCGGCCGATGTCCCCCGAGGCAGCCGTAAGGGCCGTCCAGGTGACCACCCGTTTTCATCTCACGCACGGAGCGCCCGTTCACCTGGGATCCCCCCAGGACCTGGGCATCGACGACCTGGATCGACCGGATTTCGGCGATCCAGTGACCGTGCGCCCCGGCGAAATCCCTGTTTTCTGGGCCTGCGGTGTGACCTCATCGCTGGCCGTGGCATCGGCTAAGTTACCCCTCGTGATTTCCCACGCGCCGGGGCACATGTTCGTGTCCGACCGCAGGGACGAAGACCTGACGATCCTGTAGCGTCCCTGCTTATTTCGCCGGTCCTCATCCCGGACCCGGAAGAAGGTTTGAACGCCTACCCTCTGTGGTGCGTGGCGTTTTATTTGTCTGGATGTGCCTTCATTCATTCTGGACCGGCCCTTTACGGGCCGGTATAAAAGGAGGGAAAAAACATGAAAGCACGGGCGAAAAAATTCATGCTGGTCCTCTGCGCCCTGGTCGTGGCCGGGTTCGCGGTGCCTTCCGGCGCATGGGCGGTGGATGAGATCAAGATCGGGGTCATCTATCCCTTGACCGGCGGGGCCGCTGCCGCGGGCCGGGAGCTCCGGGCCGGTGCGGAGCTTGCAGCGAAGATCGCCAATGAGGCCATGCCCGAACTGGCCATGACCATGGCCAAGAACGAGGGCATCAAGTCCCTGGGCGGGGCGAAAATCACCCTCATCTTCAAGGATCATGAAGGCAACCCCACGCTGGGAGCCGACCTGGCCAAAAAGCTGATCCTGGACGACAAGGTGGACGGCATTCTCGGGTGTTACCACAGCTCCGTCACCAAGACCGTCAGCGCGGTGTGCGAGCAGTACGGCATCCCCATGATCAACGGGTCGTCCACGTCGCCGGCCCTGACGCAGCGGGGCTTCAAGTGGTTCTGGAGGACCACGCCCCACGACAAGTGGTTCACCAAGGACCTCTTCGAACTCCTGGTCGGCCTGACCGAAGGCAAGGTACGGGGGGTGGATGCCGTAGACAAGAAGGATATCATGAACCTGGCCTCGGCCTGCGAAAAAACGGAGTGGGGGTCCCACGTGTCCGGCCTGATCGAGGCCCTTGCAGAAGAGTACGGCTTCCGGCTGAACAAGTCGCTTCTCTACGCCGCCAAATCGGCCGACCTGTCCAGTGAGGTACGTTCGCTCAAGGCCTCCCGGGCGGACGTGATGCTATTTGCTTCGTACACCTCGGACGCCATCCTCCTGGTCAAAACGCTCAAGGCCCAGAAGTCCGCCCCCAAGGTCATCTGGGGCCAGGACGCCGGCTTTGAGAAACCGGAGTTCCGAAGCACCCTCGGCGGGGACATCGAAGGCATCCTGACACGGACCGTCTTCCTGCCCAAGGTCGTGGAAATCAAGAAACTGGCCGGGGACGTCAACAAGCTTTACAAGGCCAAGACGGACAACGATCTCGGGGGCGCGTCGGCCCGGGCCTTTACCGGGCTCCAGACCTGGGTTCATGTCCTGGAAAAGGCCGGATCCAAGGATCCCGCCGCCATTCAGAAGGCTGCGAACAGCATCCACATCCCGGGCGACGAGCTGGTCGTGCCCTGGGCCGGCATCCAATTCTCCACATCCGGCGACGAAATCGGCCAGAACACCCTGGGCTCCGGCCTGATCGGGCAGTACCAGAAAGGCCCGGATGGAGAAATCGGCCTGGAGATTGTCTACCCCTTCGATGTCGCATCCGCCGACATGATCTTCCCGTTTGCGGGCTTCTGATTCCAGAAGCCTCCACTGACGTGAAGGACCCGCGTCGTCTCCCCTTCCCCTTCGGGGGGGGAGACGCTCGGGTGAAGTAAGGGCTTTTCTATGGATATTCTCATCGGCTCGCTGGTCGCGGGGATCCTCATCGGCATGGTGCTCGCCCTGGTCGCCCTGGGGCTGAACATGATCTTCGGAGTGATGGACATCATCAACTTCGCTCATGGCGAGTTTTTGATGATCGGCATGTACACGGGGCTTCTCACAGCGGAGGCCTCGGGGATGGATCCCCTCCTGACCCTCCCGGTGGCCGGCGTGGTGGGCTTTGTGCTGGGCGTACTCTGCTACTACGGATTCATCAAGTTTCTCCTCCGCGGCCCCCTGGTGGCCCAGCTGCTCGGAACCTTCGGGCTCATGCTCTTCCTGAGAAACCTGGCCCTGCTCCTGTTTGGATCGGAGGATCGGGCCCTTCATCACGGCATCCTGGTCGGCAGGAGCTTCGAGCTGGGTATGGGCGTCATCATTCCGGCGACCAAGCTCGCGGCCGCCGGCCTGTCTGTGATCGCCTTTGTCTCCGTGTGGTTGCTGATGAACCGGACCCGGACGGGAAAGGCCCTGACCGCCACGGCCCTGAACGCTCAGGGGGCCCGGTACATGGGCATCAACACGGAACGTATGAATGCCTTGGCCTGGGGTATCGGTGGGGGCACGGTCACCGTCGCCGGGGCCCTCCTGGTGAACTTCTGGTCGGTCAACCCGTTTGTCGGGCTCCTCTTCTGTATGATCGCCTTTGCCATCGTCGCCCTGGGAGGGTTCGGCAGCGTGCCCGGCGCCTTCGTTGCCGGACTGATCGTGGGGATCATCATGGAGATTCCGGGGATCTGGGACTTCTTCACCTACACATTCAACGTGGAGTGGATGATGGATGTTCCCATGACCTCGTTCAAGTACATGTGGGTCTACCTGGCGTACTTCCTCATCATGGTGGTCCGGCCGAGGGGTCTGTTCGGATGGAAGCACTGAAAAACGCCATCGATTTTACCGATTTTCCGCGGTTGGACCTGGTGGTCGCCGGGGCCGTCTCCGCCTTTCTGCTGCTGTTCCCGGTCTTCCCCCACTCCTCCTTTGCCATGTCCACGATGATCCAGTTCCTCATGTTCTCGCTCTACGGCATGGGCTGGAACACCATCGGGGGGTACGGAGGGCAGGTGGACCTGGGAAAGGCCCAGTACGTGGGCATCGGGGCGTACACCACGGCGGTCATGCTGATCCGCTGGGACATCCCGTTCTGGGTTTCCATGCCCATCGGCATGGGCCTGGCCGTTCTGTGGTCCTTTATCATCGGGTATCCCCTCTTCCGGCTCAAGGGACACTACTTTGCCATCGCCACCATCGCCACCTCTCTGGTGCTGAAGGACCTTTTCGAAGTATGGGACTTCGTCGGTGCAGCCAGGGGCCTAGGGATCTCTCCCATCGAGTACACCCCCCCGGACTTCTGGCGGCTGATCTTCAAGGAGGATGTATACTACTACTACGTCCTCCTCGGCTTCTTCCTGGCCGGCATCCTTTACATGAACTGGTTCCGTAAATCCCGCCTCGGGTTTCAGCTCCGCTCCATCAAGGACAACGAGGACGTGGCCCGCTCCCTGGGCATCAACGTCCACTGGGCCAAGATCAAAACGTATGCCATTGCCACAGCCTTCGTGAGCATGGTGGGCTCCTTTCACGCCTGCTATATCAAAAACATCGAACCCGAAGACACCATGAGCCTGGACATCTCGATTCTCATCGCCCTGATGGCCATGCTTGGAGGAGCCGGATCCCTCTGGGGCCCGATCATCGGGGCCGGCATCCTGATCCCCCTGAAAAGCTACCTCAAGGAGTGGCTCGGAGCCCAGGCCGGTCTGGTCGGCATCGACCTGATCCTCTACGCCTTGATCATCATGGCGGTCAGCGCTTTCGAGCCGCGTGGAATCTGGGGCATTGTTGAAAAAATCCGCCGGAGGAGACGTCACTGATGACCTTGCTGGAAGTCCAGAACCTCACCAAAGATTTCGGCGGACTCCGGGCGAACAACGACGTCTCGTTCTCCCTGGAGCGGGGTGAGCTCCTCGGCCTGATCGGACCGAACGGGGCCGGAAAGACCACACTCTTCAACTGTACCTCCGGCCTCCACCCGGTCACCTCCGGACGCATCCTCTTTGACGGCGAGGACGTCACCGGGGTGAAGGCCTACGAAATGGCCAGACGCGGCCTGGCGCGGACGTTCCAGGTCTACGTGGCCTCAGGGGACCTGACCGTGAAGGAAAATGTCATGGTCGGCTGCTTCATGCGGACCTCGTCCCGAGCCGAGGCCGGGGCGCGTGCCGATGTTCTTCTCAAAGAACTGCACCTCGAGGACATGTCCGGCTGGCAGGTGGGAGAGCTTCCCGTGGCCGCCCAGAAGCGTGTGACCATGGCCACCGCCATCGGGTCCGACCCCAAGCTGCTGCTGCTGGACGAAGTGGCCGCGGGATTGAACCCGGCGGAGGTCGAGGAAATCATCGCCACCATCCGCTACGTGCACGACGATCTAGGCGTGACCGTCATGCTGATCGAGCACGTAATGGCGCTAGTCATGCGAATCAGCGATCGCGTGATCGTCCTGGATTCGGGTCGCCTGATTGCGGAGGGGGATCCGGAAACCATTGCCAACGATCCCCAGGTGATCAAGGCCTACCTGGGCGACCGGTATGTCCGCGAACACGGCGAGGCATCGGCTTGAACCTCGGAACACACGGAAACCGGGCGGAAACATGACCGATCCCATGCTTCAGGTGGAAAACATCAAAGTGCGTTACTCCGGGCTTCCCGTGCTCCACGGAGTATCCCTTCACGTGGACGAGGGAGAGACCGTGTGTGTGGTGGGCTCCAACGGGGCAGGGAAGTCCACGCTCCTCCGTGCCATCATGTGCACGAGGCCCGTGTTCGAGGGCCGCATCCTCTTCCAGGGTAAGGAGGTGCACCGGTCCAAGACCGAGGACATGGTGAGCATGGGCGTAGTGTACGTTCCGGAGGAAAAGATGCTCTTCATGCCCGTCTCCGTGGAAGAAAACCTTCTGCTGGGCGCGCATGTGCTGACGGACAAGGAAAAAGTTCACAAAAACCTCGAGTTCGTGTACGAGCTCTTTCCCAACCTGAAGGCCCGAAAAAAGCAGGCGGCGTCCACCCTCTCGGGCGGCGAGCAGCAGATGGTGGCCATCGGCCGCGGGCTCATGTCCAACCCCACGGTGCTCATGCTGGACGAACCGTCCCTCGGTCTCGCCCCCTTCCTCGTGGACCAGGTCCTGGACACGGTCCGGCGTCTGAAGCAGGAGGGGATCACCATTCTCCTCGTGGAGCAAAACGTTCGGGAGTCTCTGGACTTGGCCGACCGGGGATACGTGATTCAGACCGGGCAGATCATCGCAGAGGGCTCGGGCAAGGAGCTCCTGGAAAGCGACCTGTTCCGCTCCGCCTTTCTGGGCATCTGACGATCCTCAAAGGCCGGCACTCCCCCCGAATCTCAACCCTTTAAAAACCGCCTCCGCCTCCAGAAAAGCCTTGTGCGCCTCCTCCAGCGTCACCGCCTGAAAACGGATCCGGTGGCCCGGCCTGGCTTGTCCCAGGAGCGGTACGTCGGTCGAGATGACCGTGGCGATCTTCCGGTAACCGCCGGTGACGGTCTCTCCGAGGATTAAAATGGGATTCCCGTCTCCCGGGACCTGCACGGCCCCCGGGACCACGCCCTCGGAGATGATGGAGCCGGCCAGGCCGGGCTTCCTCTGGATCGAAGGCCCTGCCAGTCGAATACCGGTACGGTCGGAGCGGGGTGTCACCTCGAAGTCCGCGTCATGAAAGCGGTCCAGGGCCTCCTGCGGAAAATGATCCGCCTGGGGCCCAGGAACGGTCCGGACCCGAATCCTGGACAGGAAGGAGGGCACGGCCGTCTCGGGGAACACCCGGTCCTTCGCGCTTCGGAACTTGCCATCACAGCAGGCAAGGAGCACGTCCCCTTGCCGAAGAGGTCTTCCCTCCAGGCCCCCGAAACTGGCCCGAAGATTGGTGGAACGACTCCCCAGGACCCACGGAACGTCAATGCCTCCGCTTACGGCCAGGTAGGCTCGACATCCCGTTTTCGGGCCCTGAAACGAGAGTTCGTCTCCCTTCTCGACCTCGTGCGACCGCCACATGGGGAACGGATGCCCGTTCAAAGAGGGCTGAAGATCCCCGCCTGTCACTGCAATGGTGACGCACTCGAGCACCCGGACCTTCAGCCCCATCAGGGTCACTTCGATCCCGGCCTCACCCTCCTCGTTTTCCACCAGCAGATTGGCCGCACGAAGAGAAAAGCAATCCACGGCGCCGCTTCGAGGGACCCCGTAACGGCCCGCACCGAGCCTCCCCAAATCCTGGACCGTGCTCATGGGACCCGGGGCCACGACCTCCAGTGCCTTCACGGCCTCCAATGGCGAAACTCCTCCTCCGAGATGGAAACGAACTGCACAGAATCCCCCAGGACCAGGGTGCTCGGCGGCGTTTTTTCCGCGTCGAAAAGGGAAAGGGGGGTTCGTCCGATGATCTGCCAGCCCCCGGGACTCTCCATGGGGTAGATGCCGGTCTGGTTTTCCGCGATCCCCACCGATCCCCTGGCCACAGAGGTGCGCGGTGTCTCTCTCCGGGGCGTCGCCAGGGTCTCTGGCAGCTCTCCCATGTAAGGGAAACCGGGAATAAACCCGATCATGTACACTCGAAACTCGAGTGAGGTGTGGAGACGCACGACCTCTTCCGGGGACAGCCCGTGAAACGCGGCGACCTCGTCAAGGTCCGGGCCGTAGCGGCCGCCGTAAAGGACGGGAATCTCCTTGGGGATCTTCTCCGATAATGCCGTGCTCGCGGCCGACACCCGCCGGTCTTCGATACGATCCTGGAGCACGGACATCTCCACGCACAGGGGGTCGTAGATCACGAGCACCGACCGGTAGGCAGGCACGGCTTCCACGACCCCCTCTACGGGGTGCTCTACCAGCGAGATGTACAGATCCAGAACCCGGCGGTGGACCTCCGGGCTGATTCCGTCCCCCAGCTCGACTAGAAGGGCTTGGTCGCCCATCACGCGATATGTGGGCGTCTCGTGAGTCATACAGAGGCCTGAAACGATAAAGATTCCGTGATTCGTGTTCGTGATTCGTGCCTCGAGTACGTGGGACATTCCGTTCCGCGGCGGGGGTCGCCGGGAAGCTTTGGTTACAGGAACGTGCCCATGGGGGCGATGCCCACCCCTGCGGTCTGAAGGACCTCCCGGATCTGTTTCACGAGGGCCAGTGCACTGGGATTGTCTCCGTGGACGCAGACCGTGTCCGCGCCCAACGCAACATTCGTTCCATCCCTTGCCGTCACGCTCCCTTGCTCCACCATTTGCAGGATCCGATCGGCCACCTCCCTCGGGTCCTCGATGACGGCGCCGGGCTCACTTCTGGAAACCAGGGTTCCGTCCGGGTTGTAGGCCCTGTCCGCAAAAAACTCAAAAGAGATGCGAATGCCGTGTTTTTTCCCGACGGCCTCGAGCTCCTCCCGACTGGGACCGGCCAGCGTCAAAAGGATGATGCGCTTGTCCAGCCCCGCGATGACCTCGGCGATAGCATCCACGATCCGCATGTCCTGTGCCGCCATGTTGTAAAGGGCTCCGTGGGGCTTCACGTGCTGGAGGCTCAATCCCTCCAAGGCGGTAAAGGCCTGCAGCGCGCCCGTCTGATACGCGACATACCCCTGGATTTCCTCCAGGGACGCTTCCATACGGCGCCTTCCAAAACCAATCAGGTCGGGAAGACCGGGGTGGGCTCCCACGGCCGTACCGCATGCCCCGGCCATGGAAACGGTCTTCTGCATCACTGCCGGGTCTCCTGCGTGGAAACCGCAGGCAATGTTGGCCGAAGTGATCAGGGGAAGAAGCTCCTCATCGAGGCCCAGTTTGTACCGTCCGAAGCTCTCTCCCACGTCCGAGTTCAGGTCGATGGTTCTCCTTGCCTCCATGGTTTTCCTCCCAAAGGAATTTCAGTCCGCCCTTCATCTCAGGATCCGGGCTCTCTCTTCGTTTCCATGGCCTCGAGCTCGGACCTCAGCCTTTCCAGCCCCTCCTCGTCCTCGGCAAGGAGAAAGCGGGTGACGGAGATGAACACGTCGTTAATGTAGACCTCCACCTGAAAAATCCCTGGTGGAAAGCCGTCCCCGGGATCCAGGGAGATGCGGCCTGCCGTGTAGGCCCGAGGCTCCGGCGGCCTGAAACGATAGGTCTTCGTCTCTGTGAGCTCG
The DNA here is from genome assembly GCA_050115555.1 of Desulfobacteraceae bacterium. GTDB lineage: Bacteria > Desulfobacterota > DSM-4660 > Desulfatiglandales > HGW-15 > JASFQI01. The sequence goes on from JASFQI010000011.1 coordinate 17,721, forward strand.
CCTTCAGCCCGGTAGTAGTCCCAGCGCACAAGATACGTCTGTCCGGGCGTCAAATCGAACCACTCCGTGTAAATGTAAACATACGCGCCCGGCGTCTGCACAAATTCCGCCCGAATGTCCGAGGGAACGTACCCCCTCCCCTCCTTCTGGATGTCCCCGCACACCACGGTCCGGTGCTTCGTGGGAATCCCGTGTCTTCCCGCAGGCGAAGGCGCTCCGGCGCATCCCCCGAAAAGCGTCGCCGCGAGCAGGGCGAAAAGCCATCCACCTGGAAACCGATTCGAACGCCGTCTCATCGCATCCTCCCCTATTTTTCCCGTGTGCCTCCCAGGACGGATGGACGGATCCGCCTCTCGGAGCTACGCATTGAGAAGCGCCAGGCGCAGGGTGTTCAGCCCGATGACCGCGCCAGTCCGTCGCAGCATGGGAAGGTCCCAGCCTGCCTTCCACGTGTAATGAAGGGCCATCCCCTCACCCGTCGCAAGTGCCGTCCCAAGAAGCGATGCACCCTGCTCGTCCTTCTTCGGAAAACCGAAAACGACCAGGGCCGTATCCGCCCTGGAGCGTTCCATGGCTTCCCGGGCAAGGGCTTCCGTAGACTCGACGGCATCGGCAGGCAGCCGGTTTCCCAGCCATTGTTCAATGCTCGACTCGAACGGGAGCACGTAGCTCCGAAGAAGCCGGGTAGACCTGAGGTCATGGAGCCTTCCGGCGGCCAGCCCGGAGGTGAACGTCTCCAGGACGACCAGGGACCTCCCTTGCTCGGACAGGAACCGATCCACCACCCCCTCCAGCGTGTCTTCGTCCCGGCCGAAGACCTTGTCCCCGAGCCGAGCCCTCACCTCCTTCTCCAGGGGCTGAATCCGCTCCTCGGCACCGGCGCCGTCCCCGCCGTAGGATGTGATCACGACCTGGATTTCCCCCTCCGAGGCCAGGAGGGCCACTTCCGGGTTCCGCCCTTCCCCCATGAGGTCTCCCACGACGCGGTCCACCTTGCTCTCTCCCATGCCTACCACCCGCAGAACCCTCTGTACGATGCGGTTTCGCCCCAGGAGGAAGCGCTCCCGGATCCAGTCCAGCATGCGATGCTCCATAAGGTATTCCAGCTCCCGCGGGACGCCCGGCAGGCAGATCACAGGTTTTCCGCGGACCTCGGCAACAAAACCCGGGGCCGTGCCCACAGGGTTGGGTACCGCCTCGCTCCCTTCGGGAATCCAGGCCTGCCTGCGATTGTTCTCGGACATGTGGTAGCCCCGCCGCTCAAAGAGCGCCCGAATATCGTCCATGAGGTCCTGGCGGAATGTAAGTTCCTGTCCAGCCAATTCCGCCACGGTCTCACGGGTCAGATCGTCCCGAGTGGGTCCCAGCCCTCCGGTCGTGATGACCATGTCGCACCGCTCCAGGGCCTGACCCAGGCTTTCCTTCATATCCCGCTTCTGATCGCCCACCGCGGTTCGGAATCGGACACGAACCCCGATCCGGCCGAGAACCCGGGCCAGGTAGGCGGAGTTGGTGTCGTTCACTCGCCCCAGGAGGAGTTCCGTGCCGATGGTGAGGATCTCGCAGGAGGGTGTACTCGGATACGGATTCATGAGCAGTTGTGCTTTCCTATGCAGGGGTTCGCTCAGAGAAGGCCGTGGGTCTTCATCTTACGCCACAAGGTGCTTCGGCTGATCCCCAGCAGGTGGGCCGCGGCATCACGACGTCCGCGCGCCTTTTCCAGGGCCCGCTGAAGGGTAATCTTCTCGTCCACCCATTCGGACGGCGGTCCATTGCCGCCGGAAGAGCCGGCCTCTCGGAATTCCTGGGGGGGTTGAAGATCGGGAATGTGGGAAACCGTGATGATGGGTCCCTTGACGAACACGAACGCGTGCTCGAGTGCGTGCTCCAACTCCCGTACGTTTCCCGGCCATGGATACTGCCGGAAGAGGCGAAGCACCTTGGGGTCCACCCCTCGAACGCTTTTCCCGTACTTGCGGTTCAGCTGGTTGACAAAGAAATCGATGAGAAGCGAGATATCCCCGACCCGATCTCTCAACGGAGGCATATAGATCGGCACGGTGCGCAGCCGATAGTAGAGGTCCTCCCGAAAACGCCCCCTGCCGACCTCGTAGGTCAGGCTCTTGTTCGTGGCGGCGATGATGCGGGAATCCATGCGAATGGGCCTTGTTCCCCCCACCCGTTCAAACACCCTCTCCTCCAGCACGCGAAGCAGCTTGATCTGGATCTCGGGTTTGATCTCACCTACCTCGTCCAGAAACAGCGTCCCTCCTTTGGCAAGCTCAAAGCGCCCGACCTTGTTGCTCAACGCCCCGGTAAAGGCCGCCTTGACGTGACCGAAGAGCTCTGATTCAAGGAGCGTCTCTGCCAATGCCGAGCAGTTGACTGCCACAAAGGGGCCTCCGGCCCTCGGGCTCTGCGCGTGAATGGCCTTGGCGATCAGCTCCTTTCCGGTCCCGGACTCCCCTTCGATCAGCACCGTTGCATCCGAGGCGGCCACGTCGGGCACCATGTTCAGGACGCGGATGAGCCCCGGGCTTTGACCTACGATCCGCCCGGGCCGTTCCACCAGGCCGGCATGGCTCTCCTCGGCCCCCTCGAGCTGGGCAATGGGCCGGAAGCTCTCCACCGCCCCCATGACCAGGCCGTGCTTGTTCTTGAGCACCGACGTGTTGACCAGAATGGACCGGGCCCTCCCCCCCTTGTCCACGATCCTTACGTCCTGATCCATTCTCACCACGCCCGTCTCCATGGTGAGCTTGAGGGGGCAGTTGCTTTTGCAAAGGTCGCTGCGAAAGATATCCCAGCAGTTGCGGCCCAGGACCTCTTCGCTCTGGTACCCGGTAATCTCTTGGGCCCTTCGATTGAAGGAGGTGATCCGCCACCGGTTGTTGATCGTGAAGACCCCCTCGGCCAGGTGCTCGAACAGGGTATCGTACTGCCAGATTCGGTCCGGGTGCCGCTCCTGGGCCCCGGAGCCGGCGGGGACGTGATCTCGAATGGTAAGAAGGACGCCGACCACCTCCGGGCCGCTGCCAAAAAGGGGATCCACGGAAAAGGTGATCGGGATGGGAAACCCGGAGCCCAGGTACACCTTGGCCATGAGATTGGCCCTTGAGTGCCCTTCGAGGGCCTCGCGCCAGGCCTGATGTGCTTCCTCCCGGTACTCCTGCGATATGAACTCGTCGATCGAAAGGGATTGCCCCGGGGGCAGCCTGCGTCGAAAAAGCCGCTCCGCCTGGAGGTTGGCGGACATGATCCGGCCCTCCGGACTCATGACCACCACTCCGTCGCCCTCGGGCAGGTCGTCGAAATCGATCCCCTCGTCGAACTTTTCCGGGATTCGTTCCTCATCTGCAACCAAGGTCGATCCCTCGAATCTCCAGGTCGCGGTCCGTGAGCACGGAGGAGATGTTCCAGCACATGCGCCGGACCGCGGAAGGGTCCAAGCCGGTCTCCAACACCTGATTGGCCTGTGCGTATCCTCGCCCCAGGGCCGTCTTCGCAAGGGCTCGCAGGTCTTCTTCGGCCCGGCGATCGCCATTCATGATGCCCTTTTCGTACAGACGGCAGAGCGTATTCACGCGAACCACCGAGCACCTTCTGCAAAAGGCTTTCTCTTCCATACCCGAGCGCATCCTGTATGCTGAAAAGACAATGGAAACGATTTAAGTGTCCCAATTCCCGAAGGATTCAACGTAACGATTTCTTTCTCCCAAGTCAAGTCGTCGAAAGAAGGGCTCTCGGCCTCACGGCAAAGTGTTCCGGTTGCAATTCCAGACATGAAAATCCGGGATGGACAGGCCCCGCCCCCCGGTGTACGTTCGGCACCACGGGGACGTCCTTGTTCGAGGACCGTCCCCGGCTCCCCGTCACCGCCCCGGAGAACGGAAATGCACAGGAAATCGCCGTCGACCCCCTGCAGGTGGTACCCGTTGTGTCCGATGAAGCGGTTCTTTTTGCAGGGGAAACTGGACCGATCCTGGATCGAGCAGTACTGCCACGGTGACTGGACCACCTGCCGGAGATACCAGATGGAGGAGAGTGGGGAGTTTCACCCGGACGCCATGCTGCCGGACGGGACCGTGGATGAATCGCTTCGATAGGCACGCACCCAAGACGGAGGATCCCCCACCCCGTGACGAACCAGGAGGACGCCGTGACAAGATCGGGAACCCCGAATGCCCCGAATCCGTTGACGGATCCGGATGGATACGGAAAAAACACGGGAACGTGCGGTGACACCGTGGAGATGTTCCTTTCGGTAAAAGATCAGCGAATCGCTAAGGTCTCGTTCCGCATTGACGGCTGCTCAAACACTCTGGCCTGTGCGTCTGCTGTGGCTCGTTTTGCAGAGGGCCGGACCCTTCGCGAGGCTTGGGAGATCACCGTGGGACAGGTCATTACTCACGTCGGGAACCTGCCCCCTGAGTTCGAGCACTGCGCCGAGGTGGCTGTGGGAGCCCTCTACCTGGCGCTGGTCAACGCACAGGAGATCCGGCAGTCCCCATGGAAGAAAATGTACCGAAAGCCTTGATTGAGAATCCTACGAAGGACCGTTCTCTCTCGCCAAACCGCCAAGCCACAGAGAGGACAAACTGGAATCTACTGTTTTTCTTTGCGCTTTCGCGCCTTGGCGAGAGGCAATCGAATGCGTCTTGATGTGCCCCGGTTTTCAAAGGGATCGGGTGCAGGTCACATGCTGTAGTGCTCGAAACCCGGAAGCCGAAGACTGATCTCCAGTCGGCGCAGGCCCCAGCTGCTCACGGTGGTCAGCAGGAGGTAGATGACGCCCACGATCATGAAGACCTCGGTGAACCGAAAGGTCTCCGAAGCAATGATCTTGCCCTGCCCCGTAAGCTCGATACACGTGATCATGTACGCCAGAGACGAGTACTTGATGAGGTAGATGAGCTCGTTTCCACATCCCGGCAGGGCCCTTCGAAAGGCCTGGGGCAGCATCACGGAACCGATGAGTTGGATCCGGTTAAAGCCCAGGGCCTCGGCCGCCATCATCTGGCCGTGCTTGATGCTGAGAAAGGCCCCTCGCACGTACTCCGAGTGGTAGGCACTGCTGCATAGTGTGAAACCGAGCACCGACGCCGTGAAGGGTGTGAGATACACGCCGATGTGGGGGAGCCCGAAGTACCAGATAAAGAGTTGAACCACCAGGGGGAACCCGCGAAAGACGGTGACGTAGAGGCTGGCCGCCCGGATCACCAGAGGATGCCCGTACACACGAAGCGCCCCGACCACCAAGCCGATGAGCAGGCCCAGGATGCCGGATGGAATGATCAGCAGGATGCTTACCCAGAGCCCTCTCATGAGGGCCGAGAACACGTCCTGCTGAAAGAGAAGCAACTCCCCCATGGCTTATCGAGAATCTCCGTAAAGGTCGGTGAGCTTGCCGCAGAACTCCCGTGTTCGATCGCAATCGGCGTCCGAGAGAATCTTTCTCGGCGGACCGGTTTCCACGATCCGCCCGTCCTCCATGAAGATCATCTCATGGGCCAGGTCCAGGGCAAAGCCGATCTGGTGCGTGGCCATCAGCATGGTCATACCGCCGAGGCCCAGGTCGCGGATCACGGCCAGCACCTCGGTGATCAGCTCCGGATCCAGGGCGGACGTGGGCTCATCCAGCAGCATCACCTTGGGGTCCATGGCCAGGGCCCGGGCGATGGACACGCGCTGCTTCTGCCCTCCTGAAAGCTGAGCGGGATACTTGTGTAAGTGCTGCTTGAGGCCCACACGATCCAGCTCCAGCATGGCTCGGCTGCGGGCCTCGTGCCGGGGCATCTTGCGGACCTTCACCAGCGCGATCTGCACGTTTGACAATGCCGTCAGGTGATCGAACAGGTTGAAGTCCTGGAAAATCATGCCCACCTTCTGCCGGTAGGCGTAAAGCTCCCGCTTGCGGTTGTGGGCGACTTCCTTGCCATCCAACCAGATACGTCCCTCGTCAGGCCGCACCAGGAAGTTGATGCATTGGAGCAGCGTGCTCTTCCCCCCGCCCGATGGTCCGATGACGATCTTGAGCTCTCCTTCGCAAATCGAAAGCGAGGCGCCCTTGAGGACCTCCTTGCTCCCGTATCTCTTTGTGATGCCTTCCACCCGCATGACGGGTTCCTTGGGGGTTGTCGCCATGTTCGTCACCTCGAGTACCCGGGAATCCGCACCTTCTCCTCCAAGATCCGAAGGCCTTTGGTCCCCAGATACGTAAGCGAGAGAAAGATCAGGCCTGCGCTGAAGTAAAGAGGCAGGTGCTCATACGTGCGCGTGGCCACGAAATGGGCCCTGGCCATGACCTCGGCGACGCCCAGGGCGTAAGCCACGGCCGAATCCTTCAACACGATCGAGTACTCGTTGGACCAGCCCGGGATGGAAAGCCGCAGGGCCTGGGGTAAAATGATGGATAGAATCGCCCGTGAATCGCTCATGCCCAGAGCCCGGGCCGCCTTGAGCTGTCCCTCGGGCAGGGAGAGGATCGACCCGCGAAAGATCTGGGATTGATATGCCGCGCTGATCAGGCCCAGGACCATCGCCGCCACGGAAAAGGCGGAAAGGTTGATTCCCATGGCGGAGAAAAGGCCGAAGTAGAACAGAAAGAGGAGCACCAGCAAAGGGACCCCTCGGAAGAACCAGATGTAGAGCCCTATGGGATAGCGAAGAAAGCGTGGCCCATAGACCTGTCCCATGGCGAGGCACACGCCCAGCACGAGGCCCAGGCCCATGGCGCCCAGTACGACGCCGATGGTCACGAGAGACCCTTGAAGTAGGTAGGGCAACGCGTTGATGACGGCGACGATTTCTTCGGGCATGGGATGTCCATTGGAGAGGGGACTTCAAAACGGGGAAGGCACCGGGGATCCCCGGTGCCTTCCCAAAAGCGCCTCCACCAGGCGTTTTGTCTTCCGTTACAGCTCGTATTTCTTCTGAAGCTCTTCCCAGTAAGGAGAGGCCATGAGCCGCCGCAACCCCTCGTTGAGGGTCTCCAGGAGCTCGGTGTCCTCCTTGCGTACGGCATAGCCGAAGCTCTCGTCCGGCATGCCGAAGCGGCCGAGGATCTTGACGGGTTTCTTCTTGACGGCATCCTTTGCCGGGGCGTCATCCATGGCCGCAGCCACGATGCGACCGTTCACCACGTCCTCGACGGAGAGCGGGGCCGAGTCGTACATGACGAGCTCGAAGTCCTTTCCCTGCGCCTTGATCAGGTTCTCCTGAATCCACTTGGCCTCGCTGGTCCCTCGCTGCACGCCGACCTTGTTCCCTTTGGCCAGGGCGGTTTCCACGGTGATGTCCGAATCCTTCGGGGCCACGAGCACCTGCGTGATGGTCCAGTAGGGATTGGTGAAGTTGACCTGCTCCTTGCGTTTCTCAGTGATGCTCATACCCGCGGCGATGAAGTCGATCTTCTTGGCCCTCAGGCTCGGAATGATCGCGTCCCAGTCAATAGGCTTGTGCGTGACCTTGAATCCCATTTCCTTGGCAATCCAGTTCACGGCCTGTACATCGAACCCGTCCGGGTTTCCGTTCTTATCCACGTAGGCGAACGGCGGAAAGTTCGCATCGATCCCGTTGATCAGCACCTTGTCCTCGGCCGTGACACCGGACGCAAAACCCATGCCGGCGATCAGCAGAGCGACCATCATTCCCAACACAACGCCCCTTTTCATCGGTACCCTCTCCTTTCGCATATTCTCTTGAAATGAAAACGAATTCTCCTCATTCCCACTGCAAGGCGGGAGTATAATCGACCCGGGTCGGGGTGTCAATCAGGAAGAAGGCCGAGCGTACGTTCACCTCGGATGACTTGACCATACGAAGAATGAAAATATCGTGGAAATTGCTTTCCTGAAATCGGTCCTCGTGAATGCTTGCAGCGTTCTTGAGGCGGAGGTAGGCCCGAACACGCCTCCTCCTCGAATCCGGGGCTCGATCCTCCTGGGGTTGACAGCCGTACGGCAATCCAAGGCGCTGACCACGCGATGACATGCCACCCCCTCCTAAGAGTACATTCCTTCCACATCCCGGATTGAACCTCCTTTCAACCCCTGAATTTTGCACAATTATATACACCTGCATGTCAAAAATCGCACAACATGCACTGCAGAATCTTGACATCTGTCCTATTTCAACCTGAATAGCACAAATGTATTCGCCAAACTCCAGTTGGCAAGCCATTTGCTTCCCTGAAGACAATGAGAATAAACTTTTTTGACCTTCCAGCGTAGAGAAAGGAGGGGGGCGTGACAAAAAGATCTCAATTCCTGAAGATCGTCGCTGTGGGCGCGTTCCTGGTCCTTCCGAGCGAGGATGCCTCGGCCGAGCCCACAAAAGTCGCCGCGTTCTTTGATGCGGGAAGCAGAGAGCACTTTGAGCTTTTTCAGAAGCATGACGGCTCGTTTTTCTGCCTGGTGCAGAATACAAACGGCGTCCTTTCCAGGTTTCATGTTCGGTCCGAGGAAGGCCCGGGCGCCGCAGGCCTGGACCCCGCCCAGGACAGGCTCGACCTTCGAAAAATCATTGAAAGGAACCGCAAAGGCTTCCCGAGTGAAGACATGTGGACACTCACATGTATTTCCGGAAAGAGAACCGAAGAAACGGATCTGGCCGCGGGTGAAGCCTGCTCCGAATGGAAGAGAGCGAACCCAAACGGGATTCCCTGCGGGCATCCCTGCAAAAGCGGGGACCGGCCCGGAAGGGAGAAGTCTGTGGGTTGGATCCTCCTGCTCCTGATTTCGGGGCAAGGGGCATCATGAGAGAGTGGTAGCGTCCCCATTACCGCGTGTCGGTCGGCCCGGGCCGGTTGCCGCATGCTCCCTCCCTGCCTGCCCGATAGCCTCGGCTCTGAATATCCTTCCCTTCAATCCTTTGTGGTTGCTGCTCAGGCGGCGAAATTATACACTTTTACTGCATCCGATTCCTGCGGGCAAACCGATACGAACCGGCTCAGGTCTGCCCTTCCCAAAAAACGAAGTCTGTTTACGCACTCGAATCGATGAGGACCTGCCGAGTCCGGTTCCAATGCCCGGTTTGAACGGGTTCTGCATTGAAAAATCCAGGCATCCATGTAGGATAAGGCCCATTCGGCGTTTCCGTCGGACAAGGGGACCCTGGAGGATTCGATGCTTGAACTCTTTGAATCCGCCCTCTTTGGGCTTCTTCAACATACACGGGTGCTCGATTCAAGGAAGACCGGCGCATCTGCTGCATTCCCCTGGGATTCCGCAAAACCCGAGGAGGAGGCCCGCTCCCTTAATGCCGCATTCCTGGTGGCCCTGTGCGGATCCCGACACCGCCTGGAGCCCCAGGCCAGGCAGATGCTGGAGAAGGCTTCACACGATGCGTCTTGGAAGGAGATCGCCCGGTTCTTCCTGGACGGTCTGGGCCGGGTGCGGAACGAAATCCGGAACCGGTGTGCGCAAGAAGCAGACTTTGCCCAAAGCCTGAAGGACCTTGACGACGCCCTGGCCGAGCCCTCTGCCGGGCGCGATCCGCTCGGGATTGCCGAGCGGGCATGGGCCGTGTTTTTTCCCGAGGCCGTCGGCATTCGGGATCACCGCGAGGACCGTATTCGCTCTTTGCGCGAAGCACGCCGCATTTGCATCACCTCTCCGAATCCCTTCCCCGTGGTTCACCCCGTCAGGGAGGTCATGTTCACGGCCAATGTGCTCCTCACGATTCCTCCCGATGGCGAGCTCCCTTGTGCCGGCACGCTCTCGAACGGACTGATGCGAAGGCTGGAACCTGTGCTTCAAGAGCCCCAGGCGTACTGGTACGACCATCCCGTCCAAATCGGCGTAGCCCCGGAGAACAATGAAATCCTTTACGGGCTTAAGGGTCTCGATGAGGCCCTGGCCTTTGAAAAAGCACGCGGCACCCTTTCCGCCGATGAACGCGCCGTCTGCCTGCTGTCGGTATCGGTCACGCATCAGGGGCTCCAGACCCTCGCACGAGAATACATCCAGGAGGAGATCCAGCGCGTTGGAGGATTCCGGCACCTGCATGTGTTCGCATTCACCGAAGCCGACACCCAGCGACTCGCCGAAGAGGTCCTTTCCCCGGCGGCGGCCCGCTACCTGGGTGCGCCTCATCCTGCCTCGGCCTTCCCGGAAGTGTTCGGCGTGGACGGAGACTACGGGAGGCACTACAGCTTCCTGAAAGCGGTGGCGCCGCTCTGGCACGTGCTCATCGACCCATCCATTCGCGCCACGTTCAAGATCGACCTGGACCAGGTCTTTCCCCAGGAAGCGCTGGTGGCAGAGACCGGATCGTCCGCCCTGGAACTGCTGAAAACGCCCCTCTGGGGCGCCCTGGGCAAGGACGACCAGGGGCGGCCCGTGGAGCTCGGCCTTATCGCTGGAGCGCTCGTAAACGAAGAGGACATCCACGAGGGACTCTTCACCCCGGACGTTCGCTTTCCGGGTCGACTTCCTTCCCCCGAGGAGCTCGTCTTTTTCAGCGCCCTGCCCCAGGCCCTTTCCACCCAGACAGAAATGATGACACAGTACAGATCGAGCGACCTGGACGGACGTACCTCCTGCATTCAACGCATTCACGTGACCGGAGGGACTACCGGCGCCCTGGTGAAGACCCTGCGACGGCATCGGCCCTTCACCCCTTCCTTTGTGGGACGGGCCGAGGACCAGGCCTTCATTATGGCCAGCCTCTCCGTTTGGCCCCCTTGGCCCGCCTACCTCCACCAGCCCGGCCTGATCATGCGGCACGACAAGGCGTCGTTCACCGCTGAGGCCGTCCATGCCTCCCGCATTCCGAAAATTATCGGGGACGATCTCCGAATCCTGATCTTCTCCGCCTATGCCCGCGCCCTGATGGACCCTCCGGACCCTATGAAGCGCATCCTGGACCCCTTTACCGGCGGGTTTGCCTCTCATATCCCGCAAACCGTGGTGCATCTGCGATCGGCCCTTAGGGCTGAGTCCTTTTTTCGCGGAGGAAACTCAAAGGAAGGACTCCGAATCGTCCGCGAAGGAACGAACAGGATTTCAAAAACCCTGGACTTCGTAGAAGGGGATCCCAGCGACCTGAAAAAAACCTATCTCCGGGAGCGAAGGGGGTGGGACACGTATTACGACGTCCTGTCGGCCCTGGAGCACCAATTAAACCAAGGTGAAAGTTCAGCAATGAAGCTCCGGGGCCTGGCACGGCGAATCGTCCGGGAATGCGCCCTGATCTAGCCTTTTCCGCGGACTTCCTATATAGTCGGGGCGCATTTCTTCGAAATCACTTGAGATGATTCACCGCTGGTTCCTGACAAGGGGAATTCGGTCACCTTATGTCTCTTCTCGCCGGTCAAAGCGAATCAAGGAAGGACCCCATGGCCCGATCCACCCACGCTCTTTCGATTGCCGGTGCCGCTCTTGTCCTGACAGGGCTCTTCCTCTCCCGCCTTTACAGCTATCCCCTGTTCCACAGCATTGCCGAGCTGTTCAGCGTGGTCGTGGCCTTCGGCATATTCATGGTGGGGTGGAACACGCGGGAGTTCATCGAGAACAAGTACTTCCTCTTTCTGGGCATCGCTTACCCGTTCATCGGTTTCCTGGACGGCATTCACATGCTGGCCTACAAGGGGCTCGAGGTCTTCGAAGGGTACGACAGCAACCTTCCGTCCCAGTTGTGGATCGCTTCACGCGCCATGGAGAGCTTAAGTTTGTTCCTAGCCCCTTTCTTCGTCCGTAGAAGCCTGCGCCTGGGGCCTCTCGTGCTGGCCTACGCCTGTGCGACCGGCCTGAGTCTCGGCTGCATTTTCCAATGGGGCGTCTTTCCGGAGTGCTTTCGAGAGAGTTCGGGGCTCACCCCTTTCAAAATCCTGGCAGAGTATGCGATTGCCATGGTGCTCGGAGCCTCCGGGGCGTTGCTTTATCGAAACCGTGAGGATTTCGACACGGATGTAATTCGGCTCCTGCTGGCTTCCATTTTCGTAACGATCGCATCGGAAATGAGCTTTACACTGTTCAGGGATGTGTACGGCGGCTTCAACCTGGTGGGGCACTACCTGAAAATCATCTCCTTTTACCTCATCTACCGGGCCATTATCCGGACCGGCCTCACCAAGCCGTACCGAATGCTTCATGCCGACCTTCGCCGTAGCCAGGAAAAGCTCCAGGAGGCCCACGCCAAGCTCGAGCTCCGGGTCAGCCAGCGAACCGCCGAGGCGGAAGCGGCCAACGAGCTTCTTCGCCAGGAGATCCGGGAGCGAGGTAAGGCCCAGGAGGCGCTTCGCGAGTCCGAGGAGCTCTATGAAACGCTGGTGGAGGCCTCGCTGGCAGGTGTGTACATGGCGCAGGACGGAAAAATCCTGTTCGCGAACGAACGGTTTGCACAGATCTTCGGGTACACCCGGAAAGAGGTCCTGGGCATGGAGACCGTGAAACTCGTGTATCCGGAGGACCGGCCGCTCTTCCAGCGCATTCAGGAAAAGCGACAGGCAGGAGAGGCCGCCCCGTCCGAGTACGAAGCCCGGGGCCTGACCCGCGACGGCCGAACGATCTGGGTCATTCGCCGGATCAGCATCATCAGCTATGGGGGACGCCCGGCCGTTCTGGCAAACGTGGCGGACATCACGAAGCGCAAGCGCATGGAGCAGGAGCTTCGGTTTCTCTCCTCCCGCATCCTCTCCGCAGAGGAGAGCGAGCGAAAACGCATCGCCCACGAAATGCACGACGGCGTCGGCCAGTTGCTGGGCGCCATCAAGTTCCGTATCGAGACCATTCAGCTTCGAATGAAAAACGGGCCGGATAACGTCAACCGGGAAGGGCTTCAGGAGGTAGTCTCCCTCATCCAGCGAACCATCGAGGAGATTCGCCGCATTCTCGCAGCGCTGCGTCCCTCCATCCTGGACGATTTGGGCATCCTGCCCACGATCAACTGGCTCTGCAGGGAGTTCCAGAAAACCTACGCCGGCGTTACCATAGAAAAGCACATCGGCGTTCGGGAACAAGACGTGCCCGATGCGCTCAAGACCGTGATTTTTCGAGTGCTTCAGGAGTCTTTCAACAACGTGGCCAAGCACAGTCGCGCCGACCGTGTCCAGGTCTCTCTGAACCCATCGAACGGGTCTCTACTCTTGGAGATTGCGGACAACGGGATCGGGTTCGACCCTGACCGGGCGCTTGCCTTGCGGGAATCAGGCGGCATCGGTCTTCAAAGCATTCGGGAACGGACACGGCTCTCCGGCGGGACTTTCGAGCTCCGAACCGGTCTCCGGCTAGGCACGCATATCCGCGTGAGCTGGCCCATGGCGGAAGAAGAACGTGAATCCCCCTCGAGTTCCTTACAGGAAGGAGCATTTTCGCAAAGTTAATGCCCGTGTGGTAGATCGCACCAGGAGAGTTATTGCAGTCACAAAAAACCCCTTTTCACTGCCCTATCAATCCCTTTTCCAGAGCAAACGCGGTCAGGGCCGCGGAGTTGTGAAGGCCCAGTTTCTTCATGAGGCTTCCGCGGTGCTTCTCCACGGTCTTGACGCTGAGGAAAAGGAAATCCGCAATTTCTCGGTTCCGGTAGCCTTCAGCGATCAGCTTGAGCACCTCTCGCTCCCGCTGTGTCAATTCATCCATGACAGTGCGTTTGCGAAAACTTGTCTGTCCCTTCAAATATCCTTCAATGACCTTTTCGGATGCACCGGGCCCCAGGTAGCGTTTGCCTGCGGCCACCGAGCGAATGGCCATGAGGAGCTCCGCGTGGGATGAATCTTTGAGCACATATCCATCCGCTCCGGCTTCAAGCGCCGCGTGAATGTACTCCTCGGTTCTGTGAACCGTCAACACGAGGATTTTTGTCTCCGGATGCCGCTTCCGAATATCCCGAATCGCCTCCAACCCGTTCATCTTGGGCATGGAGAGATCGATCAGAATCAGGTCCGGCGTGAAGCTGTCCACACAGCGTATCGCCCCCCGCCCGTCCTCGGCCTCACAGACGATTTCCAAACCAGGCTCCGACGACAAAAGCGCGCGAAGGCCTTCCCTCAGGATGGTGTGATCTTCGGCTAGAACGATCCGACACGCCTCACTCATTTCAGCTCCGCCTTGTGACGCTTGTGTGGCCCCCTGCCTCCCTCGATCCCCGCCTCCTTCGAAAACAGAGTCCCTGCTTCTGCATCGGTGCAGATTGGGGTGTTTTTCTGATCAAAATGGGGGTGGGACCCCATTTACCATAAATCCGGTCTTACGTAAACTACATATCCAAGTGAAAAAGGGGAAAAAGTCAAGCCTGTCTCCAGCATTTTTCGGATAAGGGTCTCACATGAGTAGAATTATGATCATTGAGGACGATCCTAATTTCCGAACCACCCTTTCCAATCT
>JASFQI010000012.1:0-31267 GCA_050115555.1 Desulfobacteraceae bacterium
TTTTGACCGGGCCGGATTTCCAGAATACGTCTGTACAGCTCGAGCCCGTCCATGCCGGGATCCATGATCATGTCCAGGACGATCAAGTCGACCGGGTGTTCTTTCAAGTAGGCGATCGCCTCCCCCCCGCTCGCAACCGCGGCAACAGAATACCCCAGAGAGGAGAGGATCTCCGAGGCGATGTCCCGCTGTTCTTTCACGTCATCCACCACCAGGAGGGTTTCCCCTCGTGCCTTGAATGCATCGACGGGTGCTTCCCCCTTTTGCTCAACCTCGGACGCCTTTTTCCTTAAGGCCGGGAAATACAGGGTGAAGACGGTGCCGTCGCCCTCACTGCTTCGCACGTCGATGTACCCGTGGTGGTCCTTGACCGTGCCCCACACGACCGCCATGCCCAGCCCGCTTCCGCTCCTGCCCAGGACCTTTTTGGTGTAAAACGGTTCGAAGATTCGATTCAGGTCCTCGGGGGAAATCCCGACACCGGTATCCGAGATGCGGAGTGTGACGTAATCCCCTTCGTTCACGTGATCATATCCTCGAATGGGGGTGTCGACGTATTGATTCCTTGTGGAGATGCGGATCGGTCCGCCGCGGGGCATGGCCTCTGCTGCATTGTTGAGGAGGTTCATGACGGTCTTGGAGAGATGGATGGGGGATGCGGAGATGGATAAAAGGTCCTCTGCCAGGTCCACGCTGACTTCGACGTCGGGATGCATGAACTTCAACTTCTGATACTCCGGGCTCTCGAGGTAGTTCTGGATCACTTGGTTGAGATTTACGTTTTCAAGGGCTGCAACACCTCTCCTGGCCATGGTCAGCAGGTCCTCGACAACCGCTGAGGCATTGAGCCCGGATCGCTTGATGGTCATGAGGGGCGTTATCAAGGGGCTGTCTTCGGGGAGCTGCATCAGCAGGAGATCAGGATAGCTCACCAGTCCCGACAGGATATTGTTGAGATCGTGGGCTACGCCGCCGGCCAGGGTTCCGACGGCCTCCATTTTCTGTGCCCGCTGGAGCTGGGCTTCGAGCCTTCTCCTTTTCGTCACATCCCGGATGGTTCCCTCATATCCGATGATGCGTCCGCCGTCATCGTGCCGGACGGAGGCCGTCACCGTGCAGTCCCGCTCGTTTCCGTTCTTGTCCCTGAACTTGATTTCATAGTCCTGGATGGGACCCCGGTCCAGCTCCTTCAAGACCCCTGGACGCTCGTCGGGGTTCACGTAAAAATCCTCCGTCTTCATGCCGAGCAGCTCTTCCCGCGAGTACCCGCAAAGGCGCTCCATGGCCGGATTCACATCGAGAAAACAACCGTGGTGATCCGCAATGTAAATAGCGTCACTCGAGCGTTCAAACAGGTTGCGGAACCGTTTTTCGGAGCGCTTGACCTCCTCGGTTCGCTTTCCGACCTCCTGCCTCAGTCGTACGTTCCAGAACCAGACGATGAGAACGAGCACGAAGCAAACGCAGACGGCCGCGAGAATGTGCGGGACGAACCTCGAGAAAGAGGGCTCCCGTTCGGAGTACATTGTGCCGATCCACTTCCGATGGATCTTCTCGAGAACACCGTTCTCTCTGGCAAGGGAGATTCCCTTGGAGAGGATCCCGACAAGGACGGGATTCGATTCCTGTGTCGCCATGCAGTTCTTGCCGATGTAGAGGGGATCTCCGACCTTTTTGATCTGGTCGGTGAGCCGGTTCTTGAAGATGTGATACAGGACGATCTGCTCGTCTCCAATGACCGCATCCGCGCTGCCGGAAACCACGAGGTCGGTCGCCTCTGCAAAATCCTTTGTGTACCGGACGTCAAAGGAGATGCCGGCCGAATCCAGGTACTCCTTTGCATAATCTCCCTTCTGCATGGCAATGTTTTTTCCTTCAAGGTCGCGGAGCTCCTTGATATCGGTCCTCTCGGCGACAACGAAGATCGATGCCGGGACCTCGAACATGACCGGGGTGAAGTCGAACTGTTCGTCCCGTTTCTTACTGTAAAAGAAACTGGTCAGTACCTCCGCCTCCCCCGTACGCACGGCCTTCTGGGCTTCCTGAAACGACATGTCCGAGAAACGCGCCGTGAATCCGAGCTCCGTAGCCATCCATCGGGCCAGCTCGATGCACATCCCGGTACGCTCGCCGCTTTGATCCACGAACTCGAAAGGCGGATACCGGGTCTGGCTTACAAATACGACGGTTTGCTTGTCTCTGAGAAAGGCCTTTTCTTTTTTGGAAAGGAGTTCAGCAGAGGCGAAAGGGGGCCCTAAAAGAACCAAAGCAAGAATTGTGAGGACTGGAAGCGCGTAACCCTGCCCGGCTCGGCCCATGGCCTTGGTCTCCTCTCGATATGCAGGATCACCCCTGGGGGAAGAGGGATGTCCTTTGAACAATGAAGGAGTCGCAAAAAGCCGTGACCTGGAGATTTGCCCCTCGCGATTCCAAGCCGTTACAGCGTAGCCGACAACGGTCGAGCGGATTTTTGCGAGACCGTCAATAATGGGAAGGCAAATCAGATTATATCGAACAATTAATATTAATAAGAAGTGATTAAAAGAGCAATGGTTTTCGCCGCGAAGATTCCCGTGACACACAGGGAGGTTGTGCAAAGGGCGCCCTTCGGGCGTCATTCTGGTGAGGAAGGGGGGCCGGGGTGGACCGCGCTTGCTTTCCGCTTCCAGCCTGTGTTAAGCCGGTATGCGAGGGAAGCGAGCGCAAGCTCGATAAAAGAGGAGAAACCATGCAGATCTACGATGCCCATGTCCACTTCCTCTGGGAAACATCGTTCGAGCCGTTTTTGCCGCGCTGGAGGGCTTTGCAGACACAGGGCCTTCGGGGCATGGCGGTCATCATTATGGGGTATCACCTGGCGGACACGAAGCGCTGCCTGGCCCTCATTCCCACCGCCTACCACGATCAGGTGGGGGCGGATCGGGGGTTTTTCAGCGAGCCGCCCGATCTCTCCTCCTGCGTACCCCGGAGCCCGGACGGGCTTCAGCTCTTTCCCTATCTGGACAGCAGGTTCATGGAGGAGGGGCGGTCCGACCTGACCCCGTTTCGGGATGCCGGCTTCCGGGGGCTCAAGATCCTTTACGTCCCTGAAGAGGATCGGGAGAACGGCATGATCGGATGGGAAGCCCTCTTCCATCGACCCTTGAGCGCATCCGAGGACCTGACCTCCCGCCTGGTGGACCAGGCCGCCTCCTTCGGGTGGCCCGTGATCTTCCACGCGGATCTGCACCGGTACGGCGCGTTCGTGGAAGACCTCCTGGCGGCCCATCCGTCCACGCCCTTTATTCTTCCTCACCTGGGCTTTTCCCGAAAAGCCGTGGCAGGGATCCTGGAGAGACAGCCCCACGTATCCACGGATGTCTCCTCCCTGCTGCCGTTCATGAAGCGAGTACCGGAGGCGTACGCGGATTTTATCGCTGCTTACCCCGATCGCGTCCTCTTCGGCACGGACGCGACCTGGGGTTGGCCCGAGCTCGAGGAGGAGTACCTCGCCTTCCTTCCCGGATTGATTCGAGATGAGGAGGTCCTCGAACGTTTGTTCGCCGGGAATTACCTGCGTATCCACGAACAGGGGGTCGGCGCGTGAGCCGAGGGTCAGCGGCACCAGCGGAAGGGAAGGGGGAATCGGGGCGCCTTCGTGCCTATCGTTCCGAGTTTCCCGTAACCGAAACCACGACCTACCTGAACCACGCCGCGGTCTCACCTGTGCCGCTCAGGACGCAAAAGGCCGTGGAGACACTTTTCCACGAGCTCAGCCACGAGGGAATCTCCCGGTTTCCGGACTGGCTGAAGCGGGTCACGGAGACGCGGGAGGCCGTGGCCCGGCTGATCAAGGCGGATGCTTCAGAGGTGGCCTTTGTGGCCAACACGTCGGACGGAGTGAGCGCCGTGGCACAGAGCCTGGCTTGGCAAGAAGGCGAAACCGTCCTCGTCCCCCGGCCCGACTTTCCGACCAACATCTACCCCTGGATGCACCTCGAGCGCCGGGGTGTGCGCGTAAGGTTCTATGAGCGAAGGGAAGGGCGGTTCGACGTCGCCGATGTGGAGCGCGCCCTGGTTCCGGGGACCCGGCTCCTGACCGTGAGCTCCGTGGACTTCGCCTCGGGGTTTGCCTGCGACCTGGAGGCCCTGGGGGCGTTCTGCGAAGCAAAGGGCCTCCTCTTTTTTGTGGATGCCATTCAAAGGCTGGGAGCCCTGCCTCTGGATGTGCGGCGTTGCAGGATTCACTTTCTGGCCGCAGGCGGGCACAAGTGGCTCCTGAGCGCCATGGGATGCGGCCTGCTCTTCGTGGCGAAGACGGCGCAGGAAGGCCTGGTGCCGGATCGGGTCGGTTGGCGGAGCGTCAAGGACGAATTGAACTTTGACACGCTTCATCTCGATCTCAAGCCGGACGCCGCACGTTTCGAGGCCGGCAGCTCCAACCTGCCCGGGATCACGGCCCTGGGGGCCTCGGTGGGACTCTTGCTGGAGGCAGGGGCGAACGGGATCCGGCAGAGAATTCTGGCGCTCAACGACCGATTTGACCAAGGTCTCGAGGAGCGGGGTCTTCGGGTTGTGACACCCATGGCACCGAAGGAACGCTCCGGGATCCTGTGCTTCGAGCCTCCGGGCGATCCGGATGCCCTGTGGCGGTTCCTTGCGGAGAACCGGGTCTCGGTCTCCCAGCGCCGGGGCGTGATTCGGCTTGCTCCCCACTTCTACAACCATGCCGGGGACGTGGAACGGTTCTTCCGAGTCCTGGATCGATACCTTTCGCGTCGCTGAACCTTGCCTGCCGGGATCCATGTTTGGTCCTTCATCGTGATGCGCCCTTCCTCTCCTCAGACAGAAAATCCGCCTTGCCCCTCCCGCGAGCCGCTTGTTCGGTATCCACGCTCCGTAGTATACTTTTTATAAAGTGCCCACAGGTACCGCGGCCCTAATCGCACTTTCCGCCACGGGAGAATGGGAGGGAAGAAGACCATGAAGATTCTTCGTGTCGACATGAGCAAGCAGACCGTGAAAGGCGAAGAGATCCCCGAAGCATATGCCGGGCTCGGTGGCCGGGGACTCACGTCCACCGTGGTGAACCGCGAGGTCCCCCCCCGGTGTGATCCTTTGGATCCGGAAAACCGGCTCGTTTTCGCACCGGGGCTCTTGAGCGGCACGTCCCTCATCAACACGAGCCGTGTGTCCATCGGCGGCAAGAGCCCGCTCACCGGGACCATCAAGGAAAGCAACGTCGGGGGTACGGCCGGGACGGCTCTGGGGAAGCTGGGTATCGCGGCAATCGTCGTGGAAGGGGCATCCCCGGACGGGAAGCTTTTCCTCCTTCGAATCGATGAGAGGGGAGAGGCCGCGTTTGTGCCGGCGGACGCGTTTCGGAAGATGCGCACATACGGGTTCGTGGATCGGATGCTCGAGGCCTATGGGAGGAAGACGGCGGTCCTTGCGATTGGACCGGCCGGTGAACTCGGCCTCGCTGTCGCCTCGGTTCAATCCTCCGACCTCGACGGGCGCCCGTGCCGTGCGGCCGGACGGGGTGGGATGGGCGCGGTTATGGGATCGAAAGGGCTCAAGGCCGTCGTGGTGGATCGGCGAGGCAAACAGGCGGAGGCCATTGCCGACCCGGAAACGTTTAAGAAGGCGGCCCGGGACTTTGCCGCCATTGTGAAGGCCGACCCCAGGAGCGGCGGGATGATGCCCAGCCTGGGAACGGCGGGTCTCGTGGGCCCTGTGAACTCCCTGGGGGCGTTTCCCTCGTACAACGCGCGAAAGGGCGTGTTCGAAGGGTGGGAAAGGATCAGCGGTGAGGCCCTGGCCGAGCTCCTGAAGAAGAGGGGAGGCAACACGACACACAAGGGGTGCTCCCAGTGCATCGTAAATTGCTCGAACGAGTTCGTGGACCCGCAGGGACGCTACGTGACGGGCTCCCTGGAGTACGAGACCCTATGGTCCATGGGCGGTATGACCGGCATTGACGATCTGGACACGATCGCGCGGATGGATCGGCTGTGCGATGATATCGGGCTCGATACCATGTCCATGGGTGTGGCCCTGGCCGTGGCCATGGACGCGGGATACAAAGCGTTTGGGGACAAGGAAGGGGCTCTTGAAATGATCGAGGAAACCGCAGAGGGGACGGCCTTCGGTCGGATTCTCGGAAACGGTCCCGCTGCCGTAGGCGCGCACTTCGGCCAAGACCGGGTGCCCGTGGTCAAAGGCCAGAGCATTGCGGCGTATGACCCGCGGGCGATGCAGGGAAATGGGGTCACCTATGCCACCTCCCCGATGGGAGCGGATCACACAGCGGGAAATCTGCTCGGAGAGTACCTTGCCGGCAATCTCGATCCCTTGAGCCCGGAAGGCCAGGTGGAGGCGTCCAGGCGCGCGCAGATCGCCATTGCGGCGCTGGACTGCACGGGGTTATGCCTCTTCGCGGGGTTCTGCCTGGCACGTCCCGAGGCAAGTGAGGCCTTTTTGAGGGCAATGAATGCCCGGTGGGGGACTCGACTCGCACCGGAAGACCTCTCAGCCATGGGGCTTCGGGTCCTCCGTGAAGAGCGTGAGTTCAATCGGAGAGCGGGGTTCACGAACGAAGACGATCGGCTTCCCCGGTTCTTTTACGAGGAGCCGCTACCCCCGCACAACACGACAGTCCGCATCACGGAGGAGGACCTGGATCGCACATTCGATTTCTGAGCCGGCTTCAATGAGACTCCGCGTTCGTCTTTACGGGACCCTGGCACGTGACCTTTTAGGGGAATCGGGCGTCAGCGAGCTCCGGGTCGAGTTGCCGAATGGGTCCAGAGTTCGAGACCTCCTCGCCCATCTGGGCATCCCTTCGGGGGGAGGGGAGGTCGTGATTGGGAACAACCGGGTCCTGAGCCCGGAAGCGCGACTCCGGGACACCGCCTCCGTGAGCGTCTTTCAGGCCCTTGCCGGGGGATGAGACGGGGGCACGGAAGTCGGGTCCCGCGGGCTCAACGCTGCTCGGCCGTGATTTCGAACTCGGGCGCGTTCACGATCAGTTTCTTGACCGAGCAAAGGTCCATGACGCGAACGATGGACTTTCGGTACTTCTCCGGGAACTGCTCGGGGAGCGTCAGCCGGAGGGCGAACTTGACGAATCGTCTTTTCTTTTGGTCGTACTCTCCGCTCATGCTCAAAACCATGCCGTCAGCGGGGATTTCCCTGGCATCGCAGAAGTCCTTGGCATAGACGCCGGCGCAGGTTGCAATGGAGGCCAGGAAGAGCTCAAAGGGCTGGGGTGCCGAGCCCTCGCCGCCCTCGTCGGGCAATTGATCGGTTTGAATCAGCCGGTCCCGGATCTGGGCGTCCACCCGTTTCCGGCCGGGAAATCGGACCTGAAGAATCTCTTCCATCGCAGGGTTCCTCTCTTGCGGATGCGGCACCTCGTTCGGGCCGATCCGTTCTTTCCACGAGTCGTGCGGGACCTCCTGTGGAAGGCCCCGGGATTCAAGTCGCGCCACCCTAGCACAATCCTACCGGGCGGGCAATCGCCGTGTCGGGGGATTGCAGGAAGCACGTGAGATGTCCGGTCCGGATCGCAACTGCAGGGCGGTGTTTCAGGGAAAACCCGCTTGACATCCTCACATTGCCGGATATAGTGTTGATATGGTTGAATTTTTGTAAGCAACATCCCGCGTGTTTTCAGGAGGCGCAGCGCGTGTGAGCAACGCAGGATGCCTTCAAAGGGGGTTCCCATGAACCTGAAGTCGGCGTTTCCTCTGATGGTGATGGGGTATCTGCTCCTGACCGGCGTCTTTTTCCTGGTGGCGGGCCTGTTCGGGTGGCCTTTCCTTGCGGTGGATGCATCCCGGGCATCGGCCGTCAATATTCTTTCCGGGGTGTTCATCCTGCTCTCCTTTGGGTTTTACCTCGCCTGGCAGAGAGGGACTCTGAAGAAGCGGGGAAAAACGCTCAAGCAGGTGAGGCTCGAGGCGGTCGAAAAGACCAAAGAGCGCTCCACCCTGCTCAAGATCGCCGAGGATGAGGATGAGAATCCGGATGTGCGCCGACGGGCCGCAGAGCGCTTGGCCGAGTTCAAGGACTAGGGGTGGGTTGCGAGCCGCGCATTGGCTTTAAAAAAACCAAGAAAAAAGGTTGCCCTGTCCTGGTGGCTGCGGACCTATGCCCTGGCCCTTCGAAGAAAGCCGGCCTCATGGCTTCGCCGGGAAACCGACCCCTATCCGCCCCCCCCAAAGGGTGTGTGTCTGAGCCCCAGCCTCCATCATTTCCACGCGTACGATCGCGCACCGCTCCGTCTCTCCTGGCGCCGGATGAAAGGACGGGATGCCGCTGAGTGGCAGACCGTAACGCGCCATCGGCTCGTTCAGCTCCTGGGCCTGGAGACCAGACAGCACCCGCCTGAAGCACACCACCCTGAGGAGTTCCCCCTTAGGGAAGGCCTTCGTCGCAGGCGCGTGTACCTCCGTGTGGACGAGGCCTGGGATGTCCCGGTGCACCTGGTCTGGCTGGAACCGGAAATGCCCCGGATGCCCGTCCTGCTCTACCTGGCCGGGTCTACCTCGGGTGTGCATGTGGCGTGGGGCGGGGTGCGTATTCCGGCCGACTACCTGCTCCTGGGGGTCGGCGCGGACATGGCCCGGCAGGCGGCCATGCGGGGATACCTCGTGGCCTGTATCGAGCAGGCATGCTTTGGGGAGCGGCTGGAACGGGCCCTTCGGCCCCGGTCGGCCGCCCGGTGCATCGACGCCGCCAACCATGCCCTGCTCCTGGGCCGATGCCTCCTGGGCGAACAGGTGGCGGACGTGATCTCGGTGGTGGACTGGCTCGAGGCAGGCGGAAGCGGCCTGGACGCGGATTTGGACCGGCTGCACCTCTTCGGTCACTCGAGTGGAGGGACTGTCGCGGTGTATGCCGCGGCTGTGGAGACCCGCATTCGAGCCGCCATATGCAGCGGGAGCGTGGGCCCGATTCGGGAGACCATCGCAAGGCGACGGAACCCGGAGGGAGCGGCCACTGTGCCGGGTATTCTGAACTGGATGGAAACGGAGGATGTGGTGGGGCTCTGCGCGCCCAGGCCCTTCATCGGAGTCTCGGGAGTCAGGGACCATATCTTTCCGTTCCAGGGAGCCCAGGACGTCGTCGAGGGAGCCCGTGACGTCTACCGGGACATGGGCCGGGTCGATCGGATTCATGCCGTGGCCGGACCGGCCGGACACCAGTACTACCCGAAGGAGACCTGGGAGGCGGTAGGCCGTCTGCTCGGAACGTAGAATGGACGGGCAAACGTCTCCTGCGGGAGTCGGGAGAACCCTATGAAAGGCAAGATAACCTCTTCGATAACACACGGTCAGGGAGGGACGGAGGTCCCGGCCAGGGGAGATGGACTGCTCGACGGAGTCCGGACACTCTCAGGACAGGAGATGATCAATCGAGTCCTGCAACTCGAGGATCCTCGAGCGGCCGTGCAGGAACTTTCCAGCGAAGACTTCTACTGGATGGTGAAGAAGGTGGGAGATCAGGATGACGTCGCCCTGCTGGAGCTGGCCTCGGAAACACAGTGGCAGTACGTGCTGGATCTGGAGATATGGGACGGCGACCGGCTGGATCTCCTGCGGACGGACCACTGGATCAGCCGGCTCGGTCAGGCCGATTGCGTGCGACTCGTGCAGTGGTTCTTCTCCCAGGCCGAGTTCCTGGTCCATTACTACCTCTATTGCAGCGTGGAAGTGATCATCGTCCAGGACGATGAGGAGGCGTGGAACATTCCGGACGGCTACTTCAGCACGGACGGGGTTTTCTACATCCGGGCCGCCGACCCGGAGAGCCGCCCCCACCTGGAAAATCTCCTGCGGGTCATGGCGGAGGAGGACCACGAGCGTTACCAGGCCCTCCTCCTGAGCCTGGCCGGTGTGCTGCCGGCCGAGGTGGAGGAGGAGATGTACCGGTGGCGCAACATTCGGATCGCCGAGCACGGTTTCCTCCCCAAGGAAGAAGCTCTGGCGATCTACGCGCCTTTGGACCTGAATGCTCTTCATGGGGATGCGCCCCCGGCCCTGCCAAACCGGGTGGAGGAGGCCGGGGAGACCGCCCTGGTTCCCCTGGCCCCCCTGGAGCATGCGGAGCGTGGAAACCTCTTGACCGACGCGGTGTCCGCGGGAATCGATCCTCTCCTTCTGGATCGGCTTCGCCTGGAGTTCGCCGGCTTGTGCAACCAGATCCTGTCCGCTGATGGCGATCTTTCACCGGAGCTGGAAGACCTCGAGGGGGTCTGTCGCAAGGCGGCCTCCTACGTAAACCTCGCCCTCGAACGCCTGGCCGGTAAGGAGCGGGAAGCGGTGGAGCAAACGCTTCGTGAGCACAGCCTGGTCGCTCTTTTCCGGACAGGGTACGGCCTGGCCCTTAAGATCAAGTGGGAAGCGGAGCGGTGGATGGAGAAGAGCTGGTTTGCCGCCCAGGGGTTGGCCACCGATTTCTGGGGGGAGTACTGGGGAGGGATCCTGCACGGTGTGCTCCAGAAACGGCCCCGGTTGTTCGTGGGAGACCGGGGGGGGGAAGGCTATCGCGAGTTCGAGTGGCTTTCCGACCTGGCCGACTGCCTGCGAGTGATTCGAAGAATCATGGTGCTGGATGGCCTTCTGGATCGGCTTGCCGGCACCGTGGCTCACGGATTGCACGTGCTGGAGTCCCCGGACATCACGCTTCGTCCCCTGTTTTTCAACTCCTGGGCCCGACGACTGGTGAAGGCCCGGCCCTCCTTTGCCCCGATTACGCCTTCCCAGGCCAGGCGGTTTTTCGAAAAGCTTCGGGGCAAGGGCTCGAAAGGGGCTCCGCCTTACCCCATGACGGGATTCGAGAAGCGCTTCGTACGGGACTTCATGGCCTTTGCCGCAGATTCCGAACCCGAGGCCGCCGCGGTCCTCAAGGACACCCTCGGCCTGATCTGGCAGGAGTTCAACGAGGAGTACCAGGCCGTGTCTCTGGAGGATCTGGACGGTCGTTACTCTAAGTTCATCACCATTCGCGAGCCGCGAACCTCCGCCCACTAGGTGTGCACTGAAAAGACTCGGCCCGCGATCGCAAGATCGCGGGCCGAGCTCTTTCCTGCGCTATGCCGGGAACGGTTTAGGCGGCCTTGACCTCGATTTTGCGAGGTTTGGCCTCTTCCACCTTGGGTAGCGTCAGGCGAAGCACGCCGTCCGTGAGCTCCGCCTCAATCTTGGACTGATCGATGGATTTCCCGAGGCTGAACTCCCGCACGTACCGGCCGGTATGGTACTCCCGGTAGACATCTGCCTCTTCGTTCCCTTCCGGGTCTTTGACCTCCCCGGTGAGAGTGAGGATGCTTTCGTGCAGGTCGATGTTCAGACTGTCGGCTTGAACCCCGGGCATATCCGCGACCAGGGTAAGTGCCTTTTCGGTCTCGAAAATGTCCACCATGGGGGTGAACGTGGGACCCGGCTTGGTCTGCTCCGCAGGGCTTGTCAGTTCCTGTTTGTCTTTTGCCTGAAGGGCCTTGTCTTCCATTTTTCATCCCTCCCTTCCACTCAAAATCAAGAAGACTTGACGGCGATCTGCCGAGGCTTGCTCTCTTCGGCCTTGGGAAGCGTAATCGTGAGCACACCGTTCTTGCATTCCGCCTCGATTTTTGTGGTTTCCACAGGGTCGGGAATGGTAACGGTCCGGCTGAACCGGCCGGCTTCGCGCTCTCTTCTGTGATAGGTCGTCCCTTCTCCCTCCTCGGGAATTTTTCGTTCCCCGGTGATCGTCACGCTGTTTCCTGTCACGGAGATGTCCAGATCGGACGCCTTGATTCCCGGGAGCTCCGCACGAAGATAGAACCCGTCCGCGTCCTCGGTCAGGTTGACCAGGGGAAACACCCCTGCCGTTCGGTTCCAGAATAGACCACGATTCAGACCCTCGGTAAGGCGATCCATCTCCTGTCTCATGCGGTCGAGTTCACTGAACGGGCTCCTTGTTGCCCATCCGGGCCAGTGGCTCAGTCTGTTGATAATCATGATTCATCCCTCCTTCTTCGATGGTTGGCTCCCCTGGGGGAGCGCGAATCATGTGGCATCCACCCTGGCGTATGGCAGGTTTATCCTTAAATAACAGGTGGTTGCCTTTTATTTTTTAAAGATAATCACCCCTCGAAAGCTGTCAAGATCTGGGAGACAAAAACCTGGAATAAACCAGAGAGTGGCGGTTACCGATCTCGGTTGGACTTCTGAAAGGACTCTGGAATGGGGTATGGGTTGGCTGAGAAGGATGGAAGAGATTCTGATGAACCAATGAAACCGGAGGAGGGTGTGATAACACACTCTCGGTATAGAGCCTGAAATTTCGGCCGAGTACGGAATCCGGCAGGCAGAGGGGATCGGCTCCCCCCTGGCAGGCACCGGGGGGGAGCCGATCAACGGTATGGATCAGTACATGTCCTCCGGAGACATCTGGGGCATGGGCTCCTTCTTCTTGGGTTTTTCGGCCACAGCCGCCTCGGTGGTCATCAGCAGGCCTGCAACAGAGGCTGCGTTCTGAAGGGCGAACCGGGTGACCTTGGTGGGGTCGATGACTCCGGCGGCCACCAGGTTCTCGTACTCCCCCTTCTCGGCATTGAAGCCGTAGTCATCCTTGCCGTCCATCACGTGCCGGACCACCACAGACCCTTCGAAACCGGCGTTGTTTGCGATCTGCCGAACCGGTTCCTCCAGTGCGCGGCGGACCAGGTTCACACCCAGCTGGGCGTCCCCATCCAGGGTTACCTTGTCCAGGGCCTTCATGGCGCGGATCAGGGCCACGCCTCCGCCCGGCACGACGCCTTCTTCCACGGCTGCACGCGTGGCGTTGAGGGCGTCTTCCACCCGATCCTTCTTTTCCTTCATCTCGATCTCGGTGGCGGACCCTACACTAATGACGGCAACGCCTCCGATCAGCTTGGCCAGGCGTTCCTGGAGCTTCTCTCGGTCGTAATCGCTTGTGGTTTCATCGATCTGGGCACGAATCTGCTTGACGCGGCCCTCCAGGGCCTTGCGGGTCCCACCCCCGTCCACGATCGTGGTGTTATCCTTGTCCACGCTCACCCGCTTGGCGGTCCCAAGGTCCTGCAACGTGATGTTTTCCAGCTTCACGCCGAGATCCTCGCTGATGACCTGCCCGCCGGTGAGCACGGCCATGTCTTCAAGCATGGCCTTGCGACGGTCCCCGAAGCCCGGGGCCTTGACCGCTACGCACTTGAGGGTCCCTCGAAGCTTATTGACCACGAGCGTGGCCAGGGCTTCTCCTTCCACGTCTTCGGCGATGATGAGGAGCGGCCTACCGCTTCGGGCTACCTGCTCCAGAAGCGGCACAAGGTCTTTCATGTTGCTGATCTTTTTTTCGTGGAGCAGGATGTACGGCTCCTCCAGCTCCGCTTCCATCTTTTCCTGGTCCGTCACAAAGTACGGGCTCAGGTAGCCCCGATCGAACTGCATGCCCTCGACGATGTCCAGCGTGGTCTCCATGCTCTTGGCCTCTTCCACGGTGATCACGCCTTCCTTGCCGACCTTTTCCATGGCTTCGGAGATGATTTCCCCGATGGTGGAATCGTTGTTGGCCGAGACCGTCCCGACCTGGGCGATCTCTTTCTTCTCCTTGGTGGGTTTGGAGATTTTTCGGAGTTCCTCGACCACAGCGGTCACGGCCTGATCCACACCGCGCTTGACGGCCATGGGGTTGGCGCCCGCAGCGACCAGCTTGGACCCTTCCCGATAGATGCACTGAGCCAGGATGGTGGCCGTGGTGGTCCCGTCCCCTGCCACATCGGAGGTCTTAGAGGCCACCTCCTTCACCATCTGGGCCCCCATGTTCTCGAACTTGTCCTCCAGTTCGACCTCCTTGGCCACGGTCACCCCGTCCTTGGTCATCTTGGGGGCCCCCCAGGACTTCTCGATCAGCACGTTTCGTCCCTTCGGACCCAGCGTCACTTTCACCGCGTCGGCAAGGGTATCCACCCCTTTGAGCATCTTTGCCCGGGCCTCCGCGCTGTATTTGATTTCCTTCCCTGTCATGGTATGTGTCCTCCTGGTCGTTATTCGACGATGCCCAAGATGTCGTCTTCGCGCATGATCAGATGCTCCACGCCGTCAACCGTGATCTCAGTGCCGGCGTATTTTCCGAAGAGCACGCGATCGTTCTTCTTGACTTCCGTGGGAACCCGTTTGCCGTTCTCATCGATCTTCCCCGGTCCCACGGCCATCACCTTGCCTTGCTGGGGCTTTTCCTTGGCGGTGTCCGGAATGATGATACCGCCAGAGGTCTTTTCCTCCTCCTCGATTCGCGTCACAACCACCCTGTCATTCAACGGCTTCAGTTTCATCGCGGGAAACCTCCTTGTCCTTCTTTTTCAAGAATGAAATGCGACCGGATTTCCCTTCGCGAGAGACTTCTCTCGGGTGGAAATCCGTGATAACTCTCTGAAATATTTAAATTTTGCATAACTATCGTCAAAAAAATAAGCACCTTTTTTCGTTTGTCAAGATCCAGGAGCGTTTTGAGGGCGCCGAACGGAGTCCTGTGAGGTTCCGGCCAGGGGTCCGAGGCACGGAAGGTCCCCTGGCCGGAAAAAAGGGAAACGAGATAGATGATGAAGAATGTTCAGGTTCGGATCGGGGGGCTCAAAGTCCTTCAGGATCGGAGAAACCACTCCACAGGCCGGCGAAGGCTGACCGGGCCGGGGTAAGGGTCTATGTAGCCTACCCGCAGGACAAACTGCGGGGTCATGTCCTTGGGGTGGTTCTCCGCGATGCGTCGCCTGCCCTCGGGCTCCTCCAGGAGTTGGGTCATGGGGTGAATGCCTACACCGTGCTCCCGGGCCAGAAGGGCCATCCGCTCGAACCGCCGCCCGGTCTCGATCACATCGCGAACCGAGCTCCCCGCGCTCGTGATGACGAACCATCCTGCGCCCTGGGAGGCGAGCTCCGCAGTGGAATCAATACCGCGCTCTCGGAAGCTTTTCTTGAGGGCGTCTGAAGGGTTCATGAAGTGGCGGACATACCAGCCCGAAAAACCTGACATCTCCATTCCCTCGGGGGTCAGTCCGTCGCGGTGTTTTCGTGCCGTGCAGTCCCTAAAACGCAGCCACGTAGCCAACTCCTCCTGGGCCCGGTCCTTTTGGGTCTGAAGACGGAAGCACGCTACGGTACCTTCTTGAAGGCACGAAGCGTGGGAGGAGCCGCGGGGAAAGTAGAAGAGCCGTCCGTTCAGGGGGGCGGACAGGGCACGAACGTCCTCGGCCCGGAGCTCCCGGTCCTGAAGCCCTCGCTTCACGGTCCTACGGGTCTCGATTCTCTCGAGAGGATACGGGACGGTCTTGGCCGGCGTCAGGGTGACGCGGATCAGGTCCGTATCGAAGGGGGATCCGGCGATCACCTCCATGGAGGGCTGGTACCCCAGGGCCGCTGCGGCCGTAACCAGGTTCTCTGCAAAGGCCCCGATGGAGAGGAGCATCTCCCGGTTCTCGGAATCGACCACCGGCATTCGCCGCGTTGGATCTGCACCGATGATCCACTCGTGCTTTTTCATTACGCGGACGGTCCACGGCTGGGTGTTGTGCCCGCTCGGCGCGAGCGAGGCGTACCGGAGCACGCGCTTCTCATTCGGCTCAAGCGAGCGAGCCCCGTCGGTATCCCGGAGCCGAGCCGCGAGATCCTCTCGACGGAGCCCATGCCCGCACCCCTGCACAACGGGTACAAGACCGGCACCAATGACGGTTGCGGCAAAGGTTTGTTTGAGAAAAGCTCTTCTGTTCAACATGAGGAATCTCCTTTTTTCATGTGGGATGCTTCCGGCGCTTTCGCTCGCCATAGATCCCTTTTTGGTGACAAAAACTGAGATTGATAAAATTATTAATTAAAACCGATAAGTTAAGTAAATATATTGGGCTTAAAATATTTTCTATCGTCACTTACTGGTGACAAAATAAGGAAAGAAATTCTCCTTGTCAAGGATAAAACAAGGCGAAGTGAAAAAAGATTGAGTTGTAAAAAACCGAGACCTAGAGATTTCCCCTAGCGATTCCAGTGGATTAAGTGTACCCAGCAGGCGGTTGAGCGGGATTTTGCGAGACCGTCAAAAAAATCGAGGTGTGCTCGAAGGCGTGTGGAATTTCCCGGTGCGGATGGACCGGGCCGTAGGAAAAACGATCCGCGGCCGGAAGGAGAGGGCACGAAGAAGTGCCTTTTGCCTTCCGGCCGCGAATATCAGTCGGAACGGAACTTCTTTAGATCATAGGTTTTGGCCAGATGGTTTCGCTCTTCCACCGGCAGGGATTCCATATAGGCCTTCCACCCGGGGCACCACCCGGTATGCCATCGCCACAGTCTGCCCAGGAGGGAGCGAGGGTTCTTGTCATACCTTGCCCTCAAACCGCAGGTTGCACAGTTGGAAGCCGCCATGGAAGATTCTCCCCCGCCCCGTTCAATCCTTGTGCTCGTACAGGTGCACGTCGCGCTGCGGGAACGGGATAGAGATGCCCTCCTCGTCGAAACGTTTTTTGACCTTCTCGGTGATATCCCACAGGACCGTAAAGTAATCCGCGGCGTTGACCCAGGGACGTGCCACGAAGTTCACGCTGCTGTCTCCGAGCTCGAATAGGGCCACCACGGGCGCGGGGTCCTTGAGGACACGCTCGTCCGATGCGATGACCTCCTCGATCACACTCCGGGCCCGGTCGATATCGTCACTGTAACCGATGCCGAACACCATATCCACACGCCGGGTTCCCTTGCTGGAGAAGTTCACGATGTTGCCCCCGGTCATGCCCGAGTTGGGAACGATGACTGTCTTGTTGTCCGGGGTCTTGAGCTGGGTGGTGAAGAGCTGGATCTTCTCCACCGTGCCGGCGGTCCCGCCTCCCTCGATGTAGTCGCCCACGCGAAAGGGACGGAAGATGAGCAGGAGGAAGCCTGCTGCGAAGTTGGCCAGGGAGCCCTGAAGGGCCAGGCCGATGGCCAGACCGGCCGCACCGATCACGGCAATGAAGGAGGTGGTCTGAATGCCCAGCTGCCCGAGTGCGGCCAGGATGAAGAAGACCAGGAGCCCGATGTAGGTGAGCTTTCCCACAAAGGAGGCCACGGTTGGGTCCACTTCGCGTTTGGCCATGATCTTGTCGACGATTCGCTGGCACAGCCCCGCAACCCACCGTCCGATGACGTAGATGACGATGGCCGCGATCACTTTGATGCCGTAAAAAACGAACAGGTCCATGATTTGGTTGATTGAGACTTCCATGGTTCCAGCTCCTTTTCTTGAGGGTGTTCAATCGCCTCTACGATAGTAGGGTGTATTTTACTCTGTCTGGGCGGTAGCGCAAAGGCATTTCATGATTCGCGCAGCCCTTCTCGAGTGTTTTCTCCCTTTCTTGCAACGGATACACCCATCCGCTATGCTGCTTGGGTCGGCGTGACAGGATGCGAACAATCCGAGTGAATGCATGGAGGCCCCATGGATCCCGTGAAAGCGCTACAGACCCTCCCTGGAGTGGGACCCAAGCTGGCCCGCGTCCTCTTCGACCTGGGTTATCGGGATGTGGACGGGCTTTGCGGCGAGGACCCGGAGTCCATGTACAGAAGGCTCTGCGCCCTGCGAGGGGAGCACGTGGACCGCTGCGTGCTCTACGTGTTTCGATGCGCAGTGTACTCGGCCGGCCACGAGGAGCACGATCCCGAGCTCCTCAAGTGGTGGAACTGGAAGGATTCGCGACCGGCCGGTTCACCATAGGCTCCCACAGGCCTTCTTCCCTGAACCACGCCTCCAGGACGGGGTAGGGCTTCGTGCCTTCCAGTAGGCGATCCTTCATCACAAAGGTCGGAGCCATGCGAATCCCCAGCTGCCGGGCGCGGGCCCAGTCTGCATCCACGGCTTTCCGGTAGAGCCGTTCCTCGAGCGCCTGAAGGGCCTGGTCTCGGTCCAGGCCCACGGCCCCGGCCAGGTCCACGAGCACCGCCTTGTCGCCGATGTCCTTCCCTTCCACAAAGAAAGCCTGAAACAATGCCTCGTGAAAAGGCCTCGCTTTTCCTACGGAGTCGGCCCACGCGGCCAGCTCCTGGGCCAGGCGGCTGTTCGAGACCCGCTTCAGCTCCCCGAAGGGGAGCCCGAACTCGGCGGCCGTGTCCTGAAGGGAGCGGGCCATGGCCCATGCCTCATCCGGGTCTGCGTCCAGCATCTCTTCCAGGGGCAGGCCCCCGGGCGGCAGGTTCGGGCGCAGGGGAAAGGCCCGCCAGCGGACGTGGACAGGGTGCTCCTGCTCGAGCTTGTCAATACTCACGGTACTGAAGTAGCACCACGGTCAGATCGTATCGGAGAAGACCTCAATCTGTTGCAGGTCGGTCATGTTGCACCTCCTCAGCGGGCACCTGGAACTCTAAAGTGCCGGGTTCGGTCTCATTGAGAAAGGGATAGAGGCGCAAGGATTAGGAAGAAGTCCTTGAGTTGTCAAGAGAAAAAAACTCGATGGGATCCAGGCGTTCATGCCGTTTTCGATTCAGAGAGCGCATGGAGCTCTTTCAGCCCTGGAAGGGTATGAGGGCCACCAGGGTGGTTGTGCAACCGCTTGCCGAATGCAGGGCCAGGGGATCCACCGATTAGTGGGCCTGTTTTCTGCGCACAAGAGTCTGAATCAAGCCGGTCACAAAGAGGGTGAGGGTGATGCCGAAGGCAAAGCCCGTGAGAACAGCCATGGCTAAGCGTTTTGATTGAACCTGATACCAGTTGTTGATACGGGCCGTCACGTCCTTGGACACGACCGGATAGCGGTTTCCCGTAGGATCAACGGCGAGAAGCGTGTGCTCATCCAAATGCTTCTGCAAACGCTTTCCGGAAATAAAGACTTGAAAAGACGTTTCTGTGTTTTCAATCGGTAGTTTGTAGGATTGGTGGGTCCAATAGATGTCCTTATTATCGAAAAATGCTGTGTATATATTTACAAAAAAATGGCTGCCTATTGTAAATATACCAATGAAACCAATGAACAATAACGGGTTGATTTTTTTCATGTTCATCGCGATTCCCCTCGCTTCCCGCACACAGGATACGCCTTAAGCGGTGTCTGGCTCCCATCAACGTTTTCCGGTCTGGAAGTACACCTCCTCCTTCGGCTGGATGACCACGAACCCCTCCCCCTGAAACCGCATCTGCACCGATTCTCCACTCCCCCGGCCCAGGAAGGTCTTGAACGAGATATCGGTCTTGAACTCAGGGCTCAGCGATCCAGACCATGCCACGGTCGCATTGGGATCCGTCGTAATGGGCGACTGAGGCGTCACCCGTAATGTCAAGGGGTCATAGTGCGTCGTGATGGCGATCATTCCGGTCCCGTGGAGCCTCACGTTGAACAGTCCGCCGGCCAGCATTCCCGCAATCTTGCGCATGAGCTCGATGTCCCAATCGATTCCGTTCTGAAAAGCAAGAAGGTCATTCCCATTGACGTAGAGAGTTTCCGTTTGAAGGTTGAGAATGGAGACTTTCTTCCCCTCGTCGGCAAGGTACAGGCGTCCCGTGCCTTCCGCCTTTGTCAATCGAGTGCCTTCGCCGCTGACCGCACGTTTCAGCAGTCTTCCGACCCCATGCTCCATGATCCCTTCACGAGTGAATTTGATCTCCCCGGTATAAGCGACCATGGAGCCCATTTTCGTCCAGACTTTTCCGCTCAGGTTGATCTCGAGAAGCCGATCGGTTTCCAGTTCGAAAAGCCCTTCGCCAAGATCCCTTTGTCCGGTGGCCTGAACAAATTCATCGACAGTGTATCGTGCCATGCCTTCCTCCTCTTCTTTATTGCGGCTCGAGAATCGTGATCGGGGTATCCACAACACCGGCATAAAAAACCACAATCTCTGCGGGAGTCTCTCCTTCATTGATTCCGTAGTGCCACGTATTCACCACCTCGACGATCGGGTCTCCTGCCTTGAGGTGCAAGGTTTTGCCTTCTTTCGTCACGACCGTGAGTTGCCCACGGAGCAGCACCCCTGCATTGATCACCGGATGCTTGTGCGTGTCGAGGCGGGTTTCCGATGGAATACGAATCCGCAGAATCGTGACCTCCGCCTGGCCTTGGGGATATGCAGGCAGCACCTCTCCGTTCCAGCTTCTTGTGGTTTTCACGAGGGTGTTGACTTCAAGAGACGCTTCGTTCCCGTCCGAGGTGCCACGAACCATGGCACAGCCGGCATGCAGAAAAAAAAGAACGGAGAGCACAACGAATACACGAAGATTATTTTTGATCATGGAGACCCCTTCTCTCTTTCAAAGTGAATTTCCGAGTAAAAAACGACGCAGGAGGCATAGTTCAGCCGGGACTGGCCGCATCGCGTCCTGGCAGCGGCTGGATCCCGAGGAGATACGTTCGAAAACGAGGCATGGCACTGGATGGTGTGCGTGGCTCCGTCGAGATTCCTGTCATGCAATTCTTGGACCATGAGCACGTCCTCCGGCACTTTGAAAAGGCTTCGCTCGCGCATTTCTCGAGCTTGCTGCGGGGAGCTTCAATTTGCAGTCGACACCGGACCGCGAGGACGGCCCGGACCCGAACCGATGGACGTATTCCGGGTGTCCCGGCACGATAAAGACGCCGTAGAGTCGCTTGCCCGGGTCCTCTCTGGTCCGGTGACCACGAGCTCGTGCCCGTCTAGGAGTGCTTTTCGGGTACTTGCGGGTTTCAAACTCAGAAATGAGAAGTTTTTTGCAAGATCAAGGAAATCAATGGATTACGCGGAGATGTGCTTTAGTACGTCGCACAAGGAATCCCGATGATTGACACAGAGATTGCGCTCCCGGGAACCCGCCCGAAGGGCGGGGTCTGAGTCACCCGCCAGGGTGCGAAGAAAAAAGCCATTTCTGGATGGAAACTAAATAGGAGTTCTGGACAAGATGTCTTTCTCGTCTCAAGGAGTAGAGGAGCAGGTCATCCTGAGGCTTTGGGGAAGGCCTGGAATTCTGAGATCGGAAAAGGTTTCCGGGGATACAGCGTGGAAAGATTAAGGATGGCATTCCCTGAAAAACCTGGTATGGCAGAAGGCTCATCCTGGGGCGCATGAAGGAAGAGCCATGAGCGACACGCATCCATCCGGTTTACCCAAAACGTTTCAGACGGACAGGGTCCTGGCCATTGCCGCGGTCCATTTCATTCATGACATGTACACGAGCTTCCTTGCCCCGGTCCTGCCGCTGATTATCAAGAACCTGGGGCTCTCCCTGACCCAGGCAGGATCGCTCACCGTGTTCATGCAGCTTCCGTCCCTGTTCAATCCATTGATCGGGGCCGTCTCCGACAGGAAGCACCTGAGCAAGCCATTTCTCATTCTGTCGCCCGCCTTTACGGCCACCTTCATGTGCATCATCGGGTTTGTGCCGTCCTTCGGGCTGCTTTGCGCCACCTTCTTCGCAGTCGGGATCAGCGTGGCCGCGCTTCACGTGTCTGCGCCGGTGATGACGGCCGCGATGTCCGGCACGTCCATCGGCAGGGGCATGGGCCTCTTCATGGTGGGCGGTGAGCTGGCCCGGACCGCCGGCCCGCTGATCGCCGTGTGGGCGGCCTCGAACCTCGGCTTGACAGGAATGTGGCAGCTCATGTTCATGGGGTGGGCCGCATCGGCTGTCCTGTGGTGGCGGCTGAGAAAGAGCCGGGAAGCGTCCCCGAGCGGGAGCGCGGCGTCGTTTACAGCGATGCTTCGGGAAATGAGGCTCATCATCGCAGGTGTGTTCGGCATCCTGGTCGCGCGCTCCTTCATGGCCTCGGCCATGACCACGTACCTCCCGACCTTTCTCTTTGGGCAGGGGCACAGCCTGTGGTTCTCGGGCATCTCCCTGACCGTCTACGAGGCCGCCGGCGTGGCCGGGGTGTACGTCTCCGGGACGGTCAGCGACCGGGTGGGCCGAAGAAAGGTCCTGCTGGCGGCCACCGTGCTCTCTCCGGTGCTGCTGTTCCTGCTGCTGTTCTCCAAGGGGGTTCTGCTCTTTGTCGTGTTGCTGCTGCTGGGGTTTACCACCATTGCCACCGGCCCCGTACTCATGGCCGTGATGATGGAAAACGCCGGGCCGAACCGGGCCGCCGCCAATGGGACCTACATGGCCATCAGTTTCGCCGTTCGGGCGAGTGTGATCCTGGTGATCGGGATGGTGAGCGATCTCTATGGCATGCGATCGGCCTTCCTCATGTGTGCGGGCGTGGCCTGCCTGGGGGTCCCGTTTATCTCCCTGTTGCCCCGTTCTCATGAGATCTGATGGGGGCGGATGCCTTTTTCGGGATTTGCGGGGACCGGGGCGAGAGATCGGCTGTAATCGACATCCTGTGCCCTCATCTGCGCGTGAATTTTTCGATTTGGTCCGGCTTGAAGATGTCGGAGAGCGGCAGGGTGAAGCCCACTTCCGGCTGGTAGCGGAGATAGGACGGAACCGGGTATCGAATGCCTCTCTTGTGGGTTTTTTCGAGGCCTTCTACGAGATCCGGTACCCTGAGGGCATGAACGGCCATCATCATCTCGTGATCCTGGCACGCGGCCCACACACGGTCGCCGTTTCCCGGCACCACTACCTTGGCATCCTTGTCCAGATAGGCCCCGATGACCCCTTCCGTGCAGGATGCGGCCCTGCCGGAAAACATGCCCCCCAGGGGGGTCCCGGTGTGATACGTGGCGCCGTGAACGAGCCTCATCATCTGCGCGGGGTTCACGTAGAGGAGGACCACATCGGGTGGGACGGCTGTTCTCTCGAGGGGAGAGTAGACAACCGTAAGATCGTCCCCAAGCTCCAGTAACCGAAAGCGTTCCAGAATCTCCGTTGCGGCCTCCTCGTTCAGGGCATAGTCCATCTGTGAAAAGAAGTGAATCGCCCCCTGCTTGTCGATGACCCGCTCCCACCCATAGGTGTGGCTCGCAATGGCGCACCCTGCATCCTCCCGCGTAAAGGCCACGGTCCATCCGTAGCGACGGGCCATCGCAGCCCCCTGACAAGGCGCCATCTTGACCCCCAGGTCGCGAAAGGGTCGCTTTGCTTTTGCGGGAATCGAATCTTTCGCCTCCGTGATCTTGACCGCAACCGGCATCGTAGAAGGATTGACCAGCTCTCGCAGTTTGCGGCCCATGCTCGTCCATTTTTCCATAGGATTTCCCTTTTGCCGATGAAACGGGTTGAACTTCTCATGTAGAACCGTTTATACACTCGGTCCACGTTTTTTCTTTATCAAGGATAACACGCAGCATTCCCAGAACAAAGGCCTGGAAACCCTGCGGTTTGAAGAAATGGGGAAAAGAGGTCTCAGACGAAGGCCTCTTTCGATTATTGCCTTGGATTTTGCTTTGCACGAACGGTTACATCGCAAAGGCACGATCCAACCAGTCCGCGATGACGGTGAGGGCCAGTTGCTGATTCCCGACGGCACAGTGGTGGCTGGCTTGCTCCTCAGGAAGGAAGGTGCGGGTCTCGATGGAGGCGGCATGGGTCATGCCGAGTCTCATCTCTTCCATGAATTCGGGCAAAACGAAGTGATCATTCACACACGTGGTTAGCAGGACATCCGCTTTGATTTTGTCCATCTCCAGGTTCTCCGGCACATAGTCCAGGTAGTGCCGATTGGCGTCATAGGGGTTGTCCTCGAAAAATGTAAACATCGTGTTGTTGTGAAGCCATCTCGTGAAGGAATCATGAGAAGAGGCTTTTTCCGCGACCGCATTGAACGTGGCTTTGTCCTGGCCTTCCAATGTGGTGGTGTAGAAGTTCCTGGCTTCCTCCGGCATGGCTTCGGTCATCCCTTTATACAGGTTCGAGAGGGCGTTGAACGAGATGAGCTTGGTGATGCGCGGTTCCTGAGAGGCCGCTCGCACGCACATCCACCCCCCCATGGAAATCCCCATGAAAGCACACTCCTCGATATTGAAATCGTCCAACACGGCCTTGGTCGCGTGTTCCCACTGCCATTCGAAACCGATGTGATGCCGGTGCAATACGGATCCCTGCCCCGGGCCCTCAAAGTTGATGACTTCGTAGCCGCGGTTGTGAAAGTACTGCATGTACGGGTAGAACTCCTCCGCAAAAGAGTCTCCGCCGCCATGGAACACAAACGTTCCTTTCGGGTGGTCCGGCTTGAGGTGCATGGTGTGCAGGGCACCGTTTTTGTAAGGGACTTCCCGCACCTGAATCACGTCCTCCCCATGATGTGCGTAGAACCGCTCGACAAACATTTCATAAAGCTCTGATTTTCTGGAATCCTCGGGTTCTACGAAGAACTCGGCAGCGCGATAGCAAAAACCCGCTTCCCGGGTTTTCCCCTCATCGTCTTTCTGCTTGCCCAGCTTGATCCACACCTCAGGCCAATCCTCAAACGTCTTGATCTGTTCTCCGGCCCTGATTGCCGTCTCATGGGTGAACCCGCCCGAAGACACCCACCGGTTGATCTGAAAGTTCATATGCCCCACGGGCAGGTACTCATGATAGCCCACAGGCAGCGTCATCTGTTCGAGTGTTTTTCGCATGCACGTCCTCCTGGAAAGGGTGTGTAAGGTTTCTGCGCCGGCGTCCGATTGGTCGCTGTCCGGGGAATTTGATTCATCGGTCAGGTCGGGAAATCCTTAGGGGTGCATCCGCCTTGGGTTCGAAGAAAAGGCCTTGCCATAGGATGGATCTACTTTCCTTGGGATGACCGTTTATGGGGTATGGCCGCGTGTTTGAGAAGCAAGGACCGGATGCGGGTAAATGGGTATAGAGTTCTTAGGCGTTTTCTGTGACCAAACAGGTCGTAGAGTGAGAGTTATGTATCGGAAGAAGCGCCTACGGTCAAGTTGTCTTTTTCGCCTCAACGACAGGAACCGGAAGAACGGAATCCCCTTCTATCCCATGTGTTCCCGGCGACCTGCCGGCCATCATCGGTTTCGCACCCTTCTTCGGGTTTCATGATGGCCCTTTTTTCATCGCCGGGATTCGTGTCCCTGCACCGCATGCCTATTCGTCGCCGAGGATGCCACAAGAAGGCCGCAAATGGGAGTTTCCCATCCTTGTTTTCCTCCGGTCGAGTGTGATTTTGAAGGGAAGGGGGGAGGGAGAGAAAAGGTTTCCGAAGCGAAGGCACGGAAGGGGTTTATCCCCTGTTCAGCTCCATCTTGACAGCCCGCCCGATGGATTCCAGGGTGTAGGGCTTTTTGATATAGCCGCCGGCGCCTAGCCTCAGGACTTCCCGGACCTGGTGGGTCTCGGAGAACCCGCTGATCGGGATGGCCTTCTGCCGGGGGTAAATGTTCAAGATCCTCCGGTAGGTGGTAAGGCCGTCCATGCCGGGATCCATGATCATATCGAGGAGGACGAGATCTACAGGGCCGTTTCGAAGGAGGTCAATGGCCTCTTCGCCGCTGGTCGCCGTCCTCACGCGGTAGCCAAGCTTTTCAAGAATTCTGGATGCGATCTCTCTCTGCTCCGGTATATCGTCCACCACCAGGATGGTCTCCCCGTCTCCCCGGAGTTCATCGAGGGTGATGTCGGGCTTGTCGGCCGGGGGCGTGCCGTCCACGGCGGGCAAGTGAATGGTGAATGTGGTGCCTGCGCCGGGATGGCTGTCCACGTCGATGGTTCCATCGTGGTCCTGGACTGTGCCCCAGACTACGGCCATGTCCAGGCCTGTCCCACTTCTGCCCATTTTTTTCGTGGTGTAAAAGGGCTCGAAGATTCGCTCCAGGTCCTCGGGGGCAATGCCGAGCCCGGTGTCGGAGACCTCCAGGATTACATTCCGCCCGTCCGACATCGCGTCTGTTGCCGGGGTGTCCGGCACGGCCCCTCCGTTCTTCGTCCGAGCTCGGATGTGACCGCCGTGTGGCATGGCTTCCGCCGCATTGGAAACGATGTTCATCACGGCTTTCAGCAGATGGACCCGGGAGCCGCGGATATGAAAGAGGTTGGGATCAAGGTCGCACGTGATGTCGATGTCCAGATGGTAGGATTTCAGCATCTCGAACTCAGGGCTGTTCAGGTACTCCGTCACGATGTCGTTGAGGTTCACCACCTCCTTGACCGTATCAATGCGCCGAGAGAGGGTCAGTAGGTCCTGGACGATAGCGGCTGCTTTCTCTCCGGATCTCTTGATCGTCTGGATCGGTTGTTTCAGAGGGCTGTCCTCGGGCAGCTCCATGAGGAGGAGCTCTGGATAACTTGTCACGCCGGAGAGAATGTTGTTCAGATCGTGGGCGACCCCACCGGCCAGGGTGCCAATAGCCTCCATCTTCCGGGCGGTTTGGAGCTGGGTTTCCAGCTTCTTTCGCTCGCGAATGTCGCGGGTCACGCCCAGAATCCCAGTGATTCGACCTGAGGAATCCCTGAGAAAAGAGGTCGTCACTTCGGCCGGGAACGCCGGACCGTTCCTCGGAACATGGTCCAGCTCGACCGTGCGGGATCGGTCCGGGTCTTCGGTCGGCTCGTTTTTCAGCTCTTCAGCAAGCACGTGCATACTTTTTTTCAGGGATTCCGGGGTCAGGATGTCCCCGAGGGGGATGGTCAGCATTTCCTCTGCGGAATAGCCTATGAGCCTCTGGACGGACGGGCTGATGTACTCGAACATCCCGGTTTCTATATTTACGACCCAGATGACGTCGGAAACCTTCTCAGTGACGATCCTGTATTTCTCGTCACTCTTCCGCCTCTCCTCCTCGGCCTGTTTTCTTTCCGCCATCTCCCGGGTCAGAGCTGCGGTCCGCTCTTCCAGGGCATCCTTGAGGTCCGATACACTCTGATAGAGCATGGCATTGGAAAGCGCCGTGGATAG
The DNA here is from genome assembly GCA_050115555.1 of Desulfobacteraceae bacterium. Classification (GTDB taxonomy): domain Bacteria; phylum Desulfobacterota; class DSM-4660; order Desulfatiglandales; family HGW-15; genus JASFQI01. The sequence continues at coordinate 26,741 of JASFQI010000012.1, forward strand.
AACGGGCAGGGTGTTTTCCAGGAATCGGGCCTCGTTCGGACGGATCTCCCGCCCATCCGCCCTCGGGCCAAGGATGAAGAATCCCAGCAGGTCGTCATTGGCGACCAGGGGAAGCAGGTACCTTCCTCCGGTGCCGCGAAAGCCTTCGAGCAGGGATTCCTGGGCCGAGGGACCATGCGGATTTGTCTCCAAAAGGCTTCGCTGGACCGGGGCGTGGCTGGCCAAGAGCCACGCTTTCGAAAGGGAAGTAAGGTCCCATCGCCGACCGCTCGGGCCAATGTATCGGCTGTCTTCTCCGGATTTTTCATAGAAGGACAGTTCCTCAATGAGCAATGCGTCCTTAAGAACCTTGGCGAACTCATGGATTAGATCATTTCGGCTCCTGAGCAGGAGGATGTTCTCCAGAAATCGAGCCTCCGTTTTACGAAGGCTTGTTTGGGTCTCTTGAAAGACGGGCTCCAGCGCGGCCTGCAAGCGCCTTATGTAAAAAAGGTTGGCCAGGAACCAGAGCATGAGAAGCGAGAACAACACCATCGGATCGGAATCCGTAAGGAAGGAAAACGCAAAGTGGAACAGCAGGAGATTGGGGAGGAGGATACCGGCAAACAAGGTGATCCAGAAGAGAAGATTAAAGAAAAAACCGGGAATATCCATCAACCGGTATTTCAGGACACCGTATGCCATGACGGCAAGTGGAAGGAACATGAAGTTGCCGGTGGGGTAGAGGTCCAACCCGATGATGGAGGGCATGTTGCCCAGGGTCAGAGCTCCGGTGACAATGAAACCGATCAGGACGTATTGCTTTTTCAGCAGGGAGATGGGGTTTTTCTCCTGCTTCAGGTCGGAAGCCAGGCACGCTATCGTGTAAATAAGCACGAGGAAGCAATAGATCCCGAAGAATGTGAACACCGGGCCACCCTTTGCGATGGATCCCCATTCGTAACGGTTCAGCCCGGCAATGTACGCGTTCGATTGCGTCAAAAGCGAGATGACAAAACTAAGAAAGAAGGCCCCTGCTGTCAGTAGGGGCCTCTTGAGACCGACCGTGCGATGAAAGAAGGCGATAAACATGGGCGGCAGATACACATAGAAAAAGTGGATGGATCGGTCGATGCGAAGGAGGGCTTGCTCCTCCGTGATAAAGTGCTGGAGAATGAACACCGGCGCAAGCATCGAGACCCAGATACACACGAGGGAAAACAGGATGTTTTCTGATTTCCTCCGGTTGCGAATGAGGGAGAGGGTGGCCAGGAAAAGGCCTGTTAGAAGTGAGCATACCGGTGGAATCAGAGTGATAAAAGGTTTTTCAGGCATCTCGATGTCGTTATATTTCGGTTGAGAGCTTCTGATGGTATAGAAGGCCTGACAATCCATAGCAGTATAGCAAATTCTCATCAAGCCCACGGATAAAATCGGCGAATACGCTGCTTTTCATTAGGAATAAACGGGAAAGAGATGTTCAGGAGAAGCGGTTGGCATGCTCAAGAGGAAACCCTTGCATTCCATGGGATGAATGGCTCCACGCCGGAACTGTTCACGATACGTGTGGATGGATGGGGCGGCGTTCTCCCGTGGGGAAAGGAGAGGAAAGGCTCATCACTGCGCATTCAGGAACAATGCGGTCGGATGCTCAGAACCCCTGCACGGCGGCCGGGAGGTCCTGGGGCATACCGGTTCGCACGAGCTCGCCGCGCTGGATCACGCCGATGCGGTCCCCTAGCTCGGCGGCCTCTTCGAGGTTGTGGGTGACCAGGAGTGTGGTGATGTCGAGCTCCCGCTGAAAGCGATGGATTTCTCGACGAAGGGTCTTCGCGGTCTTCACGTCCAGGCTGGACAGGGGTTCGTCCAGCAGGAGGAGCCGGGGGGCCGAGGCCACGGCCCGGGCCAGTGCCACGCGTTGCTTTTCCCCGCCGCTCAGGGCATCCGGGCGGCGATCGGCGAGCCGCTCAAGGCCGAAGCGGGAGAGGAGTTCCAGGGTTCGATCGGCCAGGGTCTTTTTGACCAGGCCGAGATGCTTCATGGCGAGCCCCACATTGGAGCGGACCGTGAGGTGAGGAAAGAGAAAGAGATCCTGAAACACCATGCCTACCTGACGCTCGTGGGGCTGAAGGCGGTCTACGGCACGTCCGTCGAATCGGACGGTGCCGCAGTAAGGCACGAGTCCGGCAATGGCGTGGAGCAGGGTGGACTTGCCTGCGCCCGAGGGGCCCACCAGGGCGAGAAGCTCCCCATGCTCGACCTCCAGATCGATTCCAAGGAGGACGTGGTTCGCGAGATGTTCAAGGGCAATGGCGGTCATGACGAAGGCCTCTCTGTTGCAGGGGCGGGACGGCTGCCCATGGCCTTGAGAAGGAGCACCAGGGCGAATCCCGTGCCCAGGAGGATCAGGGCGGCGGAGAGCGCCACCTCCACCTCCCCGCTCGTGATGTTGAGGTACACGGCCATGGGCAGGGTCTCGGTTCGAAAACGAGTGGCCCCGGCTACCATGAGCGTAGCCCCGAACTCGCCCACGGCCCGGGCCCAGGCGAGCACTGTACCGGAGAGGATGCCCTGGCGGGCCATGGGCAGGGTCACCTGCAGGAAGACCTGCGACGGGCGAAGCCCCAGGGTCTGGCCGGCCCACTCATAGCGGGGGCTGAGGGATTCGAATGCGGCCCTCGAGCTCCGGGTGACAATGGGGGCGGCGATGAACGCCTGGGCCACCACCGCACCCAGCGGCGTGAAAAGCACGTGGATGCCCCAGCCGGAGAGGGGGTCTCCCAGGCCGCCCCGGCCGAAAAGGAAGAGGAGGCCCACCCCGGCGATGAGAGGCGTCATGACCAGGCGCAGGTCCAGGAACGTGTCCAGGATGGTTTTCCCTGGAAAAGAACGGCGGGCCAGGACATACCCCGAGGGCACGCCCAGGACCACGGCTACGGCCGTGGCCGCCAGGGAGGTGACCAGGCTCAATCGGAGCGCAAACAAGGTCTCGGCGGAGGTCATGGCCCGAAGCGCACCCGCCGGGGTAAGGGGAAGGAACAGGGCCACCACCACACCCAGGACCAGGAGCGCAAGGAGGATCAGAGGAAGCGCAAAGAGCCGGTGCAAGGTCACTCCTCCAGGGGCAGGAAGCCGAATTCACGGAACACGGCGAGGGCCTCGTCCGAGGCCATGAATTCGCAGAACCTGGCTGCAATGTCCGGGTGGCGCGTGGACTCGAGCACGGCCACGGCAATGGTTTCCGGCTCGAAGTAAGCCTTGGGAATGGGGATCCTATGGATTCGGTCGGAATACTGAAACGCGTCCGCCCGCCCGATGATGGAGGCGTCCACTTCGCCCCGGGCCACGTAGAGCGCAAGCTGCTTGACCGTGCCTCCGTATACGACCACGTTCTCGAGGATCTCGGTCTCCATGCCGGCGCGTTGAATCATGGCCCGGGCGGTACGGCCGAAGGCCATGGCCTTGGGATCCCCCAAAGCCAGGCGGATGCCGGGCTTGGCCAGGTCCTTGAACGTCTGAATACGCTCCTTTGCATGCAGGGCCACCCCCACCACGGCCGTATGCGCCACTAGCGGGTGCATCGTACGAATGCTCCCGGCCTCCCTGAGGCGGTCGATGAAGAAGAGGGCCCCGGGCATGAAGAGGTCTCCCCGGCCCGAGGCCTGAATGCGTGCCAGGAGCCTGCCGCTTCCGTCGTAGCTCGTGAAGACGTGGTGCCCGGTTTGGCTCTCGAACCGGGCGACCAGCACGTCTGTGGGCTGACGAAGGCCCGCGCCGGCAAAGAAGGTGAGCTCTTCGGCCGCGGCGGGCAAGGTGGAAAAGAGAACAACCGCCGCAAGGGCCGCGAGAAAGCCTGCCGTTTTCAGGTGAAGGCGGATTTTTGTCTGTGGAAGGCAACTCATGTCAGGTGCCCTTTCCGCAGAAGCGCTCCCAGCCCATGATGGCCGCGGCTCCTGCAATCGTGGTGCCGTAAAAAAGCACGGGTTTGTCCCGAAAAAAGTCCCCAACGGTATCGTTTACAAGGGTGGTTCCGGTGACCAGAAGGAGTTCGGCCCAAGCGATCACGTCCTCCTGGGCATCGCCTCCTTCAATGCGCACCCCCCGTTTCTCGGTCCCGATGTTGTCCGGGTCCAGGTCCAGCACCCGCAGGGGGAAGGAGGCGGACAGGACCTCCACCATGGCGGGCTGAAAGCCCACCTGAGCGATCCGGACGTTCCCGTAACGGTCTAGGATGTATTGGGCGAGGTCTTGAGCACACAGGCCCGGTCCCTCGTCATGGCAGTGAATGGTGCGGTCGGCAGTGCCCTGCGCGCGAAGGGCTGCATTCAGGGTGGCCACGAACACGGCGTTGCGGAAGTTGTTCTCCAGGGGCATGGTGAAAATTTCCTCCAGTGTCCCCTCGAAATCGCCGTAGCGGTCCGTGAAGGCCTGGCCCAGGGCCCCGTCAAGATCGGCCTGCATGAGCCGTTCCTTGCCCTGCTGTAGGGGGAAGTCGTCCCCTTCGGGATTGCCGATAGCTTCTTCCGTGCTCAGTGGCCGGGCCTCGAC
>JASFQI010000013.1:0-30120 GCA_050115555.1 Desulfobacteraceae bacterium
GAATTCCATCATGGCACCTCCTTGTAGGGTTATTGGGTTCCTACTGAGCATACCAGGTTTCTCGGATTCCTGGCTATGCTGAGGAGGTGCCTTTTAAATGATTATCACATCTTAATTATTAACTCACCGGCTCCAATCGAGAGTACGTGGCCAAGAAATAGACAACCGAACAGTTAATAATTAAGATGCGACCCCAAGTGCTTCACGACCCCAAGTGCTTCACTGAAGGAGGGATGCCATGGTGTACAGAGTGACGGGAATTCTCGTCCTATGCATTTTCGTGTCCGGTTGCTCGGGCGACCCCTCCAGGCCCCTGGGGGCCTCCGGGGGGCGGCTGCATCCGTGTCCAGGGAAACCGAACTGCGTGTCCACCCAGGACCCGGATGCGAAGCGCGTCATGGCGCCGCTTTCGTTCATGGGCACGAAACAGGAGACGCGAGACCGTATTCTGGACATTTTTCAGGGCATGAAGCGATCGGAGATTGTGGAGGCATCGGACAAATACATTCACGCCTGCTTTCGATCCCGCGTTTTCGGTTTTGTGGACGACGTGGAGTTCCTGTTGGATGAGGACGCCCGCCTTGTCCATTTCCGCTCGGCGTCACGGGTGGGCACGTATGACTTCGGCGTGAACCGCCGGCGCATGCAGGAGATCTCCGAACGATACAAGGGGGCGGAGTAAAGGCTCAGGGTGCTGTCCGCTACGCTTTTCCCTTGTTCTTCAGGGCGTGGATTACCAGAAACGTGTGCCATTCGGGCTGGGACCGGCTCCAGGTGCCGTCTTTCCGCTGCGTGCGGAACACCCAGTCAAAAGCCCTCGCCAACTGTCGGTCGGCTTCCGCGGAATCCAGATGGGCCAGGGCATTGACCGTCTGATGAAAAGGGACCTTGCCGGACCACGCCCCGGAAGCATCCTGAATCCCTTGCAGGTTCTTCACGGTCCGTGTCACGGCCCCGCTCCCCGCGTAACGGGGATGAACTACAAATGCCCTCAGGATGTTGCTGTACGACGACCAACCGCACCACCGGCCCTGAGCCCGGGATCCCTTTTGCTGGAGTTCTTCGTACAACTGTATGATGCGCGAATCCTCGGCGCGTCCGAACACACTGAAAAGGAAAAGGGTTGCACTCGTGACCAGGAGGCCGAAGGATCCCCGGGTGAAGGGAAGGCCGAGCAGGGCCTCTGTCGGAAGCGGTTCCACAGGGCGGATCTCTCGACGTGAAACTCCCGGTGGGATTCGGGATACGAGCCACTCGAGTCCGCTTCGAACCGGTTCGATCGCATCCCGCACGGTCAGATGAAGGCCGAACAGGTTCTGAATGGTTCGAAGAAAGGATCCTCCCCAGGAGCCGTCTGAGGACTGCCCGGACAATAGGAAACGTACGGTCTCCGCCTCATCGCGTCGATACTCCGACCCTGTTCCCTGGTTCAGCCACTTCTTCCGCGCATACAGCCCGACCGGTGTCCTGTTGTGCCGGAATACGTCAAAGGGGTCGTATCGCCATTTCATGGGAAGCTCACTCCTTCGGCCCCCTGCTCGTCCACCTCACCGAAGGGATGCGGCGCGGTGCTCCACGCGCAGGAGCCTCGGCTGCTGGAACATACCGACGGTCTCCGTCATCCACGTCCAGAGGGACAGGGGGACCGTGCCCCAGCACTCCAGTCGCTCTTTCAGGGACCGGGACCCGAACTCCCGCTCAATCGCCTCGAGGAACTGTCTTGCCTCGTTTCTGCGACTCGGGTTGGGTCCGAACCGAATGGCGGGATAGATTCCGGGCAGGGCCTTTCGCACATACCGCCTCATGCGTTCGGCCCGGCGCTGAAGCAGGGGGCGGGTGGAGTGCTTCAGGGTCTGGTAGCCTTCAAACCATGCCTTCAGGACGCGGATCAGGGACGGGCCGAGCGTTTCAAAGGCGGTGCGGTAGAGCTCCCTCTGCAGGTCTTCCAGCTCCTGGGGCGTGAAGTGGGCATGCTTGAAGTGCATGGAAAACCCGTCGAAGCTCCGGTAATCGGGCCGGTCCCGGTACGCGTCGAGGTACAGCCCTTCCTCGAGGACCCGCCGATAGAGGGGGGTGCCGGGAAATGCGAAGTAGATGAGGATCTGCCAAAGGGCAGGTCCCAGCTCCGTGAGCTGCTTGAACTCCTCCATCACCTTGGCGCGGTCCTGGTAGGGAAAGCCGATGATCATGGAGGACAGGATGGCCACGCCCCGGGAACGGAGCTCACGGTAGAGCGTATCCAGGCTTTTCCCCTGCAACTTCTTGTAGCCCGATTCCTTGCCTTCAAAGGCGGTCCAGATGATGTCGAATCCCATCTCCGCGATCTCGTCGGCCGTGAAGCGCGAGAGACCCCGAACGCTTCCGAAAGCCATGATGGAAGAGGAAACGCCTCCGGCGCGCACGCAGCCCAGAAACTCCCTCGCCCGTTTCTCGTGGATGAAAAAGTCCTCATCGATGAAAATGAAGCCGCTCAGCGTGTGGCCGCTCTCCCGCGCCCTGCGCTCCATCTTTCGCATGGTGTCGTAGAGCTCCCGGCCGGATTGAATGAAGGGGATGTACTGGCGTTTGAAAAAGTGGGATGTGCAGCAAAAGTCGCAGCCGTTCGGGCAGCCGAGCCCGCCGGTAATGTGCGCCACCTTCGTTTTGAGGGGAACCGAGTAGACCTTGGGGGACTCGATGGGGATGTAAGGATGGAGAATGGGCCGGTTCTCAGGTTCTCCAAGGAGCCTCCGCATAAACCCGATGCCCTCTTCCCGGCAGATCACATCACCGTAAGGACGAAGCACCTCATCGGAAAGCACGGTTCCGTAGCCCCCGAGGACCACTGTGGATTCGGGGGAATGCGTGCGAATGATCCTGGCCATGCGGCGCACCTTGTGAAAGGTGGCCACCACGAAATTGATGCCGATCACGTCGTAGCGCCGCTTCTGAATCCCACGGCGAAACTCCCGCTCCGAAGGGTAGTGGAGGACCACGGAAGGGGCCTCGATGTTTGCGGCGATGTAGTCCAATCCCCAGCAGCGAATCACCTGCCGGTAGCTGAAGATCCCCTGGCTGCGGGTCACCTGGGCGTGAAACAGCTCGGCCTCGACGGAGTCCCCTTCGCCCTTTCCGCCGAACGGACGGCAGACCGTGGTCAAAAGCACCTGGCTCACGTGAAACATCCTCGCACGATCCCTGATAAACCGTGAAATGCAAAGGGGCTGCCCGGCGCGTCGGGAGCCCTCATGAAAGCCACCTGGTGATCCCGTAGCCGGCGGTCGAAACGATGGTGCTCAGCACGATCCCCCAGAGGATGTCCACCACCGCGATGGAGGCGGGCCAATCCTTGACAAGGGCCAGGTTGGTGAGATCGAAGGTGGCGTACGTCACCAGGCCGAACAGCGCGCCCATCCACACGGCTTGCACGGCAGCGCCGCCCTTGACGGCCGGGTGGATTACAAAGACCATCAACCCGATGACAAAGATCACGTAGAACAGGAAGGCGGCCGCCCAATTGACCTCGGGGCTGAAAAGGTGGCCCAATTGCCGCTGATAAAGTTTCTTGGCAACGATCCCCAGCCAGAGAAAATCCACGGCCAGGAACACCAGGAATGTCAGGCCATAGGCCTTGGCCAGCTGGCTCCACGTCATGCTTCCTCCTCCTCTCCTCGGGGTTCAGGCGCATCGAGAGGGCCGCGCCGGGATCCGGCGTGAGAACCCGACACACGAAGACCGGTCAATATGCGTACTCGATGCGAACCGGCTTGCACTCGCCCGAAGCATCCGCGATGTTGGATATGCCTTCGTAGCGCAAGAGGTGTCCGGTCCCTCGTTCATAGATCACGTCGATGTGGGGTGCGAACAGCCGAAGAACCCAGTTGTCGACCTCCAGCCGGATCCATATATGGCCCCCCTCGATCCGCCGCTTGTGAATGCGAAAACGGACTTGATCCATTCGGGACGGCAGGGCCAGCTTGACGTGATAGACCTCGCCCTTTTCAATGGCGCCGAGATGGGTGACGATGAAGTGATGAAACCCCTGGCCGATGATCTGCGTGTCCTCCCTGGGAAGACACACCGTTTCCGTCTCCGCATCGGGTTCCGTTTTTCGAAACATGCAGATGCGGTCCGGCTCGAGCAGGACCCCGTCCAGGTACTGCTTGCGAAGGTCCTCAAAGGTGTAGTCACAAAACTGGGGCAAAGGGGCGTACTCGGATACCAGGGAACCGATGACACGTTCGTCCGGATCGAAATAGGTGGTGCGGCTGCTGACCACGCCGTCCTCGTCATAGGTGATCATGTGGCGTTCGATATACTCGAGCCCTCCCTGTTCGTTGTAAGCCTTTCCCGTGAAAATCTGGGTTCCTGCATGCGATATCGAAGGGCCTTGAAGAAGGAGGAGGACTGCAATTCCTATCCACCACCGTTGGATCGTTTTGTGGCCCATCCATGCCTCACATGGTCCGCGGGAAGATCCCCTGGAAAAAGGACCTCTTCGATTCCCCTCGCGAACTGCCTTCCTCCCGTACGGCAAGCCGAGCGGGATACAGCCTGAAGCGGAAATCTCGAGAATTCGAAAAGCCTTACGCATCCACATTATGATATCATCCCACAGAGGGAAAAAGCATTCAATTGAGAAACGATATTGATTCTTTGTAAAAGAATATTATTTTATAGAAACATGTCAAGCTTTCCGCGGAAACCATGGACGCGAGCCGGCCGAAGGACCGCGCCATCAGGAGACAAAACTTGAACGAGGTCCCATGACCAACCGTTTGAAACGGGACGTTCCCACGGCCCAGCGGCTGGCCTATGCAGCGCCGGCATTTGCCCTGGCCGTGGTGGGCATTCCCATCTACGTGTACATTCCCAAATTTTACACCGACGTGGTGGGCGTTCACATCGGAATCCTGGGAGCCCTCGTTCTAGGGTTGCGCCTCTTCGATGCGGTGACCGACCCCCTGATCGGGTTCCTCTCGGACAGGACCCGCACCCGCTTCGGCCGAAGGCGTCCCTACATCGCGGCAGGGGCCGTGGTGCTCGCCCTGTCCATCGTGTTCCTGTTCAACCCGCCGGACGGGTCGCCCACCTTTGAGACGGCCTGGTTCGGAATCTGGGTCTTCTGCGTGTTTCTCTTCTGGACCCTCGTGGAGGTGCCCTACGAATCCCTGGGGCCGGAGATCACCTTCAGCTACCACGAGCGCACCGCCTTGTTCGGATGGAGAGACGGAGCGCTCATCGCGGGGACCCTGGTTGCAGCGAGCTCCCCGGCCCTGATTTCCGGGGTGTTCCGCCTCACCTCCTCGCCCGCGGACGAGCGCCTCAAGTTCTTCATGATTTCCGCGCTCTACGCCCCCATGGTCGTGGCCTTCTGCGGTTGGTGCGTGGTCGCCATTCGGGAGCGGGCCCGAGAGGCCGTGCCCATCCGGGCCGGGACCGGGTTCCGGCAGGTCCTTCGAAACCGGCCGTTTGTCATTCTTCTCGTCTCATACACAATCGCGGCGTTCGGCAGCAATCTGCCTGCCACCATCATCCTCTACTACGTGGAGTATGTGCTTCAATCCAACCTCGCAGACCTCTTCCTGGCCCTCTATTTCGTCACCGGCATTGCGTTTCTTCCCGGCTGGGTGTTTCTTGCCCGAAAGACCGAGAAGAAGACCGCCTGGATCCTTTCCATGGCCGTCAACACCGGGGCCTTTGCCGGCGTGTTCTTCCTCGGGCCCGGCGATGCCTGGATCTACGGCATTCTGGTGTTTCTCTCCGGCATCGGGTTCGGGGCCACCATCGCGATCCCCTCGGCCATGCAGGCGGATGTGATCGATTACGACGAGCTCATTACCGGGGAGCGGCGCGAGGGGCAGTACATCGGCCTCTGGTCCATCACCAAAAAGCTCGCGGCCGCCCTGGGGGTCGGCATCGCACTCTCCCTGATGGGGATGGCGGGCTACAAGCCCAATGTGGCCCAGACCCAAGGCGTGGTCTGGATGCTTCGCGTGCTCTACGCGGCCGTTCCGTCCCTCTGCAACATCGCGGCCATCGCTGTAGCCATGGCCTACCCCATTGACAGCCGGACGCACGAGGCCATTCGAGGGGCGATTGCCGACAGAAAGAAAGGGCTCGCCGTCAAAGATCCTCTCCATCCCGGCCGGCCCCTTCCCTGACACGAGGGAAGGGACAGGAAGGCAAGAAACACGGAGGACGAAACCATGGACAGCACGTTGACTCTCCTGGGTGTGAATCTGGTGGTCGTCCTGGGCTTCATGACCGGGGCCTGGCTGCTCAGCCTGATCCTTCGGGATGCGAGCATCGCGGATGTGTTCTGGGGCCTGGGCTTTGTGCTCGTCGTCTGGGTCACCTTTTTTCTGGCGGATGGGTACCTGCTCCGAAAGGTCCTTCTCACGGTGCTTGTCTCCCTCTGGGGGCTGAGGCTGGCCGTCCACATTGGGTGGCGAAAACGGGGCAAGGAGGAAGACCGGCGCTATCAGGCCTGGCGGACACGGCACGGAAAGGCGTTCTGGTGGGTGAGCCTTTTCACGGTCTTCGGGGTGCAGGGGCTCCTCCTGTGGGTGATCTCCCTCGGGGTCCAGGCCGGGCAGGTCGCCCCGGAGCCTGCACGGCTCGGAGGGCTGGACGCGGCGGGCACGCTGGTCTGGCTCGTGGGGTTCGTCTTCGAGGTCGTGGGCGACCTTCAGCTGGCCCGGTTCAAGGCCGACCCGGAAAACCGGGGCCACGTCATGGACCGGGGGCTCTGGGCCTACACCCGGCACCCCAACTACTTCGGGGAGTCGCTCATGTGGTGGGGCATCTTCCTGATCGTCCTGTCCACGCCCCACAGCCTGTGGACCGTGATCAGCCCGATCACGATCACGTTCCTGCTGCTCAGGGTGTCCGGCGTGACGCTCCTGGAAAAATCGATCGAGGAGACGCGGCCCGCCTACCGGGCGTACAAGGAAAACACGAGCGCCTTTCTCCCCTGGTTTCCGAAGAAAAAATCGTCATGAGATTGAAGGCGCAAGGCGAGGCAGGATGGGCGCCGGACGGGCCATGGGCTTGATGAGACGGACCTGAACGTCCCCGAGGTAACGCTCCTCGAAACCCGCCTCGCAGTAGCAGAGGTAGTACTCCCACATGCGGATGAACGCATCGGAAAAGCCGAGGGCCTTGACCTCCTCGAGATGCTCGAAAAAGCGCGTTCGCCAGGCCCGGAGGGTGCGGGGATAGCTCGGGGTGATGTCCTCCAGGTGGTCGAACTTCAGATCCGTAGCCCGGGCCACGGCTCGGCTCATGGCCGCGATGGAGGGAATGCAGCTCCCCGGAAAAATGTAACGCTTGATGAAATCCACGGTGTGCTTGTGCCGCTCGAAGACCCGGTCCGCGATCGTGATCGCCTGAAGCATCATCATGCCGTCCGGCTTCAGACAATGGCTGCAGCTTCGAAAAAAGGCCTCCAGGTAGGAATGCCCCACCGCTTCGATCATCTCTATGGAGACCAGCTTGCCGAAACGTCCCTTCAGGTCCCTGTAGTCCTGGAAGAGAACGCGGATACGTTCCTGAAGGCCCGCGGCCTCAATGCGCTCGAGCGCCAGAGCGCGCTGCTCCTCGGAGATCGTGGTGGTGGTCACCCGGCACCCGTAGTGCTCTGCTGCGAACAGGGCAAACCCGCCCCACCCCGTCCCGATCTCGAGGACGTGATCCGACGCCTTCAGGTCCAGCTTGCGGCAGATGCGATCGTACTTGGCCAGGGAGGCCTCCTCCAACGTGCTTTCCTCGGTTTCAAAGAGGCCGCAGGAATAGGTCAGGGTCTCATCCAGAAAGAGGCGATAGAATGCGTTTCCCAGGTCGTAGTGCGCGGCGATGTTGGCCCGGCTGCCTTTCCTCGTGTCCCTGCGAAGGGCGTGGAACACGGTGTAGGCCGGCGCGGCCAGCCGGGTCCACCGGCGGTCCAGCCCCTGGAACACGCCCTGGTTGAGGAGCACGATGCGAATGAGTGCCGTCAGATCGTCCGTGCTCCATAGGCCCATCATGAAGGCCTCCCCCGCGCCCACGCTTCCGCCGAACACGATCCGGGAGTAGAACGCGCTGTCCAGGACCCGGACCGAGGCTTCGAGAGGCACATCCTCCGTGCGCTGCCCGAAGGTCCACTGCCGATCGTCCTCCACGAGATGAATGCGTCCCGTTTTCAGCCTTCTCAGGATGGAGAGGAAAAGCCGCTTCGCCGTTCCCTGAAACAGGGCGGCCTGCGGCCTTGCTGAAAACCTTCCTTCCACCGGCTGGATGAGGGTCTTCATCATCGGTCTCCTGAATCCAATGAGTTCCGCTTCTTGGGATGCGTGTGAATCCGCGCCCCTTTCCGCAGCAGACGGAACGCCTGCCGGTAAATCATGGCCGTGACCTTCCAGGTCATGAGCGGATAGGTCAGGAGGACCCGTGTCAGCGAGCCCCCCGTGATGGGTGTGCGCTGGAGGGAAAGGGTGGCGTCAAAGCGCCGGACGGATCCCGCGGTGAGATTCATGTGCACGTGGAGCGCATCGCCCGGCACCCGAAAGCGCCAGTCGTATCGAATCTCCATCTCCATAAAGGGCGACACATGAAAGGCCTTGTCGAAGCGGTAGCGCTTCCAGCCCGGATGAGTGTGCTCGTTCATGGACTCCCCAAAGACGTAGCAGTGCTCCTCGAGCCACGGGGTGTTGTGCACTTCGGCCACAAGGGCGTCCACGCGGCGGTCCATGGTGTCGTAGCAGTAGTAGAAGCTCACGGGGTTGAAGCAGTACCCGAAGTAGCGCAGGTGGGTGAGCACTCGAATCGGTCCTTCCGGACGCGAGCCCAGCCGCTCCTCCACCAGGTCCCTGACCGCCCGGTCGAGGGGAATGCGGGGGTCGCCCAGGTGGTCCCTCCTTCGAAAGTAGGCCACGTTCACATGCTTCGCAGACCAGAGCGGATGGACGTCGAACACATGCGGCAGCTCGGCCAGGTCCAGGAACACCAGGTAGATCCGGTATTGAAAGGTGTTGACGACCGGCGTAAACCGGCGATGCCGGACTCTTCCTTCGTAGATGCAGCTTTTCATGTCACAGGCTTTTCCCAAAGGATTGGCAAACGGCAAGCGCGCTCTTGACACCGTCCTCGTGGAAACCGTACCCCCAGTAGGCCCCGCAGAAATGGGTGAGGTTCTGCCCGCTGATTTCTTCAAATCGTTTCTGCGCAGCGAATCCCCGGGGGGTGTAGATCGGATGGTGATAGGTGATAGCTCGAATCACCTTCCCCGGATCGATGGCCTGCTCCTGGTTGAGGGTTACACAAAAGTCCACGGGCGCCTTCAGGCTCTGGAGCCTGTTCATGTAATAGGTCAACATGACGCCGTGATGAGTTTCCTTGGGCAGATAGGTGTTCCAGCTCGCCCAGCAGGACCGATGCACGGGCATCATGGAGGCATCCGTGTGAAGGACTGTGCGGTTTTCCTGGTAAGGCAGAGCCCCCAGGACGGCCCTTTCCGATTCCGTGGGATCGGCGAGCATGGAGAGCGCCTGATCGCTGTGGGCCGCGATGATGCACTGATCGAACGGCTCAACGGCTCCGTCCCTGGTTTTCACGTCCACATGGGTCCCGTGCCGCACAACCGATTGCACCGGACATCCCGGACGAAGGCTGTCTTGAAACGGCTCGATGAGCTTCTGGACGTACTGCCTGGACCCGCCCTGAACCACGAACCACTGGGGCTTGTCCCGAACGTTGAGAAACCCGTGGTTGTGGAAAAAGGCGGCAAAGGACCGGGCCTGGAAATCCTGAAACCGGGCAGGGTCGGCCGACCAGATGGCCGACCCCATCGGGATGATGAAGAAATCCCGAAATCCCTCAGAGTACCCCATGGTATCGAGATACTGGCTCAGGGTCGTCTTATGATCGGACGATTGGATCAGGGCTTCCGAGGCCTTTCTGAAACGGTAGATGTCCGCGAGCATGCGATAAAAGGACGGGCGAAACAGATTGCGGCGTTGCGCGAACAACGAGTTGAGGGAGGTGGGGCTGTACTCGAGGCCCGTTTTCCCGCAACGAACGCTGAAGCTCATATTCGAAGGCTGCCGGGAAACGCCCAGCTGATCGAGAAGCTTTACAAAGTTGGGATATGTCTTCTCATTGAAGACAATGAAACCCGTGTCTACAGGATAGGTGCGTCCCTCCACATCCACGTCGATCGTGTGCGTGTGGCCGCCGATATAATCGTTGGCCTCGTACACCACGACCTCATGGTCACGGCAGAGGAGATAGGCCGAAGCCAATCCGGAGATCCCAGCGCCAATGATGGCAATCCGCATGGAGGTCTATCCTGTCACACAGGAACCCGTTTCTCTCCGCACCGTGGATTCCCTTCCCTTTCCACAGCCGGCGTGGAATTCGGTTCCCGTCCGTGAAACGGTTTCGGGTCTGCACTTCCGATTGCGGCCCCTTCACGGAACAACCGCCAATGCAACTTTTATGGGTCGTATAATTTTAAGATATCTGGTTCCAGGCAGAGTGTCACGGGCTTTTTGGAGTTCCCGTCCTGTTGCCCCTTCGTCGGTCTTCGATACACGCCCTTTACGTCCTGCCGGTCGGGTTGACGGGTTGTGTATGTTGTGATCCATCAAGCGGGGAGAGAGCTTCGGGAGGGAAGCATAAAGGAACGGCCATTGAATCTCCCCGCAGCAAGATTGAGGAATGCGCGAGCGAAGCATTTTCAACGGGTTCAGAACAACAACACGACCTGTCGTACGGCGTGAACCACCAGAGGAATGAATATGGCGGGCAGCATGTCCCCCACCTTGACTCGAACCGCACCCAGCATGTTGAGGCCCATGCCCACGATGAGCAACCCGCCCACCGCAGACATCTGTGCAATCACCTCCGGCGTCAGAAACGCTTTGGCCAGGGAGGCGCTCACGGCAATGCCTCCCTGGTAGAGAAAGACCGGCACGGCAGAGAAGAGGACGCCGACCCCCATGGTGGCGGCAAAGAGAATGGAACCCATCCCGTCGAGCACCGATTTGGCGAACAGGGTGTCGTGGTTCCCGGAAAGACCGCTTTCCAGGGAGCCCACGACAGCCAGGGAACCCACGCAGTAAAGGAGGCTCGTGAAGACAAAGGCCCTTGAAAATCCGCCCTCCGAGGTCGAGAACCGGGACTCCAGCGTTTTCCCGAAGCGGTTCATCCGGTCCTCGATCCCGATCCAGGCCCCGAGGCCGCTCCCGAAGGCCAGGCTGCAGATCAGGAGGACGAAATCATCCCCTTTCCAGGCCAGCTTAAGCCCCATCAAGATAACGGCAAAGGCCACGGCATGGAGGAGCGTGTCGGAGTGTCGCTGTGGGATAAAACGGCGGAACATCAGGCCGAGGAGGCTGCCTGCAACAATGGCCAGGGTGTTGACGACGGTGCCCAGCAGCATAGTTCAAACCGGCGTGCGAGCGGTATCCCCGCACTGAATTGCATGAACGGGCTGTTCATCGCAGGTGGAAAAAGGGCAGCGGATCGTTGGTCCACACGGTCTCGTTCGCCGCCCGGCGGGGGCCTCATTCGTTTTCCGGCAAACCCCGGCTCGCACGATCCAGGTCCACGATCTTGACGCCCTCGATGTAGTCCTTGGTCTCGTACCGGGTGATTCGCGTGAGCTTGCGGGTGATCTCCGCCATCTTTTGCGTGAGCGTGATGATCTTCTCGAGCTTCAGTCGAAGCGGGTCCTCATCCGAGACGTTCATCAGGCAGCTTTCCGCATACCCTGAAATGCTCTGCATGGGCTGGTTCATCTCGTGACAGACCGCACCCGCCATCTGAAGGGACACTTGCAGGCGCTCCCGTTCCAGCCGTAACTCCTCGGCCCTTCTTTCCTTGGTGACCGGGGTCATGCATCCGCTGGAGAGACAGATCCGGTCTTCCCCGTGAGTTTCGATACGGGCCACGTCTTTGAGCCAGATGACCAGACCCTCCCCCACATCGACTTTGTAGATGGCGTCACCGATTCCCCTGCGCCGCACGTCTTCGCGAAGCTGCCGTGCCGACTCGTCCAGGGTCTCGCGGGTTCGGACCTCCTCTTCGATACTTTCGTCCAGGGAATGGAAACGAAGTGTGTGTTGATCCAGAACGCGCTTTCGGAAGGTTTCGGCCACCTCGCTGCGGCTGCAGTTCATGAGCCGGGCGAATCGAGTGCTCACGAACTCGTACCAGATTTCTCCCGCGTCGTCCTCATGCCAGGCCGAAAGATAAAAGATCGCAGGGTTCCCGGTCCTCTCCACCGCACGATAGGCATCGATATACCCGGCAACATGCTTCTTCAGGGAAACGCTGTAGTCTCCGGTCAAGATACGACCGTGGTACTCCTGCGGGATGACTCGGTTGAACGTTTCCTTACTGCCCATGATTGCGTCTCCTTCCTGCTCCCCGCGCCCTGGGTTGCAATCGATGAATCCCGTTTCTTCCTATTATCGAATTCCCGGCCTGGGGGCAAGTCCCTTTGGCATTCCCTCCAGGCCGGCTCGGTACCCCTGAGCATGCCTCGACAGTCACGAAGCTCCCGGGAAGACGAACGCACAAAGCCGGGGAATGACTCCTTCTCCGTAAATGCACAGCCCGTGTGCCGGCGTCGAATGCAGGCTGAGACGGGAATCTTTACAGGTATGGGGAAAAAAGCCAGGCCATGGAGTCCCGAAGCTTTGCGGGAAACGAGCGCCCATCCACTTCATCCAGCAAAATTTCGCGTGAACGATTCCGGCAGCGAAAGACATGTGCAGCCAGGTCCCCGGCCACCTCGGCATCGAACACCTCCACGGCCAGCTCGAAGTTCAGCCGGAGGCTCCTGGGATCCAGGTTGGCCGATCCGATCTGGGCGTATCGGCCGTCCACCAGGAAGAGCTTGGTGTGGACAAAAGGAGGCGGCTGGTAGTAGATGCGGATTCCCCACTGGAGCAGCTCCCAGAGCATATTCCTCGCGGCCCAGTGGACAAAAGGAAGGTTGTTTTTGGACGGAAGGAGCACGGTCACCTCTATGCCCCGAAGGGCGGCCGCTTGGAGCGCCCCAATCATCTCCCGCGACGGCAGGAAGTAGGGGGTCACGATGAGGACCTGCCGCTGAGCTGCAGAGACGGCACCCACCAGGATCATGGCCAGCGAATCCAGGTCTTCTCCGGGGCCGTCCACGATGGCGCGGCAAACCGCGTTTCCCTCGGGAATCGGCGTACCGGGATCGGGGGCCTCGTCCTCGCCTGTGGCAAAGGCCCAGTCCTCGAGAAACACCTCCTCGATCTGTCCAACAACCGGACCGGCTACGCGAAAATGCAGGTCGACCACCCGCGAGGGGTTGTCCTCGGCCCCGGCCAGGTGGCGATCCCCGATGTTCATGCCTCCGACGAAACCGATCCCCCCGTCGGCCACCAGGATTTTCCTGTGGCTGCGCAGGTTCACGTGAATGGACGGCGGCATGAGCCGCGGCGGAAGAAAGCGGGCGACCCGCACGCCCTGCTTTTTCAGGAGTCGGCCGCTCCTCGGGAACGAGTAGAGCTCCCCGATGCCGTCCAGGAGGACACGGACCTCCACCCCTCGATGACGGGCCCGCGCCAGCGCATCCACGAATTGCCGGCCTGTCCGGTTCGAATCCAGGATATACGTGGCCAGGTACACGTACCTCTTCGCCCCCTCGATCGCTTCCAGCATGGCCGGGTAGGCCTCCTCGCCGTTGTGGAGGGCCTCCACGCGATTCCCTCCTACGAGGGGACGACGGGCTACCTTGTCCGAGACGGCTGCGATCCGCCGGTCCTCGAAAGCCAGATCCGCCTGGGGATGGGCCTTCAGCGGGATCTCCGGCCGGTCGGTGGTAAAGGGATGAAAAAAAGGCAGCCTATGGGTCAGTCGTTTTGCTCGTGTCTGCACACGGTTGATCCCGAAGAGAAGGTACAGGAGCGAACCGATGAGGGGAAAAAGAAGGCAAACCGCAATCCATCCCCAACTCGCGCGCGGATCCCTCTTGAACATCAGGGCATGACCCGCGGTCACCAGGGTCAGTGCGATGCTCAGAAATCCGACTGTCCAATGAAGGGTATACATGGTCAGTCTTCGTAGACCACCCGATTCCTTCCGCTCTGCTTTGCCCGGTAAAGCCTTCGGTCCGCCTCGCGTATCAGGTGGGCCAGCGGCTGATTCTCCTCGCAGCAAAGCCCGATGGAAATCGTGAACCGAACCGTTTCGCTGCCGTAGGGAATGCTCATGCTTTCGATGAGTCTTCGGAAATCTTCGAAAATCCGGACGGCGCGTGTACCGTGGAGCCCGTAAGCCAGCACGGAGAACTCCTCCCCACCGATGCGCGAGACAATATGGGACTTTCCAAAGGTCCGCATCAGCCGTTCGGCCAGCTGCACGAGGACCTCGTCCCCTGCATCGTGTCCGAATCGATCGTTCACCTCCTTGAACCAGTCGATATCGATCATCGCCACTGTGACGGGCGTGTCCGTTTCCCTGGATTCCTCAAGGAGCTTTTCTCCGGCATCGAAGTAGTATCTCCTGTTGTACAGCCGGGTCAGCGGATCGCGGATCGCGATCTCCCGAAGCTGGCGGATGAACTCGATGAGCTCGATGTTCTGCGTGACACGGGCGTAGAACTCCTCCGAGACGAACGGCTTGGAAAGGAAGTCATTGGCGCCTTTCTTGAGGAACTTGGCGGAAACCAAGCCCGATCCCTGGGCCGAAAGGCCGATGATGCCCACATCGTTCTTGCCGAACCGCTCCCGGACCCGGGAGACGAACTCGAACCCGTCCATGCTGGGCATATTGAAGTCCGTGATGACCAGGAGGATTCCCGGATGCGCGCTCAAGACATCGAGCCCCTGAGCCCCGGTCTCCGCCTCCATGACGGTGTACTTGTGCGCCTCCAGCAGGGTCCGGCAGTAGGATCGGAACTCCCGGGAAGGATCGACCAGAAGAATGGCGATGTCCTGGTTCCGGTAGATCCTCTGAATGAGCTCCTTGACCACATCCAGGCTGTGCTGGCTGTCCTTGAGCACGTAGTCCACAACATGCTTGCCCAGAATCTCCTCGCGGAGCTTCTCGTCAAAGGTCGCAGTCAGGATGACGGCCGGAATCCCCTTCTGCCGGATGTAGTCGACGATCTCCCCGTCCGGCGCATCCGGGAGGTTGAGGTCCAGGACCGCCACAAAGAAGGCAGGGTCCTCTTCGACAATGGCCTGGGCCTCGGCCAGGCTGTAAGCGGGGACCGCCTCGAATTCCAGGGATTCCTCGATTTGCCGGCACAGGAAGCCCGACACGGACCGGGAGTCCTCTACCACGAGAATCTTACGGGATGTGTCCTTGTGTGATTTTCCAACCACGGCAGGCCCCATTCGTGATCGTCTGAAAGGTCTCAATCCTTCGTCGAGGTTCGAAGCGCCCCGCCGCTTCCCTCGGCCAGCACCTGAAGGCCCTCACGGTCCAGGATGCGAATCGTTCGCCCGGTCGTTTCAATCAGGTCTTCTCGGGACAGGCGGCTCAGGATCCGGGAAAGGGTTTCGGGGATGGTTCCCAGGAGGCTGGCCAACTGGGCCTTGGTAATATCCAATACGAGGTCATCCCCCGCATCTTCCCGGCAGCTCAGGTAAAGCAGATAGGCCGCCAGGCGTCCGGGCACCTCCTTGAGGGACAGGTCCTCGATCAGTGCGGTGAATCGCCGCAGCCGCATGCTGAGAAGGGCGAGCATGTTCATGGCAACCGAAGGCTGCCCCCGAATGAGGTCGGCGAATGCGTCTCTCGGAAAGAAGAGGATTCGGCTCTCCTCCATGGCCTCGGCATTTGCCGGGAAACGCGTCCCTGCAAACAGGGCCACCTCTCCGAAGGGCTCCCCGGGGTCGAACAGGTGAAGGGTCTGCTCCTTGCCTTCGGGAGAGATTTTGTAGATCTTGACGCGCCCCGAAAGGACTACGTAGAACCCGCGCCCTTCATCCCCCTCCAGGAAGATGGTTTCGCCACGGCGGAAGGTCCGCTCTGCGGCGATTCGGGCGAGCTCCTCCTTATCCTTCCCGGAAAGCCGCTCGAACAGGGCCATGGAAGCGATATCTCTGCCCGAAACCATGTCTCAGCGCCTCCTTGCAGGCGTTTCGCCCGGCCGCTCGCATGCCCCTGAATTGCCGGGTCAACCGTTCACGAGCCGCACGAGCGCGGTGTCGGGAAAGTAGTCGACGATGTTCAGGCAACCGTAGTCCTGATGAAGGGTGAACATGCGGGAGAGATCCAGCCCCAGCGCCGCGCAAAGGATCACGCGGTTCACGCCGCCGTGGGCCACGATCAGGATATCCTTTCCCTCACGCTCCCGGAGAATATCCTCCAGGCGGGTCAAGACTCGCCGGGAGAAGCCCTCAATACTCTCACCTCCCCCGGGAATTTCGTAGCCCACCAAATCCTCCCCCCGCATTCGGAGCTCGTCGGGAAACCGCTCCTGAACGTCGGTCACGGTCATGGCTTCCCAGTCTCCGAAGTACATCTCGCGAAGCTCGGGCAGAACGTGGACCTCCACATCGTGGTGGCGGGCGATGGTTCGGGCTCCCATCTCGGACCGCTGAAGATCGCTCGCATACACCGCCGCGATCTCCGTTTGTCGGAGTCGGTCCGCCAGGGCCTCCATCTGGGACTTGCCCTCTTCGGTCACGTCCACGTCCGTATGCCCGTAGATCGGGAAACGCTCGTGTCCCACGACCTGTCCATGCCGCGCCAGATAGAGTCGATTCGTTCTACCCATGGCCCGCATCATAGGCGCGCGCGCCGGGACTGTCAATCACGGGACAGGACGATCCTCCCTCGCCGGTCCCGGGTTTTGCCTTTATTTCACGACCTGAATGGTGTATAGACGCGTGAGAAAAGCCGTGGAACCGATTTCCGTGCTTCAGGTCGCCTCAAGGCCCCTAGCGCGGGATCTTGTTTCCTTGGCGATCTTTGCGGCCTTGCGAGAGGAATCGTTTTTTCTGTGAAACCGGGAAAACACCACACCTGCGGCTCGAAAGGGAGCACGAGATGACCCGGCGAGAGTGCTTCGGCCTATTGGACCGCGTGTTTCCCATGGGAAAAAACGGCCTTCGGGAAGCACCGCCGGAGTGCTTCCAATGCCCGGATCGGACCGAGTGCCTGAGGACGGCCATGGAAACCCGGGAGGGGATTCGAATGCGTGAGGAAACGGTGAACCGTGCCGCGAAGTCCGGCATGCTGAGCCGTTTCCAGCGGTGGTCGCAAAAGAAGGAGCTCCATCGACAAGCCCGTGAACGCAAAAAGGGAAAAAAGGTATGAACGTCCGGATTACCTGCCCCCACTGCAACTTCACCACAGAAGTCCCCAGGGAGCGCATCCCTGCCAACGCGAAGGCTGCAAACTGCCCCCGCTGCAAGCAGCGATTCGCACTGAGCCCGGAGACCCTTGTCCCGCTCCGGCCCGCCGAGCCCTCCCCTCCGCCGGCGCCGCCGGTGGAAGCCCCCCCCGTCACTGGAACGACAGAACCCAAGGCCACGAGGGGGCCCTCACCGTGGGAGGATCGATCCCGCCTCGGACTGTGGCAGGGGATCTTTCAGACCTTTCGAGACGTCCTGTTCAACCCGATCAACATGTTCCGCAACCTCCAGTTCGGGCAGGGTCTGAAGGAACCGCTTGCCTTCGGACTGCTCTTCGGTTCCGTGGGGATGATGTTCAGCATGTTCTGGCAGTTCCTCATGGCGGCGTGGGGGTTGGGGGGGAGCTTCAAAGAGATCTCCGCCCACTTTCCCGTCACCCTCGTGTTTCTGGGACTCCTGATCCTCACCCCCTTCATCGTGGGGTTGCTCCTTTTCATTGTGAGCGGGATCATGCAGCTCCTTCTGCGCATGGTCGGGGGGGGCGCGCACGGGTTCGAGGCGACGTTTCGGGTGATCGCTTACGGGCAGGCCGCACAGGTCTTCGCCGTCATTCCCTTTCTCGGCGGTTTCGTGGCAAGCCTCTGGCTTCTCGTCGTCGAGGTCATCGGGCTTCGAGAGATGCATGAGACGTCGTATCTCCGGGTGATTCTTGCCTTCGCGATTCCCATTGTCCTGATTTGCATCCTCGTTGTCGTCGCCATCGCCATTCCTTTGATCATCGCCTTGAGCCGCTAGTCCGGATATTGCATTCGCGGCCTCGCGTGGGCGTGGAAACCATGAGGTCCATGGAAAACATCTCTCAAAATATCGACTACGAAAACCTACTCAATCCTGCCCAACTCCAGGCCGTGACCACCCTGGAGGGGCCGTTGCTCGTGATCGCCGGCGCCGGAAGCGGCAAAACGCGAACCCTGATCTATCGCGTGGCACGCCTGGTGGAGTCCGGGGTGGACCCCGGGAACATCCTGCTCCTCACCTTCACGCGAAAGGCCGCGGCCGAGATGCTCGAGCGAGCGTCCGGGTTGGCGGACAGCCGGTGCCGCCAGGTGTGGGGAGGGACCTTCCACTCCCTGGCCCACCGCGTGCTTCGGAAGAACGCGGCCCTTGCGGGCTTTGACCCCCACTTCACCATCATGGACCGCGCGGACATGGAGGAGGTCATTCAGTCCCTAGTCAAGGAACTGAACGTGAAGACCGGCTCCGTGCGCTTCCCCAAGCGTTCCACCCTGGCCTCCATTCTGAGCAAGGCCGTCAACCTCCAGACCTCCGTCGAATCCCTGGTGGAGAAGGACTTCTCCCAGTTTCTGGAGTACGTCCCCCACCTGGAGAAGCTGCGAGGTCTCTATGAGGAGTACAAGCGAAACAACCAGCTCATGGACTACGACGACCTCCTCGTTTACCTGGGCGGCCTCCTGAGAGAGCACGAGGACCTCCGGTCCGCGCTGGGCGACCAGTACCGCTACATCATGGTGGACGAGTACCAGGACACGAACGGCATCCAGGCCGAGATCATCTGCGGGCTGGCCTCGGAACACGGCAACATCATGGTGGTCGGGGACGACTCGCAGTCCATCTACTCCTTTCGCGGGGCGAACTACCGGAACATGTTCGAGTTTCCTCATCTCTTCCCGGGGGCCCGGGTGATCAAGCTGGAGGAAAACTACCGCTCCACCCAGCCCATTCTCTCCTTTACGAACGCCCTGATGGCAAGGGCTTCACAGAAGTATTCCAAGTGCCTGACCACGAAGCGCGAAGGAGGCGCCCGCCCCCGAGTCGTGGACACCCGAACCGAACCGGAGCAGGCGGCCTTTGTGCGCCGGCTCGTCCAGGAGCATCAGCAAAAGGACCGCCCCCTTTCCGACATTGCCGTGCTTTTTCGGGCCGCCTACCACTCCTTCGAGCTGGAGCTGGAGCTTGCTCGCCATCACCTGCCCTTTGTCAAGCACGGCGGATTCAAGTTCATGGAGTCCGCACATATCAAGGACCTCCTGGCCCATCTCCGCATCGTGGCGAACGCGGACGACGCCGTCAGCCTGGGCCGCATCCTGCGACTGGTCAAGGGCATCGGTCCGGGAAAGAGCCAGGCCATTTCAAGCTGGTTGAAGGAAAACGGCCACGAACCCCGGCACATCGGGGAGTGGCCCGGTGCAGGCAAACGAGCGAGCGGCCTCAAGACCCTAGCCTCTGTCCTCGAACGCATTTCCGGACCGGAACAGAGCCCCCGGGAGGCCATCGAGACCCTGCTCTCCTACTACGAACCGATTCTCAAGGAACGGTTCGACGACTTTCCCAAGCGGCAGAACGACCTCAATCAGCTCCCTCACATGGCGTCGCGGTACCGAAGCCTGCGCTCCTTTCTCGATGATCTGACCCTGGAGCCCCCGACCAGCACGGCCGACCTGTCCTCCACTCCGCCTTCGGACTACCTGACGCTCTCCACGGTGCACTCCGCCAAGGGCCTGGAGTGGCCCACGGTCATCATTATCTGGGTCATGGAGGGATACTTTCCGTCCGCCCGGGCTTACGGCAGCGAGGACGACTTGGAGGAGGAACGAAGGCTCCTGTACGTGGCGTCCACAAGGGCCCGGGACGATTTGCTGCTCTGCTACCCCGGAATGGAGTCGCGGCCTGTGAGGTACGGTGACGGCGGCGTGGAGGGGTTCCGTCGGGGAGGCCTTTCCGCGTTCGTCCGGGAGCTGCCCGAGGAGGTGCTCTCCCACGGCACGGCCCGACAGCTCGCCCCCTCCAGGCCCAAGCGCCCCTCTCTGAGGGCCCGCGCCGGCCTGGAAGGGAGCGGCAGGGCCCAAGGGCTGCGCCTCGGCGACCGCGTGAAACATCCGGCCTTTGGGCCGGGAGTGGTCTCCCGGTTCAGGGGGGATGACAAGGTGGAGGTCCTCTTTCGAAACGTGGGCCGAAAGCTCCTTCACCTGGAGTTCACCACGCTGGATAAGAGCTAGGACAACTTTTCGTAGATGCGACGTCATGGATCTTTCACCACAGACATCACGGAGGAAATCCAGGAAAGGATTTCACCGGGCATGTCTCTGTGTCCTCTGTGCTCTCCGTGGTTTGTCTTTGAAGTCGTCCATCCTATGACCTTCCACGGACGATGCGGTGTGCATAGGCGGTAACCGACAGGACAAACGGTCATGAAGAAACCCCTTACCTATGACGAGGCCCTTCGCGAGCTCTACCGCCTCCAGAAGTTCGGTATCAAGTTCGGGCTCTCCAAGACCACCAATCTCCTGCACGCCTTCGGAGACCCCCATCGGGGTAAGCGTTACGTTCACATCGCCGGGACAAACGGCAAGGGCTCCGTGGCCGCCATGGTGGCCGCCATACTTGCACAGGCGGGCCTCCGGGTCGGGGTGTACTCCTCCCCCCACCTCGTCCGGTTCACCGAACGGTTTCGCATCAACGGCCGTGAGATGGAACCGGAAACCGCAGCCGGGCTCGCGGAGGAACTCATGGACGCCGTAGATCCCCGGGAGCCCCCAACGTTCTTCGAAATCGTCACCGCCATGGCTCTGGTCCACTTCGCGCGGGAAGACGTGGACGTGGCCGTCATGGAGGTGGGCATGGGAGGCCGCCTGGACGCCACCAACATCATCGCCCCCCTGGTCACGGTAATCACGAACATCAGCCTGGAGCACCAGGATTACCTGGGCAAACGCCTCCTGGACATTGCAGGGGAAAAGGCCGGAATCATCAAGCCCGGTGTGCCGTTGATCACCGCTGTGACCCAGCCCCCTGTGATCCGTCTTTACGAGTCCCTGTGCCGTGAAAAAGGGGCCCCCATGACGCGCCTCGGACGGGATGTCCGGTACCGCAGCACGGCACGGGGGTTGCATTACTACGGCAAAAAACGGTTGCTGCACGGACTTCGGCCCGGGCTGCCCGGGCGATTCCAGGCCAGAAACGCGGCGTTGGCCCTGGCCACGGTGGAAACGCTGGAAGCCAGAGGAATCCGGGTGGGAGAAGAGGAGATCCGCGAGGGCATGTCCCGGGTCTCCTGGCCGGGCCGCATGCAGCTCATGGCAGAGCGCCCGGCCATTGTGGTGGATGGAGGGCACAACCCTCGCGCCGTCCGAGCCCTGGCGGACGCTTTGCCTCACGCATTCCCTTACCGGCGCCTGATCCTGGTCATCGGGGTGATGGCGGACAAGGACATTCCCGCCATGATGAAGGAAATCGTTCCGTTGGCAGATTATGTCGTGTATACCCGGCCCGTCTATTCCCGGGCCGCAGCCCCGGAAACCCTTGAGCGGGCCGCCGAAGAGAACTCCCTCGAGACTCCCGGGGAAATCGTACCCGAACTTCGTCAAGCGCTTGACAGAGCAAAAGAAATAGCCGATGCTGAAGACTTGATTTTGGTTACGGGATCCCTTTTTACGGCCGGGGAGGCACTCAGTCTCCTGGACCCCGTACAATACCGTCCGGATGCCGTTTAATCGAACGCCATGAATTTGCTTTCCCGCCAGGGACTCACAATCCGCCTTCTCTTCAGGGCCTTTGTCGCCGCCATCCTGGCGTCCGTCCTGGGGGCAGGGGTCTGTTCCGCCCAGGAAAAGCTCCTGGGCCGGCACCTTTTGGAAGACAAGAACGCCCACTGGCAAATCACCGCCGACAAGATGACCTACGTGCACGAGAAGCGCCTCTATGTGGCGGAGGGAAATGTAATGATCACCCGCAACGGGCAGACGCTGTCGGCCCAGCGCGGGGTGTATAACGAGGAAACAGGCATCGTCCAGGTCTATGGGGACGTCCGGCTCACGGCGAACGGCGACATCGTCTCAGGGGAGATGGCCCTTCTGGACCTCACAAATCACTTCGGTCAGATCACCAACGGCACCATCTACCTCCGTGAGAACAATTACTACATCCGCGGGAGCGCAATGGTGCGCACCGGGGCGAACACCTATCATGTCAAGAACTGCCGCATCACCACGTGCGACGGGGACGACCCGGCCTGGAGCATCACCGGTTCCGAGGTCAACGTCACCGTAGAAGGCTACGGATCGGTGAAGAATGCGGCCTTTCGCATCAAGGGGTTCCCGATCTTCTACCTGCCCTTTGCCGTCTTTCCTGTCAAGACCAAACGACAAACCGGATTTCTGCCGCCGCGCCTCGGTTACTCCGATCAGAACGGGGCCGATCTGGAAGTCCCCTTTTTCTGGGCCATCTCCGATCAGGTCGATGCCACGTTCTACGAACGGTACATGACCGAGCGGGGATTCATGCAGGGCCTGGAACTGCGGTATGTGGCCGCGAACGACTCGCGCGGAACGTTTCTCTTCGATATCCTTCGTGACAACGTCGAAGAGAAGGACATGCGCAATCCGGAGTACGTCGAGCTGAGCCCCTCTGACCGAACGAACCAGACACGTTACTGGTTCCGCAGCAGAATGGACCAGACCCTTTTTCCGGGCATCGAGGCCAGGCTCGACACGGACTACGTCAGCGACCAGGATTACCTCAAGGAGTTCCAGGGGGGTCTTACGGGATTCGATGCACGGCCCGAGCTTTCCGAATACGGACGTCCCGTGGAGGACGTGCGGTCCCCCACACGAAGAAATGCCCTTCGCCTCAGCGCCGACCGCGATGAATTCAGCCTCCAGGGACTGGCCGCCTATCACCAGCGACCAGAAAATCCGGCCCTGGACGACACGGCACAGCCCCTGGCCGGGGCTCACTTTTCGCTTCTGCCCCGCCCCCTCCCCCACATGCCGTTCTTCCTGACCCTGGACACGGATTACGGATATATCTGGAGGGATTACGGGGTGAAAGGCCACCGCTTCGTCCTGGATCCCGAGATCTCGTATCCCCTGTTCCTTGGTCGATACCTGGAGTTCGAAACGTCGATCGCTTACACATACAATGCCCAGTGGGTGGACGACGATCCCCTGGGAATCGACCGGCAGACGAGAAACGCCTACCACGCCCAGGCACGCCTCTCTACAGTGCTGGAGAGAACCTTCGACATCCAGTGGCGCGAGTACACCGGATTGAAGCACAAAATCCGACCCACGCTGACCTACGACTTTCGGAGCCACCGGGACGAAGACCGCTTTCAACCCTGGTTCGAGCCCATCGACGACGTGGGGGATCTCAACCACGTGACGCTTGCCATCGAGAACATCCTCGACAGCAGAAGGGACGACGAGGAAGGGAAAACCCATTATGCGCAGTGGGGGACCTTTACGCTCCGCCAGCCTTACAGTATCGACGAGGCCCGCAGGGACGATGAACCCGAGCGGGACAGGGAGCCCTTCGAGCCCCTGGAAGCCGAGTTGAACGTGTTCCCCTTCCCCTGGCTGGACGTGGACGCCGAGACCCACTGGGACCACTACCAAAGCGACATCACCTACACGGATATCTCCGCAGGTTTCTCCATGGAGCGTTCCGGCGGACGCACGGACCGTTACGCCCTGGAGTATCAGTATGAGGAAGACGACAGCCAGTTCCTGGGGTACCGGGTGCACCTGAACCTGGCCGGCGGTTTCAGTGCGGGCACCGCCCTTCGAAAAGAGCTCGAAATGGACCACACCCTGGACAGTGCTTACTGGGTCCAATACCAGGCCCAGTGCTGGGGGCTGAGGCTCTCCGCAGGAAGCCTGGACGGTGTAGACTCCTTTATGCTCACCTTCCATCTCCTGGGTCTCGGAGACGTGGGGGATCAGTAGCCTTCCGATCCCTCTCCGCCATCGTCCTTTCACACACGCCGCACGCGGGGCCTTGCACCTGCCGTCCTGTATCATGCCTGTGCTTCCTGTCCGCTCCCTTCGAAGCCGACCTGAAGAGAGGCGCGACCGCATCCTTTCCCTTCCTTTTTCTGCAAGCGTTTTCCTGAAGGGCATTTCCGTCTCGCGCCTGCCGACCGCCTTTGGTATACTATTTGAGTTACGCATTCCGAGGGATTCCTTATGCTCAACATCCACAGCATCCAGTCGAGGCTGGTTTTCTACCTGCTGGCCGTCATTGGGGGGGTGTTTCTCTTCCAAGCCCTCTACCTCTCCCCTCGAATCAAAGAGAACGCCACACAGAATGCGCGGGAAGTTCAGGAGGCTGCCGTTACCCAGATTGCAGAAGGCCTGGATGCCACGTTTCAATACGCCCTCTCCGAGCTGGAAGCCATGGCCGCCCTGCCGGACATCCGTTCCCTGGACAGGGAGCGGATGGACCGAGCCATTCACGTGCTCAATGCCTCCAAACGCTTCTTCAACTACTACTTCGTGATGGACCGGGAGGGTCGCTGGCTGTCCTACGTGAACCGGCCGGAGCTGGTGGGCCAGTCCATTCCCCGCGAAAACATGGACTGGGTGGACCGAACCTTTTCCGAGAACCGAACGATCTTCATGGATGTGGTCCAGGCCCGAACCGGGTCCCTGGTCAGCGGGTTTTCCACGCCCGTCCGAGGGGATGACGGTCAGCCGGTCGCACTCCTTCGAGGGGTCATCCTGGTGTCCGAAGAGAACGTGCTCCTTCGGTTCATACGGAATGTCAAGGTGGGAAAGAGCGGGTTTGCGTTCCTTCTCTCCTCAAACGGCCAACTCCTTGCGCATCCTGAAAAAAGCCTCCAAGTGCAGAGACCTGAACAGCCTCGTCCTCAGGATCGCGCACTGGCAAAGGCGGCCCTGCGAGGTGAATCCGGAAGTACCATGCTTTCGGAGGAAGGGCACCCGTGGATGGTCGCCTATCACCCAGTGTTCACCACGGGGTGGGCCGTCGTTGTCAAGCAACCCATGGAGGACCTCCTGGCCGCAGCCCGGAGGGAAGCGCGCCTGAACTCCCTGATCCTTGTTGCTTCGTTCTTTCTGGGCCTTGTCGTGGCGGTATTCGTGGTCAAGACGTCTCTTCGACCTCTGGCTGCACTCGTGCGGCAGATTCGAGCGGGCCGAGTGGACACGACCGACAAGGTGTATCCTAAAGACGAGATCGGACAACTGGCCCGGCAATACGATGAGCTCTACGCGAGCCTGTTCGCATCCCGGGAGAAGCTTCGGCAGTCGGAGGCGAAGTTCCGCACCCTGTTCAACAGCGCCAGCGACGGCCTGCTCATCCTCGACCTGAAAGGCCGAATCCTGGAGGTGAATCAGGTGGCCTGCGAACAGTGGGGGTACACACGCGAGGAAGTCCTTCGCATGACCGTCGCCGACCTGGACGCACAGGAACACAGAGACCAGATCGAGGAGCGAATTCAAGGAGTCCTGGAAAAAGGGCAGCTCATCTTCGAAACGGCCCATGTGACCAAAGACGGCACAACCATTCCCCTGGAGGTAAGCGCCCGGCACATCGAGTTCGAGGGACAGCCTTCCCTCCTGTGCATCTTGCGGAACCTGACCGAGCGAAAGGAAGCCGAGCGCGCCTTGCGCGAGAGCGAGGAAAAATACCGGCTTCTCGTGGAAAAACAGCAGGACCTGGTGGTGAAAGTGGACCTCCAAGGCCGGTTTCTCTTTGTAAGCCCCTCCTATTGCGACATGTTCGACATGCAGGAGGAAGAGCTGCTCGGAAAGAGCTTCATGCCGCTGGTGCACGAAGAGGACCGGGAAAGCACGGAGAAAGCCATGGAGGCCCTTTTTCACCCTCCACATACAGCTTACATGGAGCAGCGAGCCCGGACGCGTCACGGATGGCGTTGGCTGGCCTGGGCGGACACCGCCATCCTGGACGATGAGGGCCAGGTGACGGCGATTCACGGGGTGGGACGCGACATCACGGATCAGAAACGCATCGAGCAGGCCCTTCGCCGGGAAAAGGAGCGGTTTCAAGTACTGGTGGAGTCTTCGCCCTTCGGCGTAGTCCTCACGGACGATGGTTCCGCTCTCCAGTACGTGAACCCGCGCTTCACCGAGGTGTTCGGGTACGATCTCGAGGACATTCCAACGACCGATGCGTGGTTCCGTCTTGCCTACCCGGATCCTGCGTACCGGAGCCAGGTCCTTGAGGCCTGGGAGCAGGACCTCTCCCCGGACCGCAGGAACCGAACCAGCCACCGGGTGTTCGCGGTTCGCTGCAAGGACGGTTCGAGCAAGGAGGTGCACTTCCGGCTCGTGCACCTAAAAAGCGGAGAGCTGCTCATTCTTCTCGAAGACATCACGCAGCAGAAACGCCTGGAAAAGCAGTTCTTTCAGGCGCAGAAAATGGAAGCCGTGGGGACCCTGGCCGAGGGAATTGCCCACGACTTCAACAACCTCTTGATGGGTATTCAGGGAAGGATCTCCCTGATCCTATCGAGCCAGGAGCTCCCCCCTTCCCACAGGGAGCACCTTCAAGGGGTCGAGGAGTACGTTCGAAGCGCTTCGGATCTCACCCGGCAGCTCCTGGGGATCGCGCAAGGAGGGAAGCACGAGGTCCGGCCCATTGATCTGAACGGACTGGTAAAAAAGAGTGCCGACATGTTCGGGCGCACCAGAAAAGAAATCCGCCTTCACCAAAAGCTCGCGGAGTATCCGTTGCGCGTTGAGGTGGACTCTGGACAGATCGAACAGGTGCTCTTGAACCTTTACGTGAATGCCTGGCAGGCCATGCCTGCGGGCGGAGACCTGTTTCTTGAAACCCGGGCGGTGCGCCTGGACGAGAGAGAGGTCGAACCCTACGGACTGGATCCGGGAGACTACGTACTGATTTCGGTGACCGACACGGGCGTGGGCATGGAAAAAAGAGTCCAGGAGCGCATATTCGATCCCTTCTTCACCACCAAGGGCATGGGCCGGGGCACGGGCCTGGGATTGGCTTCGGCTTACGGGATCATCAAGAACCACAGTGGATTCATTCGTGTGTACAGCGAAAAAGGCCAGGGGACGACCTTTTACATCTACCTGCCGGCCACAGCCAAAGCCGTTCAGGAAGAGCCCTCCAAAGAGACTGGGGTTCGTCGTGGAAAAGGGAGGGTATTACTGGTGGACGACGAGAAGATGATTCTCGATGTGGGGTCTCAAATGCTGGAAAGCCTGGGGTACGAGGTGATCACCGCATCCGGAGGAAATGCGGCGGTCCAGATGTATCAGGAGCGTTTGGGTGAGATCGATCTGGTCATTCTGGACCTGATCATGCCCGATCTGCATGGGGGAGAGACCTTCGACCGACTGAAGGCGATCCATCCCGGCGTCCGCGTTCTCCTCTCCAGCGGATACAGCATCAACGGCAAGGCCACAGAAATCCTGAACCGGGGCTGCCTCGGTTTTCTTCAAAAGCCGTTCGACCTGGAAGAGCTCTCGCGAAGGATAGCAGAGGCCATAAAGGACTGACCTTCTCGGGGAAGCCCGCCTCAATACTTTTTCGGTTACAACCAAACGGTTATCAGGAGCACGGTGAGGCCGACGGCCCAGCAGTACGGGGCGAACCAGGAGAATCGGCCGCGGCGGACAAGGCCCATGAGAAACCTCAAGGCCACGAGGCCTACCGCGGCGGCAGCGATTCCTCCGGAGAGAAGTACGATGATTCCGGGCCCCTGCGCCGTACCGGTGGCGAGCTGGAGACACAGGGCCCCGGCAATGGCCGGAATGGATAGGAGGAAGGAAAACCGGGCGGCCAGGTCCCTGTCCAGTCCCACCAGAAGGCCGCATGCAATGGTCGCCCCGGATCGTGAGATGCCCGGAATGATGGCCAACCCCTGGGCCGTTCCCACGGCCAAGGCCACCAGAAGCCCCAAGCGACGATTCCCTTCAGGGACGGCCTTTGTCACAGCCAGGAGGCCCCCGGTCACGAGCAGCATGACCCCCACAACAGCGACCGACCCGAACAAGCTCTCCAGGGGCCCTCGGAACACGGCACCGATCACGGCCGTTGGCACGTTCCCCACAACCACCCAGGTCACCATGGAGCCGCGGAGCCTCTCGAGCAGGGGCACCGGACTTTCCCCTGATCCC
Source organism: Desulfobacteraceae bacterium (assembly GCA_050115555.1). Lineage (GTDB taxonomy): Bacteria > Desulfobacterota > DSM-4660 > Desulfatiglandales > HGW-15 > JASFQI01. Next base: position 28,235 of record JASFQI010000013.1, read on the forward strand.
CCTGGCGCGATCACCGCTTGCAGCTCACGGCCCATGGACGCGACGTCCCGCCGAAAATAGAGAAGCACGGCAAGGAGCGTCCCCACGTGGAGGCTCGTGTCCAGGAGAAGCTCGGGTTCGTGAAAACCGAAGCCGTGCTGAAACAGGACGAGGTGCCCGGAACTGCTTATGGGAAGGAACTCGGTGAGCCCCTGTACGATCCCCAGAATCACGCTGGTGAGTGCGTCCATGATGCACCTGGAAAAGAGATGACCGGCTGGAGCCCCGAACCCGCAAAACGCTCACGGAAGCCGAAGAGAGCGTCTAATTTTCCCGTGACGAACTCATATCCGATCCTTTCTGCTCCTGGCAACTGGAAAATGCGTGCTGTGAAGGGCAGATGTCGGAACCGCTTGTCTTGACAGGGTCCCGCCATTGCCGTATCATTTTTCACCAAACGTAAAATCGCCGTGTTCTTAATCCCCTTTCGGAGGTTGGAGATGAAAACCCGAATCGGAGTGCTCTCAGCAGGTGCCGACTGCCCGGGGATCAACAGCGCCATTCACTGGCTCGTCAACTCCGCCATGGACAAGGACCTGGTACCGGAACGGGGTATGATGTTCGAGATCCTCGGAATTCGTGACGGCTGGATGGGTCTGACGGACCTCAAGCCGGACAAGAAGGACAGCGTCAAGCAGTACACCATGAAGCTCGACGCGGACCTCGTCCGAACGTGGGACCGTTACGGGGGGACACGGCTGGGAACGAGTCGTGTGAACCCGTTCGATCCGAGCCGGGATCGCTCCGAGGCCGTGGTCAACAACATAAAGAAGCTCGGGCTCGAGGCCCTGGTCGTCATTGGAGGACCGGACAACCTGGGTGTGGCGTACAAGCTCTACAAGGAAGGCGTCAATGTGGTCGGCATTCCCAAGACCATTGACAAGGACCTCAGCGAGACCGAGTACACCCTGGGGTTCGACTCCGCCGTCAATATCATCACCCAGGACATTGACCGGCTTCGCATCACTGCCGGTTCCCACAGCCGGATCTTCGTGGTGGAATCCATGGGGCGGAATGCCGGCTGGCTGGCCCTGGAAGGCGGCGAGGCCTCCGGCGCCTCCATCATCCTGATTCCCGAGCACGACTTTCTCATGGAACGGGTGGTGGACCTTCTGCGAATGAAGCGCAAGGCAGGGAAACGGTACAGCATCGTCCTGTCGTCGGAGGGAGCGAAACCGCGCGGCATGGAAGAGGTGCACGAGCGTCGCGGCCGGGACGGCTTCGGCCACTTCTACCTTGGCGGGATCGGCGGTCTGATCGCCGAGGAAATCGAGAAACAGGCGAAGCTCGAAGTCCGGTACGTGGCGTTGCGGCATCTCCAGCGGGGCGGGTCACCCACAGCGTTCGACCGGCGCATGGGCCGGAAGTTCGGTATCGGCGCCATCGACATGATCGTAAACGAGGACTTCGGCCGCATGGTGAGCTGGAAGCTCGGGGCCATCACGAGCGTGCCCCTCAAAAAGGCCCTGGAAAAGCTCAACCTGGTGGATGTGGAGAAATTCTACAATACCAAGAACTATAAGACCCTGGACAAGATCCTGTAGAGGCCCGCTCTTTCGGTCGCCGCCTACTCCCTCATAAGCCCGCTGGCATTGGATCTTCGGGGCCAAGCAATGTGAAGGTGTTGGTGCAGGTGAAAACCAAAGGCTTCCGGGCTTCAGGTGGGGAGGGCACTCGTTCCCGAGCTCCCGGGCCGGTCTTCGCATCGGACTTTCCCGCGGGGGAGTCCGCCCCCTCCCTGTTCCATCCCCGCCAAACCGTATCTGCTGAACTCTGCCTGCGCTGTTCGTGACGTATTCCCCTTCATCGTCGCACCCGTCCGGCGGGGACTGGCCAGGGGGTCCCCC
>JASFQI010000014.1:0-29576 GCA_050115555.1 Desulfobacteraceae bacterium
ATCATCCCTTCGAAGTGCACGTCGAGATCCAACCATGGGATTCGGAATCCTGTCCCCCGAAGCGCTCTAAACAGCTTCCCGCCGAACCCGATGATCGCCAACAGACGACCTGCGCTCGCAGTGAAAAAGAGGCCCCCCTTGCCCCCTTCCTCGAATCAGAAAAAAAACGCGACGTACACACCACGAAATCTGAGTCCGACCACCTCCGACCCGGACCGGGAGCTTCTCCTGACGCACGCCATGGATGCTTTCGTGGCCTACGACCGCGACCTGCGGTACACCTATATCAATCCCGCCGGGGCGGACCTCCTGGGACACCCTCCCGCAGAGATTATCGGGCGGACCAACCGGGAGCTGATCGGTCCCGGAGCAGATACCATCGAGCCCTACCTGGAGCAGGTCCTGAAGGGGAAAAAACAGGTGAGCGTGATGCATGAAATCCCGCTTCCCACGGGCGCGAGGTGCTTCGATACGACGTACACACCGGTGATGGACGAGGCAGGTGAGGTCCTGCGGATCCTCGGAATCTGCCGGGATGAAACCCAACGCGAGACCCGCCTTCGACAAGAAAAGGAATCCCAACAGTCACGCCACAGGGAACTCCTGGCCAACCTCGCAGGAGGCCTGGCCCATCAGTTCAACAACGCGCTCTCCGCAGTCATGGGAAACCTGGATCTCCTGAACCTGGACCTTATGGACCTGGATGCCATTCTCCGGCAGAAGCTCACCCGGTATACGGATCGGATTCAGGAGTCGCTCGAACGCATGGGATATCTCACCCGGCAACTCCTCGCCTACGCAGAGGGCGGCCGGTACAAACCGGACTCGGTGTCCATGAGCACCTTCGTGCGCTACACTCTCCCTTTGCTCGGCCACACCCTTCAACCATCCGTCCGGGTGGAGACCGAACTTCCATCCGGGGGGAGAAATGTGGAAGCGGATATCACCCAGCTTCAGATGGTCCTCTCTGCCATACTCTCCAATGCGTATGAAGCCGTCGAGGAGGGGGGGGGCATTCGAATCACGGTTCGGGACGTCGACTACACGGCACAGGATGCGGAGCGCCCCCAGGAACTGAAACCGGGGCCCTATGTCTGCCTTGTGGTGGAAGACGACGGTGTGGGCATGGACGAAGCGACCCGGGCGAGAATCTTCGAGCCCTTCTTTTCCACGAAATTCCAGGGCCGGGGACTGGGCATGGCCGCTGCCTACGGCGTAATCCGCAATCACGGGGGATGGATCTCGGTGGAATCGAGCCCCGGCCAGGGAACCCGGGTCACCATCTGGCTGCCCGCAATCCAGGAGGAGGAAACCGAGGAACGGCCCCGGGACGTTCAGGAACCAGTGCGCGCTGCAACCATCCTCGTCATCGAGGACGAAGAGGCCGTACAGGAGGTATTTCAGACGACGCTCGCCAGGATGGGATACCAGGTCCTGACTGCATCTACGGGGCGGGAGGCTTTGAAACTGGCCAAAAATTTTTCGGAAACCATCGATCTGGCCATCCTGGACATCCTGCTTCCGGACATGGACGGGCGAAGCCTGTACCCTTTACTGATGCAGGTCCGTCCAGGGCTCAAGGTGATGGTCTCGAGCGGGTACGCCTTGCAGGGTCCCGCCCAGGAGATTCTCAATGCAGGGGCCCAGGCCTTCCTGCCCAAGCCCTTTTCCTTGTCGAAATTCCGGGAAGCCCTGCAGGACGTCTTGGGGGTCGCGCCGCCCCTTCTTCGCGATTCACCAGGGCAGGAAGAGGACGAAAAGGGGGATTCCTGAGTCCACCGGACGATTTCTTCGGAAACACAAACGGCAGGGCGGGCAGCCCTGCCGTTTTTTCTCATACGTTGAATCCCCCTTGTGACGAGGATCGGGCTCACGGAAAGCTCTTCACGCTGCTCCCTTCGCCGATGACCACCCCCTCTGCATCGAGGGCCTTTACGATGAACCTGTACCTGTGGCTTCCCGAAGGGGGACAGGGCCCGTTGTATCCGCTTTTCAAGGCCCCCGCCGGAATGAGCCCGGACCCGTCATTCACCACGGTTCCGCCACCGTGGTTCCAGCTGGTCTTGTCGAGATCTACCAGTCTCACCTTGAAAGACTTCGTGCCCTCGGGCACACCGGACACGTGAATAACCGGGGAGACATTGGTGCATCGCTGAGTGTTCTCCCAGGAAAAATCCACCCCCAGGGCTACAGCGTTCGGGCTCACCTTTTCCCCGACACACGCCCCGAGAACCAATGACAGCGCCATGACCCAAAGAATGTATCCTTTCATCCCGCCACCCTCCTATATGCTCGTTTTCTAAGGACCTTCCCCTCTAATCTACAGCAATAATACCATATCTAAATAATATTATATAACGCATTCTGCAATTCGGAAAAGGTCCGAGAGGGTGGGCACTCGTACAACCGGGAGTTGTTCAGAGAGTCATTATCGAATGGATGCCTAATCTCCAAGCTTTGCCAGCATTCCACGGAATCCGCTCTTGTCAAACAAGCAAACGTTGAATCCGCCGGATGCGGATCCATGCCGGCACTACTCTAGTGAGGTGCATGTTCCTTCGTTAAATCGGCCCGATCGCATCCTCCACGACTTCCACCACTTCGCCCCGGATCATCAATTCCCGCACGGTTTCCACATCCTGATAAAGGACCCGGTCGTTTTCAACATGGGAGACATGGGACCTGATTTTTGCATGGGCTGCCCTGGTGCCGGCCCCTGGCTGCAGGTCGTGGAAATCGATTCCCTGGGCCGCGGCCAGCATCTCAATGGCTAGGACGTTTTCCGTGTTCTTCAGGATCTCCCATGCATGCCGGGCCGAAATGGTTCCCATGCTCACGTGGTCTTCCTGGCCCGCGGACGTGGGAATGGAGTCCACGCTGGCCGGGTGTGCAAAAACCTTGTTCTCGGAGACCAGGGCTGCGGCCGTATACTGGGTAATCATAAACCCCGTGTTGATGCCGCTTTTCTTTACCAGGAACGGAGGCAGGCCGGACACATGAGGATTGATCAGCCGGTCAAGGGTCCTCTCGGATATGTCCCCGATCTCGGACAGGGCGATCCCCAGGTAGTCCATGGCAAACGCCAGGGGTTCTCCGTGAAAATTGCCGCCGGAAATGACCTCCCCCTCTTCCGGGAAGATCAGCGGGTTGTCTGTGGCCGAATTGATCTCGACCTCGAGAATGCCCTTTACATAATCCAGTGTATCCATGATCGCGCCATAGACCTGCGGGATGCACCGCAGTGTATAGGCATCCTGGACCTTCTCGCAGTTTACGTGGGATGCAATGATGGCACTGTCACGGACAAGGCGCCGCATGTTTTCCGCGCAGCGGATCTGCCCGTCATGGGGTCGGACCCTGTGCACCTTTTCGTCAAAGGCCTTGGATGTCCCCTTGAGGGCCTCCAGGCTCATGGCCCCTGCGATCTGGGCGTTCTTCATCAGCAGGCCTGCCTCTTCCACCACCAGGCACCCGATGGCCGCCATGACCTGGGTCCCGTTGATCAGGGCCAGGCCCTCCTTGGGTTTGAGCCGAAGCGGGGCAATGCCCTTTTTCTCGAGCACATCACGGGACGGAACTCGTTTTCCGCTCTCCATGCATTCACCCTCCCCGATCAAAACCAGGGCGAGGTGTGATAGTGGAGAGAGGTCCCCGCTGGCTCCCACCGATCCCTTGGAGGGGATATAGGGGCAGACCTTTTTGTTCAGAAGGTCGAGCAGTGACTGGATCAACCGCACGCGGACGCCTGAAAACCCCTTTGCCAGAGCATTGGCCCGAAGCAGGATCACGGCCCGGACCACATCTTCGGGGAAGGGCTCTCCCACATTCACGGCATGACTTCGGATGAGGTTGACCTGAAGCCTCTCCGCATCCTCCGGAGGGATGAGGCTGTTGGACAACTCCCCGACCCCGGTGGTGATCCCGTAAACCACGCGATTCTCCCGGACGATCTCCTGCACAAAATCCCGCGACCGCTCTATCCCGGGGAACGCGGCGTCGCTGAGTTCGACCGGTTCATCATACCGGCTGACCCGGACGACGTCCTGAATAGACAAGGATTCTCCATCGATGCTAATCATAGAGCCCCCCGTGAACCTTGGTTTCCAAAAAGGGGATCAGCCGCCGTTGGGCTCAAAGCGGCAGCCCATGCGATACCTTGACCCCGGATAGATGAACCGGTTGTCCGTGGCGACCTGCCCCAGGGCCCATGTGCGGCGAAGCAGCAGCAGGCAGGGTTCGTGAGGGCCGATTCGGAGCAGATGCTGGGCCTTATCATCGGGCAGGATCGCCTCCAGAAAGTGCTGGGCTTCCTGGATCGGGGCCACCTCCTGGATGTACTGGTGGGGTGTGATGCGTTCAAAGTTCTGCTTCAGAAAGTCCGGCGCCACGGCCGGGTTGACCCACCGTTCGGCCATCTGAACGGGAAGACCATGATTTTCATGGACAATCAGGGAATGGAAGACCCGGTCTCCCTCGCTCAGCCCCAGGGCGCGGGCCACGGAACGGGTCGCAGCCGTCTCTTCAAGGGTGTGGACCATACAGCTGTGCTCCCCCCCTGCCATGACGATCTCATCGGCGATGCTTCGGACCTCCACCAGGCCGGCCAGGGGTTTTTGTTCGGCCACGAACGTGCCCACACCCTGACTCCGTACCAGCACCCCCTCTTCGGTGAGCTCCCGGAGGGCCCGGTTCACGGTCATGCGGGAAACTCCTAGGGTCCCCACCAGCTGATTCTCGGACGGTATGCGCTCTCCGGGCCGCCACCGGCCCTTCTCGATGCGCTCGGAGATGTACTGCTTGACTTTCCGATAGAGGGCAAGGCTTGGAGAGCGATCGCGGCTCATCGGTCCCTTGGAAAAATCACCGAATCCGTTTTTCCGGTTTTTCTTCTCAGCCAAACCGTTCTATTGACCTCCGGAAGGACACCGCCTGAAAAGCGCTTGACAGTCTTTTCTTGCTTGTATATACCTGTATGTACCAATTGTCAATCGTTTATCAACGCCTACAGGTTTTGGAGAAATCCCATGACACCAAGTCCAAAGGAAGAGATCCTAAAGGAACTCAACATCGGGTCAGGCGCTCCCAGGCCGGTCAGGGCTCCTCGCGGGGCGGAGCTCCACTGCAGAGGCTGGTACCAGGAAGCCGCCCTTCGTATGCTCTGCAACAACCTGGACCCGGAAAACGGGGAAAACCCGGATGAGCTGGTGGTCTACGGCGGACGTGGCCGCGCGGCCCGTAACTGGCCCTGTTTCGATGCCATTGTCCGAACCCTCCTGGACCTTGAAAACGACGAGACCCTCCTGATCCAGTCCGGCAAGCCGGTAGGGGTGCTCCGAACACACCCTTACAGCCCCCGTGTGCTCATCGCCAACTCCAACCTGGTGGGGGCCTGGGACAACTGGGAGCACTTCAACGAACTGGAGCAGAAGGGGCTCATGATGTACGGCCAGATGACTGCCGGCTCCTGGATCTATATCGGGACCCAGGGGATCCTTCAGGGGACGTATGAGACCTTTGCGGCCCTGGGGGAGAAGCACTTCAATGGAGACCTTTCCGGAAAAATCGTTCTCACCGGCGGCCTTGGCGGCATGGGAGGTGCCCAGCCCCTCAGCGTTACCATGAACAACGGGGTGGCCCTCTGTATCGAGGTGGACCGGCGCCGACTGGAACGCAGACTCGAAACCCGTTATCTGGATGCAAAGGCCGAAACCCTTGAAGAGGCCGTTTCCCTGGCCCGCAGGGCGGCGTCCGAGAAAAAGCCCCTCTCCGTGGGGGTCGTGGGGAACTGCGCGGACATGGTACCGGCCATCGCCGGCATGGAGGACTTCCTCCCGGATGTGGTGACGGATCAGACCTCCGCCCACGATGAGCTCCACGGCTATATCCCTCATGGGATCGCGTTTGAAGAGGCCTTGGTTCTCCGTAAAACCGATCCGGCAAAATACAAGGACATGGCCCTGGATTCCATGGCCGTTCACTGCCGCGCCATGCTCGATCTCCAGAAAAAGGGGGCGGTTGTGTTCGACTACGGCAACAACATCCGCCATCAGGCCATGCGCCGCGGCGTGGACCATGCCATGGATTTTCCGGGTTTTGTTCCGGCCTATATCCGCCCGCTCTTCTGCGAGGGCGAGGGACCGTTCCGCTGGGCCGCCTTGTCCGGGGATGCCCGGGATATCGAGGTGATCGACGAAGCGCTCATCGAGCTCTTCCCGGAGAAGAAGAGAATGGTCCGTTGGATCGAAATGGCGGGCCGTAACGTCGTCCACATGGGTCTTCCGGCAAGGATCTGCTGGCTGGGATATGGCGAGAGGGAAAAGGCCGGGAAGCTGTTCAACGACCTAGTGGCCTCGGGCCGGGTCAAGGCCCCCATCGTGATCGGCAGGGACCACCTGGACTGCGGTTCCGTGGCGAGTCCCTACCGGGAGACCGAGGCCATGAAAGACGGGACCGATGCCGTGGCCGACTGGGCCCTGCTGAATGTGATGGCTTCCGTGACCTCCGGGAGTGCCTGGAGTTCTTTCCACGATGGAGGCGGCGTGGGTGTCGGATATGCCATGCACGCCGGTCAGGTGACGGTTGCGGACGGGGCCCCTGAAAGTGAGAAACGTTTGACCACGGTCCTGCGGAACGACCCGGCCACCGGAATCATGCGCCATGCCGACGCGGGCTATGAAAGGGCCGTTGAGGTGGCCCGGGAAAGCGGCGTGAAAATCCCCATGATCAATATGTTTGATCGATCCTAGGAAAAAGCCATGAAAAAAATCGTTGAATGCGTTCCCAACTTCTCCGAAGGAAGGAACAGGGAAACCATCGAAGCCATTTCCCGGGCCATTCAGGATACCGAAGGGTGTACGCTCCTGGATGTGGATCCCGGGGCCTCCACCAACCGGACGGTGTACACCTTTGTAGGGGATCCGGACTCCGTGATCGAAGGCGCACTGGCCTCGGCCCGCGTGGCCCGGGAACGAATCGACATGTGCACCCACAGGGGGGAGCATCCCCGGTTCGGCGCCATGGACGTGTGCCCCTTTATTCCCGTTGCCGGCGTCACCATGGAGGAGTGTGTCGTCCTTGCCGAAGAATTCGGGCGCCGGGCTGCTGAAGAGCTGGGGGTCCCGTTTTTCCTTTATGAAGCCGCGGCGAAACAGGCTTACAGGCGAAAGCTTCCGGATGTCCGCAGGGGGGAGTACGAGGGGCTGAAAAAACGGCTGAAGGAGCCGGAATGGAAACCGGACTTCGGACCGGCCGAGTTCGTGCCTTCCTGGGGCGCCACGGCCACAGGCGCGCGCATGTTCCTGATCGCCTACAATGTCAACATCCTGGGCACCCCGAATCAGGCCCACCGAATCGCCCTGAACCTTCGGGAGGCGGGACGCGGGGAGGATCAACCCGGCCGCCTGAAGGAGGTCAAAGGCATGGGCTGGTTTGTGGACGAATACAACATGGCCCAGGTGACCGTGAACCTGACCGACTTCAGGGTGACGCCCATCCATGTCCTTTTTGAAGAGGTGAAAAAGGAGGCGGCTGCGCTGAACGTGGGGGTAGCCGGTTCCGAGATCGTAGGCGTGGTTCCTCTGGAAGCCGTTTTGATGGCCGCGGATTACTACATCCGTGAAGAAAACCTCTTCATCCTGGATGAAGACCAGAAGGTCCGCCTCGCGGTCGAGCGGATGGGCCTGAACTCCGTGTCCCCGTTCGATCCCATGGAAAAGATCATTGAATACCGGGTGGTGGAACCGCCGGACGAGCCCCTGGCCTCCATGTCCCTTCGCGGTTTTATCCAGGAGGTGGCTTCACGTACATCAGCCCCCGGCGGGGGGTCCGCGTCCGCCGCCCTTGCAGCCCTGGGAGCGGGCCTGGGCGCCATGGCGGCCAAGCTGACCTATGGGGTCCGAAAATTCGAGGACCTGGATGGAAAAATGCGGGAAATCATCCCCCCGCTTCATGAGGCCTCCCTGGCTCTGATTCCCATGGTCGACCAGGACACGGATGCTTTCGCTGATTTCCAGGAGGCCCTTCGACTCCCCAGAAACACGGAGGAGGAAAAGGCCCTGAGGCTGGACAGGATGCAGGCCGGCCTGAAAAAAGCCATCCAGGTTCCCCTGAAAACCATGCACCTTGGGGACGAGGCTTGGCCAGCACTGGTCGAAGCGGCCCGGCACGCCAACATCGCCTGCAAATCGGACATGCAGGTAGGTGCCCGCGCACTGGAAGCCGGAATCTGGGGGGCCTACCAGAACGTCCGGATCAACATGAAGGACATCCAAGATGAGGCCTTCAAGACCCACATTCTTGAAGAGGCAAGAGCCATGGCGGAGAAGGCGGCGTCGCAGGCTGAGGAAATCCTGAAGATTCTGGAGCAACGAGGATAAAAGGGATGGGCTCTACATGCTTAGCGTCCAAATTCGATGCTGGACGTTCATCTCTTGGCCAGGCATTTCCCATGGACCGAAATTACTATGCCAAGAACCTGAGCGCATCCCGCCTGCGGCGGGTCTATGACCTGGCGAATTCCCGGGTGAGACAGTATCTGTCCGCAGAAATCGATCATGTGGCCTCCCTGATCAACACCGGGGACCACATCCTGGAGTTGGGTTGTGGATACGGCCGTGTGCTGGGCGCCCTTTCAGAATCCGCCGGCACAAGGTGGGGGGTGGACAATTCCATTGAAAGCCTCCGAATGGCCCGCTCCGAGCACCCCGGACTGTTCCTGGCTATGATGGACGCAGGCAGCCTGGGATTTTCCAACGGATCTTTTGACCTGGTTTTCGGAGTCCAGAACTTTATCAGCGCCTGCAAGGTGGCTTCGGAGCGTCTGCTTCGGGAATGCCTACGCGTCGTCCGCCCTGGAGGAAAGGTGGTCCTTTCCAGCTATGCTGAAAGCTTCTGGCCCCACAGGCTGGAATGGTTCGGGCAGCAGGCCGCCGAAGGGCTCCTCGGCCCTATAGACGAGCAAGCGACCGGAGACGGCGTGATCGTGTGCAGGGACGGATTCAGGGCCACCACCTTCAGTCCCGGGGAATTTGAGAATCTCGCCCGTTCCTGCGGTGTAAAGGCCCGGATCTATCCCGTGGATAACGCCAGCCTTTTCTGCGAGATCCCTGTTCCGGATGTTGAATGAGATCTGCCATGACGGATAATCGAATCCCTGACTCCCTGGACTCCCTGTGGACAACATGTCACCTGGCCACGCTCCGGGCGGGAGAAGACGGATACGGTGTTCTTAATAACGGGGCCCTGGCCGTCAAGGACAAAAAGATCGTCTGGGTCGGCCCGGAGTCGAATCTGCCGGAGGGGATCCGCCGGCGGACCCCGACCGTACACAACCTTGGCGGGGCCTGGGTCACACCGGGTCTTATCGACTGCCACACCCACCTGGTCTATGCCGGAAACCGCACCGGTGAATTCGAAAGACGACTCAACGGCGCCACCTATGAGGAAATCGCCCGGCACGGCGGCGGCATTATGAGCACGGTGAACGCGGTCCGGGCTGCGGATGAAGAAAACCTCTACATGCAATCCGTCCCACGCCTCAAGGCCATGCAGGCCGAAGGCGTCACCACCCTTGAAATCAAATCCGGGTACGGGCTGGATCCGGAATCCGAAATGAAGATGCTCAGGGTCATTCACCGTCTCGGCCGGGATTTTCCCGTGAACGTCATGCCCACTTTTCTCGGAGCCCACGCCCTTCCACCCGAGTACCGGGATGATCCGGACGGATACATCGACCTCATTGTTGATAAAATGCTTCCGGCCGTGGCATCCGGGGGACTGGCCGTTGCAGTGGACGCCTTTTGCGAACGAATCGCCTTTTCCCCGGCCCAGACAGAGCGCGTTCTTAGAGCGGCCGTGTCGCTGGGGTTCAAGGTGAAGCTCCACGCCGAGCAGCTCAGCGACCTGAAAGGGGCCGCCCTGGCTGCACAATACGGCGCCCTCAGCGCAGACCACCTGGAATACCTGGATAAAGACGGCATCGCGGCCATGGCCCGAAACCATGTCACGGCCGTGCTGCTTCCCGGAGCCTTTTATTTTCTTCAGGAGACGAAAAAGCCGCCCGTGAATCATTTGAGGGCCGCGGGTGTCCGTATGGCCGTTTCAACGGATTGCAATCCGGGTTCCAGTCCCTGCACCTCTCCGCTTCTCATGATGAACATGGCCTGTATGCTCTTTGGTTTGACTCCGGTGGAGGCCTTGAGAGGGATAACGATCCATGCGGCACATGCACTGGGAATGGAGGATAAGGCGGGAAGCCTGGAACCCGGGAAGCGCGCAGACTTTGCGATTTGGGACATCTCCGAACCCGCTGAGCTGTCCTACGGCATGGGTGGAAACCCGTGCCGCCTGGTGGTCAAAGACGGCGAAATCGTGATCCGCCGTGAGGACCCATACACCACGGGGCGGGACGATGTGGTCCTGTGAGTCCATGGGAGAACTCGTCCGATAGCGAATGAGTGAATCCATAATAAACAAGGAGGAATGATGATGGGAAAACGAGCAGGAATCTGGATCCTGGCAATGGTGATGGTTCTGGGCATGGCAGGCACTGCCGCAGCGGCGGATACCATCAAGATCGGGTTTCATGCACCCCTGACCGGGTTTGCAGCCAGTGACGGAAAGTCAGCCACCGAAGGGGCCAAGCTGGCGGTCCGGCAGATCAATGACGCCGGAGGGGTCCTGGGGAAGAATGTTGAACTCGTGGTCTACGACGACCAGGCCAAACCGGCCCAGGCCATTCCCATCGCCAACAAGCTGATCGGGCAGGACAAGGTCGTCGTGGGCGTATCCGGCTCTTACTCCGGGCCCACCCGGTCTGCCGCCGGTATCTTCCAGGAGGCCAAGATCCCCTATATAAGCGCATACGGCATTCACCCGGACATCACCCGAGCCGGTGAATACGTGTTCCGCACCAGCTTCCTGGGGCATATCCAGGGGAAGGCGGGCGCCAAGCTCATCGGGGACATGATGGGGAAAAAGAAGGTAGTGGTGATCACCCTTCAGAACGACTTCGGGAAATCCCTGGCCGCGGGATTCAAGGAGATGGCGCCCACATACGGAATCCAGATCGTGGATGAATACCAGTACAGCATCAAGGATCGCCAGTTCGGATCCATTGTGGCGAAGGTGAAGGCGGACGACCCGGAAGCCATCTACGCGAGCGGTTACTACTTCACGGCCGGTCCCCTGGTCAACCAGCTTCGGACCGCCGGCCTGACATGCCCCGTCATCGGCCAGGAGGGGTATGACAGCCAGAAATTCATTGAAATCGCCGGTCCCGCGTCCGAGGGCGTGATCATCACCACCAGCCTGGATCGCGATTCCAAGGTGCCGGAGACGGCCGACTTCATCAAGGCGTTTGAAGAGCAGGCCGGCTTCAAGTCCGATATGGTAGCGGCCAGCGGACACACCGCCGTCAAGGTGGCCGCTGACGCCATTCAGCGGGCAGGGAGCACCGATCCCCAGAAAATCCTCGAGGCGCTCAAGGCCACGGATCTGAAAGTGTCCACGGGAACCATCAAGTTCAACAAGCTGGGGGAAGTCCTGAAGGATGTTCAGGTCCAGGTGGTCAAGGACGGGAACTGGCATCATTATGCGGTCATCGATGACGCCCAGCTGCTGACCCCGCCCGATAAGTAGCGCACGAACAGGGCAATCGACGGACCGGGGGGCCTCGTGGTTCCCCGGTCCATGATCCTTTTGAAATTCCATCTATCGGTTGCAGCGCATGCTCTATCTCGAACTGCTGATCCAGGGGCTTATCTACGGTTGCATGTACGCCATGATCGCCGTGGGGCTCACACTGGTATACGGACTGCTTCGCATCCTACACGTGGCCCATGCCGGGCTCTTCGCCCTGGGCGGGTATCTCGGACTCCTCCTGACCAACGCCAGCGGGAGCCTGATTCTGGCCATGCCGCTTGCGGCGGCCCTCGTGGGGATCGTCGGCATGGCCATCTATCGTCTGTGCTACGAACCGATTCTGGACAAGCCGCCCTATGTGGCCCTGATCGCCTCCATCGGCCTTTTCATCGCCATGGAAGAGGTGTTCCGGCTGATCTTCGGACCCTACGGATTGACGTACACCAGCCCCCCTCTCCAGGGACTGATCCAATTCTTCGGCATCACATTGAGAGCCGTGGACCTGGCCATTGTGGCAAGCAGTGTCGTCCTGCTCGCCATCCTGTCCCGGCTGTCCCGGAAAACCCGGCTGGGGGTGGCCTGGCGGGCCACCGTGGACGACCCCCAGATGGCCCAAAGCTTCGGGGTGAGTGTTTTGAAGGTCCGGTACATGAATTTTTTCATCGGCTCGGCCCTTGCGGGAATGGCTGGCATTTTCGTGTCCCTGCTATCCAATCTCGTGGAGCCCACCATGGGCGGCGTGCCCAGCTACAAGGCCCTGGCCATCATCGTTCTGGGCGGGCTGGGGAATGTGGGAGGCACCCTGATCGCCTCCCTGGTCCTGGGCGTCATCGAGGCCTTCGGGACGATCTTTATCGGAGACTATCTGGACCGGGATGCCATTGCCTTTGCCTTTCTCATTCTGGTCTTGATGATCTGGCCCAAGGGCCTGTTCGGACGGAGGTAGCCCATGGGCGTCTATGAACTTTCACTGGCCACGGTCATCTGTATCAACATCATTCTCGCCACCGGTCTCAATCTGATTACCGGATACTGCGGCCAGATCAGCCTGGGGCATGCCGCGTTTTACGGAATCGGGGCCTATACGGCGGCCCTTCTCGCCAAGGCCGGCGTGTGGGGACCTTTCAATCTGCTTGCCGCCATGGCGGCGGCCGGGCTGGTGGGGATCCTTGTGGGGCTCACCAGCCTCCGTGTCCGGGAGGATTTTCTCGCCATCACCACCATGGGGGTCGGCTTTCTGTTCCTGGGAATCGTCCGCCAGCAGGAAAGCCTCCTCGGGGGAGAGCTGGGTATCAGTTCCATCCCTTCTTTCGGTCTGGACAAAAGCGGCTTCTTTGTCATGGTCCTCATCCTGGCCGGCGTGACGACCGCCTTCAGCCTGTACGTAAAACGGTCCTGGATGGGATTCGCCTTTGAGGCCGTAGCGGACGACGAGGACACGGCCCGGACCCTGACGGTGGATGTGCCGGCCTACAAACTGGTCGCCTTTGCGCTGGGCACGGCTATGGCAGGCCTGGCCGGTGCCCTCTATACGTATTTCGCACGGTTCATCGTGCCCGACGACTTCGGGTTCATCACCTCCATCACCATCCTGTCCATGGTGGCGGTGGGCGGCATCGGCAGCGTGTTCGGGGTCATTGTGGGGACCGCCCTTTTGACCCTGATGCCCGAGTTTTTCCGTTTTATCAGTGATTACAAGCTTCTGGTCTACGGGGCACTCCTCTTCAGTGTGATGCGCTTTGCGCCGGAAGGCCTGGCCGGACTGAACCGCCTTTTCACATTCCGTCTGAAGGCACGAAGAGGGGGCTTATGAACAAGCTGCTGGAGGTCCAGGATGTCACGATGCGGTTCGGGGGCGTTCATGCCCTGGAGGACGTCTCCTTTCAGGTCATGGAAGGTGAATTCATGAGCCTGATCGGGCCCAACGGCGCAGGCAAGACCACCATGCTGCTCGTGATCACCGGCATCCTCATTCCCCAGCATGCAAAAATCGTCTTTGCCGGGCGGGAGATCACCCGGCTGGCGACCCACAAACGCGCCCGGCTCGGAATGGCCCTCACCCATCAGATCGTCAGGCCGTTCCGGTCCATGACACTCCTGGACAACGTGGCCCTTGCCGTGGGGCACGGCAGGATCCGGCGTGTCACGCGGGCCCTGACGTCGGTGAACCGCTCCGCGGAACGGAAACAGGCCCGTGAGCTGCTGGACCTGGTGGGCATCGGGGATCACGCCCACGAGGCGGTCACCGGCCAGCCCCTAGGGGTGTTGAAGCGTCTCGAGCTGGCCAGGGCCCTTGCCCTCAAACCCCGGCTGCTGCTTCTGGACGAACCCCTGGCTGGACTGAACCATGTGGAGGCCCCACGACTGGCCGACACCGTGGTCCGGATCAATAAGAGCGGGCTGACCGTGGTGATGATCGAGCACAATCTCGGTGAAGTGCTGCGGGTCAGCCAGAGACTGGTGGTTCTGGACAACGGACGCAAGATTGCGGACGGGGATCCAACGAGGATCATGCGTATGGCGCGCGTTCGTGCCGCATACGTGGGAAAGGAGGAAGAGCATGCTGCAGCTTGAGGGATTGAGCTGCGGATACGGTCCTGTCCAGGCGGTCCAGGAACTGAACCTGGAGGTCCGCCCTGGTACCATCTTTGCCCTGCTCGGGGCCAACGGGGCCGGAAAGAGTTCGACGATCATGTGTATTGCAGGCCACGTGGATCTGCACGACGGTCGTATCCTCTATAACGATACCGACATCACCGCCTGGAATCCCATGCAGCGGGTCCGAGCGGGTATCGGCCTGGTGCCCGAGGGCAGACGCCTTTTCAGCAGCCTGACGGTTCAGGAGAACCTGGTGATGGGAGGATATTCCCGGCCAAAAGAAAATACCGAACCACTCATGGAAGAGGTCCTTGCCACCTTCCCGCGGCTTGGGGAGAGGCTGAACCAGCGGGCCGGTTCCCTCTCGGGCGGCGAACAACAGATGCTCGCCGTCGGGCGGGCCCTGATGAGTCGACCGAATCTGATGCTGATCGACGAACTGAGCCTGGGTCTCATGCCCAAGGTCATCGATATCTGTTATCGCGTCATCAGCGACCTGAAATCAAAGGGGATGACGATTGTCCTGGTGGAGCAGTCTACCCATAGGGCCCTTGACGTAGCCGACGAGGTGGTTGTCCTCGAGAGTGGGAAGAGCGTGTGGATGGGGAACGCCTGGGATGCGCGCCAATCCGCCGATATGATCGACGCCCTCCTGGGATTGAAGCATTCGGATGGTCCTGCCGATTCCTAAAACGCTCTATCAGCGCCTCCTCTTTTCATCCCTGTTGTAACGCTGGCTTTTTAGATTTCGGCAGGCTGTCTTTCCTCGCCGGAATCTTCCCTTTTCTTTTCCGGTCCCCCAAACTTGACAGCCCTAACCCCGGCCGAACCGGGTCTGCATGCTGTGGACCAGGGAGCAGAGCACAGGCACCACCACCAAGGTGAGGAGGGTGGCCACGGCCAGGCCGAAAATCACGGCTACGGCCATGGGGCCCCACCACTGGCTGGACTCCCCCCCGATGTCCCAGGCGAGCTTGCGGAAGTCGAAGCTCACCCCTGTGGCCATGGGCAGGAGGCCGAGGATCGTGGTGATGGCCGTGAGCATGACCGGCCGGAAGCGCACGAGCCCGGCCTGAATCAGGGCCTCGGTACTGGCCAGGCCGCGTGTCATGAGCTGGTTGTAGTAGTCGATGAGCACGATGGCATTGTTCACGACCACTCCCGCGAGACTGATCACGCCGATGCCTGTCATGATGATGCCGAAGGCGGTGCCCGTGACGAGCAGTCCCACAAAGACGCCGATCAGGGAAAGGACCACGGAGGTCAGAATGACCAGCGGGGTGAGGAGCGAATCGAACTGGGTGAGGAGGATGAGAAGGATCAGGAAGATCGTGGCCACAAAGGCCTTGCTCAGGAAGTCTTGAGCCTTGGCCTGTTCCTTCTGCTCGCCGGTGAACTGGTAGGTGTAGCCCCGGGGCCAGGAGATCTCCTGCTTCAGAATCCCTTCCATATCCCGGATCACGTCGTTCGCAAGACGGCCGGACACGTCCCCCGAGACCGTGACCACCCGTTTCTGGTCCAGGCGCATGATGGCGCCGAGCCCGCTCGTAAGCGAGACCTCGGCCAGGCTGGTTAGCGGAATGGGCTCCCCCTGGGGCCCGGACACCGTGATCCGCTTCAGGTTCTCCATGGACCTCCGGTCCTTTTCCGGCAGCCTGGCGATGATGTCGTACTCGTCCTTGCCCTCCCTGTAGACACCCACCTTGGCCCCGTTGATGGCCGCCTTGACCGTATAGGCAATGGTATACGTGTCCAGCCCCATAAGGGCGGCCTTCTCCTTGTCCACCCGGACCCGAATCTCGGGCTTGCCCTTGACGAAGTTGTCCTTGAGGTCCACCAGGCCGGGGACGTCTTTGACCGCTTTTCGCACCTTTTCGGCGAGCTCTCCCAGGGTGAGGATGTCCTTGCCGGAGATCTCCAGGTTCACGGGCGGCCCGGTGGGGGGCCCCTCCTCCTCCTTCTCCACCTGGATGTCGGCCCCGTGGATGGTGGAGAGAATCCGCTCCCGCACCTCCTTGATGATCTCCGAGGAAAGCCGCGAGCGGTCGTGAAAATCCTTGAAATCGAGCACGACACGGCTGATGTGGGTCCCTGTTCCACCCTGACTGAAGGGGTCCCCGCCCTCGGCCCCGATATTGGAGATCACGTAGCGGATGTCCTCGTACTCGGAGACGATCTCCTCCACCTGGTCCACGATCCGGTCCGAGGCGTCCAAGTTGGTCCCTTCCGGGGCCTTGATGTGCACGTAGGCCCGCCGGGGCTCGGTCTCTGGAAAAAACTCGGTCCCTTTGCCATAGGTCCCGTAGGCCACGATCGAGCCGATGAGCAGGACAAATCCGGAGAGGACAATCAGGAAGCGGTGCCGCAACGCCCACTTTAGAAGGGCCAGGTAGATGCGCTTGACCAGAGGCTCACGGCCGGGTTTGTCCTTTCCTTTCTTCTTCCTGGCCTTGGCCTGCTTCACTGTCTGGTACCGGGCGGAGAGCACCGGGTTGATCACCAGGGCCACAAAGAGCGAAGAGGTGAGCGCCAGGATCAGGGTCATGGGGAGGTACCCCATGAACTCGCCCATGATGCCTGGCCAGAAGAGCATGGGGACAAAGGCCCCCAGGGTGGTCATGGTGGACGTGATCACTGGCCACGCCACCTCGTTGGTCCCTTTGAGGGCCGCCTCCTGGCGCGGCTGCCCTTCCTGCATGTGGCGGTAGATGTTCTCCACGATTACGATGCCGTTGTCCACGAGCATCCCGAGGGCCAGGATCAGGGAAAAGAGGACAATCATGTTCAGGGACACGTCCATCCCCGTGAGGAGTGAAAAGGTCATGAACATGGAGTAGGGAATGGCCAGGGCCACGAACACGGCCGACCGCCCGCCGATAAAGATGAAGATCACGGCCAGGACCAGGATCAGGCCGGAAATGATGTTATTCTCCAAGTCCGAGATCATGAGACGCACGTCATCCGACATGTCGGAGGTGAGGTCGATCCGGAGGGACGGGGGCATGAGGGGTCGCATCTCCTCCACCACCTGTTTGACCTCGTCCGTGACTTTCACGATGTTTTCCCCGCTGCGCTTTTGAATGCCCAGCGTGACGCTCTTTTGACCGTTGATGCGGCTTCGCGTCAGGGGATCTTTGTAGCTGTCCTGGATCGTGGCCACGTCCCGCAGATAGATAGGCTTGCCGTCCCGGACAAAGGCCACAATGGAAAAAATCTCCGAAGGGTGCTTGAAGTCTTCGGGCACGCGGACCAGATACTTCCCCTGACCAATGTCCATGCTCCCGCCGGGCATATTCACGTTGCTCTGGCGAACGGCGTTGATGAGGCTCGAAAAAGGAACGTTATAGGCCCGAACCCGGTCCAGGTCGAACTCCACGTGAATCTCCCGCTCCAGCCCGCCGCTGAGCGAGGCGTCCAGCACACCCGAGATGGACTCGAAGCGGTCCTCGAACTCCTCGGCAAAGGCCTGAAGACGCCGCAGGCTGAACGGCCCGGAGAGGACCACGCGAATCACGGGGAGGTCCGAGAAGTTCACCTCCTGGATAACGGGCTCGTCAGGGAGGTCGTCCGGGAGGTCCGGCTTGGCCTGATCCACCTTGTCCCGGACCTTTTGAAGCGCGTCGTCGAGGTCGATCTCGGGCAAGAACTTGACCGCCACCGTGGAGATCCCCTCGGCTGACGTGGACCGGATTTCCTCCACGTCCGAAATTCCTTTGAGCTTCCGTTCGATGGGGATGGTGACGAGTTCCTCCATGTCCTGCGGTGCCACCCCTTCATAGGTGGTGGTCACAAAGACATAGGGAATCGTAATGTCCGGAAAGGACTCCCGCGGCAAGGTAAGGTAGGAGTAGAGACCGGCTATGACGATCAGAACGAGCAGAGCCAGCACCGTGACCTGGCGTTTAAGAGCGGCCTGGTTGACAAACATCTACTTGACCTCCACCGGCAAGCCTTCTTCCACGTCGTTCTGACCCTTGACGATCAGGTGATCCCCGGCCTCGAGCCCCTCGGTGATCTGCACCCGGTCTCCTTCGATCACGCCGATGGACACGGTCCGGGCGTGCGCCACGCCCTCCTTCTCCACGTAGAGAATCCGCTCCCCGCTCTTGTCCACCAGAGCGAAGAGGGGTGATGTGAGGGCGTCCGGGATCACCCGGCGAAGGAACGCCACCCGGGCGATCATACCGGGACGAATGGCCCGGTCCGCGTTCGAGATGAGGACCCGAACCGGGAAGGTCTTGGTGGCGGCATCGGCCTTGTACGGCACGAAATCCACCTTTCCGGGAATCCTCTGTTCCGGGAATGCATCAATACGCACCATCACGTCCTGTCCCTTTTCAATGAAGCGCACGTCCATTTCCGGTACATCCACGTTCACCTTGATCCGATCGACGTTCACGATATCTGCAAGGGGATCGCCCCGACCGATGAACTCACCCTGGTCCACGAAGAGGTGGTTGACCACACCGTCCACGGGGGAGTAAATCATGCCCCGCTCGTAATACACGCGGGCCTGTTTCAGGTCGCCTTCAGCCACACTTCGCTCGGTACGGCTTCGGTCCAGTTCCTCCTTGGCAATGAGCTTTTTCTCGTAGAGTTCGACCCGGCGGCGGTACACTTCATCCGCCAGGTCGAACGCGGCCTGGGCCTGGTCCAGGGCCGCCTTGAGACTGGAGACGTCCACCTTCGCGAGCAGGGCTCCCTTCTTTAACCTGTCCCCCTCGTCGGGCCCGATCCACTCCACCCGGCCGGCTGTGTCCGACGGGACACGAACGTCCTCCCAGGCCTCGGTCTCTGCCGGAAGAATCATGATGTCCCGAATGGGCCGAGGTCGTACCTCCTCAATGGAAACCTGGATGTTGCGGCCCTGATCCTCCTGCCCCCCGACCTGTGCGCGGCTCTCCCGCTGCTCGCACCCCGTCGAAAAAAGGAGCGTGACAAGCAAGGCGAAGCCTGCGGCCGATGCCATCCAACACATCTTTGGGTGTGACATGACGCGTCCTTCCTCTCCTGCATACATCCGTTGTTCGTGCCCTCGTGGGATGCAGATCCGCGGGTGAAAAAGACCCAAAAAATACGAGGAGCACCTTGAAAAAACCGTTTCTTCCCCAACATCCCGCCTATCGACCCAGACCTTGAAATGCCATCCTCAAGAGCCGCTCCGGCCGGCAAGAGCCCGGGCGCCCGTGCGGGGACAAGTCGTGGTGAAAACAGAAGTCCAAGAGCCCCTGAACGAGCATGGCCACCTCTTCGGGTTCCGCATCCGCGACCTCGTTTCTGTCCAGACCCTCCACGTAGATTGCCTGAATGGCCTGAAGCATGCGTCGGTGAAAGACGTTGTAGTCATAGTCCGGCACACCTTGAGGAGGGCCGAAGAGCAGGTTGTGAATCAGGCGGAATACGTTCGGATACTCGGCAATGCCCTCGTAGAGTCTGTGGTAAAGGAGAAGCAGCCGATCCAGCACCGTCCCCGGAGCATCGGCCACTTCTTCCAGAAGATCCAACTGCATGGCCCCTGCACTGTCCAGAATGGCCCGAAAGATGCCGGCCTTGCTCTGGAAATAGTAGTAGAGAACGGGCTTGGTCACCCCGGCGCGGTCCGCGATCTTCTGGACCGTGGTCCCGGCAAAGCCCCTTTCCGCGAAGAGAGTGGTTGCAGCCTCCATCAGACGCTCGCTGGCATCCGGCCCAATCTGCTTCTTTTTTCTTTTCCCTGCCATTCAATGTCCATTCAATCATCCGATCCCATCGTTTCGGGGTCGGAAGCTCATCATCATTAGGCATTCCGCAATCTACATGATCGATCACTCACCGCGCATTCCCGTTGGAGAGAAATGAAAAATGATAGAGTCGCAAAAAGCCGTGACACAGAGATTTGCCTCTAGCGATTCCAAGGCGTTACAGCATAGCCAACAGCGGTCGAGCGGGTTTTTGCGAGACCTTCAAAAACGGGTAAGCGATCCCTTTCCACAAACAAAGCGATCTCTCCTATCACGCACAAAACACAGAGGTCAAGGAAAATCTACCTACCGGTAAGTAAATTCCCCTCGAACTGGACAGCCCGGACCCCTTATGCTAGGATCTTCATCAGCAAATGCGATCCGTCCAATAACCATTACTCGGAGGTGTGCTCCATGGATTTCAAGACCCATTTTGAAACGGCTTGGGCGTTGACCCTGAGATACATCGCCCCTCTGATCCTGATGACGCTTGTCCAAGCCCTGGTGAGCGGCATCACGCTCGGGGTTCTGGCCCCAGTGACCATGGCCGGGTACATGCACTCCATCCTGCTCATGGTACGCGAGGGGCGGGAGCCTCGTATTCAGGACATCTTCTCTCACATGCGGCTCTTTCTGCCACTCTTCCTCCTTGGATTGGTCTTTTTTATTGTGACCATCATTGGATTTGCCCTTTTCGTGCTCCCAGGCTTCCTGATCCTTCTTGCAATCGCCTTTGGATGCCTTTACGTCCTGCCTCTGATGACCGACAAGGGCCTGGGCGTTGTGGAAGCCATTCGGGAGAGTGTCCGGATGTCCACAGGCAAGAACACCCTGGATCAAATCGTGATCATGATCGTTTACGTGGGCCTTTGTTCCGTGGGCGGTTCCGTGTTCATCGGCTGGCTCTTTACGCAGCCCTTTGCCACGGCCTTCCTCCTCTCTGTGTACGAGGAAAAAATCAAGTCTCCCGCGCGGGTCGAGTCCTCTCCCAAAGCCTGAAGGCTCATCCCGGCGGTGCAAACGGTTTTTCGTGTATCTTCGAAAACGTCATCATCAAGGGGCCTTGCGCTATGAACTGTGCGAGTCCTACCTGAAAAACGGGACCTGGTATCACCGACCCCTGATCAACCTGGGCCCGGATCCCCGGGCCTGGGTCGAGTACCCGGGGGGCAACAGCTTTTACGTCCGTGAGGACCTGGAAGAGACGCTCCTGGATATTGGAGCCGACTTCACGGACCGCGAGCTGGAGTCCCTGTTTCTACCGTATGTGGATCCGCGCATTCGCCGGATCGTGGAGCAGTTCCAGCGGGCCGATCCCGTGCGGAAGCCTTGGAAAGCCTATTCCCGCGATGAGCTGTTTCAACGCCAGCAGGCACTCCACGAGTTTGACAAACGACGGATCCACTACCTGCGTTGCGGCCGGGTGGACATCGGAAACCTGAATGCACGTCCCTGGCCTTTTCTAAACGTCCTTCTCAACAAGAGCCGGGATGAAATCGAGCAGGTCCTGGAGGACATGGAGCGCGAGCTTCCGCCCTGGGAAACGCGGCCCTACCTTTACACGGCCCTGCGCTGTCAGGACCAGTTCCAGCACTTGCTCACGCGCAACCGCCCCGAGGCCCTGGACCCGGACAGGGTTGACGACGTGTTTGTCCAGAACGTCTGCCGACTGAACCTTGACGGCTCCTTTTTCTCCGGGGTGCCCGGCCACGATCCTGACCGACTCCACGACTACCTGGTTCGCTATATCATCCTCTACTTCGACCAGCCGAGGCAGGGCCCCTGGCGGGAGTACGTGGAGGATTTCATCTGGAAAAGCCAGATCCCCGCGTTCAGCGGGAACGAAAAGGAAGCGTGCCGCCTGCTGGGCATCGACCCCGAGGCGTTCCATGACATGGACCGCCGGAACCTCACCCGGGCGTACCGCGCCAAGGCCAAGGAAGCCCACCCGGACCGAGGCGGGGAGAACGAGACCTTTGTCCGCGTTCAAGCGGCCTATGAGCTCCTCCTTCAAAGGAAAAACTGACCCCTCGCCTGCCTGGCCTTCTGCGACTCCATCACATTTCTCTTGACAGGATCACATGGAAGAAAGATAATACTGACCAGTCGGTCGGAAAGCAAGTAAAAATTTTATTAATGCAATATTAATAAGTTATAATCGACCATTTGGTCATTTTTCGGTTTTCCATGCCTTTGAAGCCTTCACAAAAACGAGAACGCATTATCGCGGCCGCTGCCCGGGTCTTTGCCCGAAAGGGCTTTTTCAGCGCCTCGGTGGCCGAAATCGCCACCGAGGCCGGCGTGGGGAAGGGCACGATTTACGGGTACGTCTCGAGCAAGGACGACCTCTTCTTTGCGGTCTTTGAATGGATCGCCGAGACCTCCTGGACTAGGGCCCGCATCGGCGTATCCGCGCTGGGAGCCACGGCCTCTGAAAAGCTTCGCGCCCTGAGCCGGTCTCTTCTCGATCAGTGGGCCGACATGAACGAGTTCTACGGCCTGGTCATGGAGTTCTGGTCCGCCTCGGCCTCCTCGCAGCACCGTGACCGGTTCATGGACGTGTTTCGGCAAATCTACAGCAACTTTCGGGGCATTGTGTCCGGGCTCATTCTGGAAGGCATGGATCGAGGGGAGTTTCAGAACGATGTGGACCCGGACGCCGTGGCCGCCGCCCTGGTGGGGACCTGGGACGCCCTGATTCTCCAGGCCTGGTTCGATGACACGTTCGATCTCGAAACCACCACGGACCGCTTCCTTTCCGTGGTGCTTCGAGGCCTGGCGGCCCCGGAATGCCCTGCGCTGGACGGGCCGATTCGGAGGACACCATGACTTTTTTTTCCCGAACGCTTTTTCTTTTCGCCTTGCTTTTGCCGGTCCTGGTTCTCGGGCCGCGCGTTGTGCGGGCAATGGACGCCCAGCAACTCGTGGAAGCGAGCTTTCACTACTACCGCGGAAAGACCTCGGTGAGCCGCGTGGACATGACCATCCACCGACCGGAATGGGAGCGGACCTTCACCATCAAGGCCTGGACACAGGGAGAAGACACGAGTCTTTTCCGCACCCTGGCCCCGCCCAAGGACCGGGGGAACGGCACCCTGAAAAAGGGCCCCGAGATGTGGATGTACAACCCCAAGATCAACCGTGTGATCAAGGTGCCCCCTTCCATGATGAGCCAGGCCTGGATGGGATCGGACTTCTCCAACAACGACCTGGCCAAAAGCGACAGCCTGATCCGGGACTACGACCACCGCATCCTGGGAACGGAGACCCGGGACGGCATGACCGTGTACCGGATCGAATCCATGCCCAAACCCATGGCGCCCGTGGTCTGGGGCAAGCAGACCCTCTGCATTCGAGAGGATCACATCTTTCTCGAGGAGGTGTTCTACGACGAGGACATGCAGCCGGTAAAGGCTATGAGAGCGAGCGATATCCGCATGCTCGGGGGAAAGCTCTTTCCCGCGACGTGGACCATGCAAAAAGCGGACGCCCCGGACGAGTACACCCGCCTGGACTACCTGGAGGTGGAATTCGACGAGCCGATCCCCGATGTCACCTTCACCCTCTCGAACCTGCGTTCGCCGGAGCGGTAGAAAAAATCAGGATTACAGGATTAAAGGGATAGAGGAGTAAGGGGAAACGAATACACAAAAGGCAGCATGAGAAATGACCTCTCTTACAATTCAGATGGCCTGGCGAAACGTGTGGCGGCACCCCCGTCGGAGTGTCCTGACCATGTCTGCCGTGGCGTTTGCCGCCCTGGTGCTCATCTTCATGCTTTCCTGGCAGTTCGGCTCCTATGAGACCATGATCAACTCGGCCGTCGCCGCCCACTCCGGCCACCTCCAGATCCAGGCAGAGGGGTACCACGAAAAGCAGCGGATGGGGCAGGTGGTGCGCGATCCCGCCGCGATCCAGTCCCTGCTGGAGGCAATCCCTGAGGTCGCGGCGTATACGGCGCGAGCCAGCGCGTTCTCCCTGGTGTCCTCGAACGAGCGGAGCTATGCCGCACTCGTGGTGGGTATTGAGCCGGAGCACGAAGCCCGGGTCAGCACCCTCGAAACCCTGGTACGAGAGGGTGCATACCTCGCAACCGGTGATGGGAACGAGGCCTTGCTGGGACGGCTCCTGGCCCGTAATCTCCGGGTGGAGGTGGGTGACGAGGTGGTGCTCCTGGGACAGGGCAGGGACGGGTCCATCGCCGCCACTGCCGTGCGGGTCAAAGGCATCTTCGAATCCGGGCAGGACGAGCTGGACCGCTCCACCATGCAGATTCCCCTCCCCGTGTTTCAGGAGGTTTACGCGATGCGCGGGGCCGTGCACGAGGTGGTCGTGCTGGGCAAAAACCTGGATGCCGTTCCACGAATCAAGCAGCGTCTGGCCTCCGCGCTCCAAGAGAACCATGCAGGGGACGGCCTGGTGGTGCTCGACTGGAAGGAGCTCATGCCCGGGCTCATTCAAAGTATTCAGATGGACCTGGTCAGCGGGTTCCTCTTTTACGTGATCCTCATCCTGGTGGTGGCCTTCAGCATCATGAACACGTTTCTCATGGCCATCTTTGAACGCAAGAAGGAGTTCGGCGTGCTCATGGCGCTGGGGAGTCGACCGGGAAGGCTCTCCCGGCTGATCCTGGCCGAATGCAGCCTCATGACCGGCCTGGGTGTCGCCCTGGGGATCCTTTTGGGTATGGCCGTGACCGCTTACTTCCAGGCACACGGCATCCACTTCTCGGGGACCTCTGAGATCCTTCGGCAGTTCGGCCTTCCCGAGCGTATGTACCCGGAGCTCTCTCTCCTGTCCGTGAGTGTGGGCACGGCCGTGGTGCTCCTGATCACCTCGTTCGCCGTCATTTACCCGACCCTGCAAGTCCGTCGGCTTCGTCCGGTGGATGCGATGGCCGTACCCCAGTGATGAAATAAGGGGCGGAATGCCCCCATGGAGACCGTGAACCCATGCAAATGCAACTGGCCTGGCGCAACATCTGGCGGAACCCTCGAAGAACGCTCGTCATCCTGACGGCCGTGGTCATCGGTGTCTGGAGCATGATCTTCCTGGGGGCCCTGATGCGGGGTGTGGCGGACCAGTTCCTCCAAAACGGGATTGCCACCCTCACCGGGCACATCCAGATCCATCACCGGGGCTTTCGGGACGACCCTGTGATTCAAAATCGCATCTCCAACCCGGAGATCCTACGCCGGACCTTGAAGAAAACCCTCCCCCCGGGTTCCCAATGGACGGAGCGCATCCGGGTCAATGCTATTGTGAACAACGCGCGTCACGCCCGCGGCGTGACCCTGGTGGGAGTGGATCCCGTTCAGGAGGCCCGGGTCTCCTTTATCGGCCATGCCGTGGTCGAGGGAACCTACCTCGAACCAAACGACCGTCAGGGTATTCTGGTGGGCCGCAGTCTGGTCGAGGACTTCGAGACCCGGCTGGATCGCAGACTTGTGCTCATGAGCCGGGACACGAACGGTGAGGTGGCCTCCCGGGCCTTTCGTATCCGGGGGCTCTTTCGAGCGGAGATGGAAGCCACGGAGAAGCAGTTCGTGTTCGTCACTGACAAGGCCGCCCGGGAAATGCTGGGGCTCGAGAACGAAATCACCGAGGTCTCCGTGCTCCTGCCGAGCCACGGGCAGGCCCTGAACGTTGCGCAGGCGATCCGGGAGGATCTCGACACGCCCTCCCTGTCGATCCAGAGCTGGCAGGACCTCCTCCCCATGGTGCGGGTGATGCTGGAGCTCTACGACACCTTCATTTTCATATGGTTCCTGGTCGTATTCATCGCCATGGCCTTCGGCATCGTAAACACTCTGCTCATGGCCGTGTTCGAACGAATTCGGGAGTTCGGGCTCCTCAAGGCCCTGGGTCTAAAGCCAAGGGGCATTGTCCAGGTCGTGCTCGTCGAGTCCCTCCTGCTCCTGGTTCTCGGCACGACCGCAGGAAACCTGCTGGGAATTCTGAGCACTTCCGCACTCGCCGGCACGGGAATCGACCTTTCCTCCCTGGCTGCGGGTCTGGAGTACGTGGGCATGCCCCGCGTCATCTTTCCGCAGATCCAATGGCTCGATTTTGTCCTGGCCAACGCCGTGGTGCTCGTACTGGGTCTCGTGGTGAGCCTCTACCCCGCGCTCAAGGCGGCCCGGTTCACGCCGGTGGAGGCCCTGATGCACGTCTAGGATCAGGTGAGAGGAAAAAGGTGAAAGGGAAAAAAGGAACGACCATTGAATCTCTCCGCAGTCCTGCCGCAGGCGGGTGAGGTATGCGCAAGCAAAGCATTTTCAAGGTGCAAGGAAAACTGCAAAAACCGGAGAGCACGATACGCGACCTCCGAAAGGGACCAAAATGAACGCAGAGCCCATTGTGCGCACAACGGAAGTGGTCAAGACCTATGAACAGGGCAAGCTCCGCATCTCCGCGTTGAACGGGGTGACCCTGGACGTGCCCAAGGGGGATTTCATGGCGTTGGCCGGCCCATCGGGCTCGGGCAAGACCACCCTCCTGAACCTGATCGGAGGACTCGACCGCGCCGATTCCGGACACGTGCAGGTGGATGGAAACGCCCTGGAATCCATGAGCGAGTCCGAGCTGGCCGACCTGCGACTTCACCACGTGGGCTTTGTGTTTCAGTCCTACAACCTGATCCCTGTGCTCTCGGCCATTGAAAACGTTGAGTACGTCATGCTCCTTCAAGGGGTGCCTTCGCGGGAGCGCCGGGACCGCGCGCGCGCCATACTGGACGATGTAGGACTCGAGGGGCTATACGACCGCCGCCCCGCCGAGCTCTCCGGCGGGCAGCAGCAGCGGGTGGCCGTGGCCCGGGCCGTGGTCTCGAGTCCGAGCATTGTGCTCGCCGACGAGCCCACCGCGAACCTGGACACCAAGACAGGCACCAGCCTCATGGAGATGATGCGCGAAATGAACGAGGCCAAAGGCGTGACCTTCATCTTCTCCACCCACGACCGGATGGTCATGGAACACGCGCGCAGGCTGGTCCGCATTCGGGACGGGCGGGTAGCCGAGGACGAAATCCGGGAGGGGAAGGGCTCATGATCCGCTTTTCCCTGCTGCTGGCCGTTCTGGTGTCTGCGATCGCCTCCCTTGCGCAGGCCGCCTCGGAATCCCCTGCCGAAGCGCCGGCAAGCTCATGGATCGGTTTCGACACCCGCTGGGGTGGGCACCTTAAGCTTCGGGGAACGGCCTCGCACATGAGCGATCACTCCCTCTACGGGCCGGTGGGTGCGGGCACCTTCGTGGACGGTGCCCTGGAAGGCCGCATCACGAACCGGACCTTCTTTCACGACGATGTGTACGGCGAAGCCCACTACGAGGTTCTGCTATCAGGAGGGGACACCCAAGAAGCGCAGGCCGATCTTGGCCAACGCTTTCCCGGTCTATCCTCCGAGCTCGGCTTTCTGACGCCGCGGACCGAAGACGACCGGCGGTTCCTGGATCTGACCCATGCCGTGCATGAACGCGACGACCACCGCATCGTCCACCGGCTCGATCGCCTCTTCCTGGCCTGGACACCCGGCCCGGTCGTGATCCGTATCGGGCGACAGGCCGCGACCTGGGGAAACGGACTGCTCTTCAATCCTATGGACCTGGTCAACCCGTTTGCTCCTACGGACATTGAACGAGAGTACAAGGCGGGCGACGATATGGCGGCGATCCGCTTTCCTTTGGCAAGGACCGGTGAGGCCCAGGTGATCTACGTGCCCCACCGGTCGCCGGAAACCGGGGGCGTGAACTGGGACCAGAGCTCCCTTGCCGCCAAGGTCCATCTGGCCCCGGGTCCGGTGGAGCTGGACGTCCTGGCTGCGCGCCACTATGAGGACACCGTGATCGGATTCGGGGCCACGGGTTATGCCGGGGGCGCGGCCTGGCGCATGGACGCCACCTGGACCTTCCTGGACCGGGACGAGGAGCAAAACGGGTACCTCAACCTTGTAGCGAACGTGGATTACTCATGGGTATGGTGGGAAAAAAACCTGTACGGCTACCTGGAGTTCTTCTACTCCGGACTGGGCGAGAGCGACCCTGCGGACGCCCTTCAAAACCCCCAGCTCCTGGACTGTCTCCAGCGGGGAGAACGTTTCACCCTGGGAAGGGCTTACCTTGCCGGACACCTCCAGGTGGAGATCCACCCCCTGGTCAACCTCCTCCTCACCGCGATCCACCGGCTCAATGAGCCGTCAGGGCTGATCCAGCCCCGCGCCGTGTGGGATGTGAGCCGCAACGTCCAGCTCACCCTGGGCGCAACCCTCCCCTACGGGGGACCGGGCACGGAGTTCGACGGCTGGGCCATCCCCGGCACCCCGTGGCTCACCCCCGCCCCGGAGCAGGCCTTTCTCTGGGTAACCCGCTACTTTTGATGAAGCAAGGGGATCAGAATTGGGCACGTGGTTAAATTCATAAGTTTTATTCCAAAACTTATGAATTTAACCACGTGCCCAGTCCCCTTCCTCTCTTCGCAGCCATTTACTTCGACAGGAACCAGTACTTCCCGTCGTCGTAGAGAAGCTTTTGCTGCTCTACAAAAAGATCCAGATAATCCTTGAGAACCTCCGTGCGTCTCGGCAGGACATCCATCCCGGTGAGTGCGAATACGCGTGGGGTCTGCTCGCAGAAATCCTCAGTGAACCGTTTCTCCAACTCCCGCGGTGTAATCGATGTGGAATGGAGCTGTCCTTCGAGCCAGTTGAGGATGATGCCAGCTCTTCGCCTTTCCTGCGCTCGTTTCATGAAGTGGGAGACACGGACCTCCCCTTCTTCCTTTCGGAACATCTCCTGCACCAGATCCACGACCCCGCGCAGGATCAGGAGACCGATGACGGCCGAGGCGACCGGGTCCCCGTAGTAAAGCCAGGGCATGCTCCACAGATCGGCCAGGAAGGACAGTAGAATCCCGCCACAGACCAGCAAGGACGTGTACACGTGATTGCGCGAATCCACGGCCTGGCACAGGATGGGAAGGTTCGCTTTCTTTCGGCCGACCAGGTACTGGTAGGCGGAGAGGCCGAGCATCACCAGACCGCAGACGCCGGAGACGGCGAAAGCGAGGACCCCCTCGCGGATGGGGGTCGGGTGAACGATTTTTGCTGTCGTGGCCATGCCTACACCTACCACCGAGAGAAGCATGGTACCCAGGATGAAAAGAGACGCCAGCTTCTCCTTGTCGTATTTTAGGCCGAGCCAGACCAGAAAGGAGGACAGGGTGTCCACGGTGTTGTCGATGCCGTCGGCGATCAATCCGGCGGATCGGGAAAGCACGCCGATACCGAGCTTGAGCCCGCTGAGCACGACATGGACCCATATAGAGAAAAGGGCTGCGGTCTGGGGAGAATAGGCCCACTGCACGAAGGCCGGAATCACCATCTCCATGTGTTCCGCCATCTCTCTTCCGGCCGGAGTGAGATGGTACAACCCGTCCTTCTTCTCCAGGATATTCCGTTCCACGGCGCGATCCAGGGTGCTCGCCAGACCCAGCTGCACCTTCCGGATGCGGCGTTCCCCACGGCTCTTCATTCGGTTCAGCGCATCCCGCATCTCCAACCGGGTCAAAGGGCGTTCAAGGAGCTCGAGAAGCACGGCTCGAAAGACATTGCTGAACGTATGCAT
>JASFQI010000015.1:0-29447 GCA_050115555.1 Desulfobacteraceae bacterium
ACGTTTTTTCCAGGAAGGTATGCCGGTTTTACGAAAAACACGTTTTCCCGACAGGACGAAGGGATTGGAGAAAGAACTGAAGGTTCAGGGTGCAAGCGTAGTGGTGGTCGGGTTGGGAAGGTCCGGCCTGGCTGCGGCCCTTTGGCTCGCCGGCGAGGGGGCTGAGGTTACGGTCAGCGACGTACGCAAGGTCTCGGCCTTCGACCCGGACATCCTTCAGAAGGCCAGGGATGCGGGCATGAGGTTGGAAACGGGGGGGCACGGCAAAGAGACGTTTCAAAAAGCGGACTGGATCGTGATCAGTCCGGGCGTGCCCCCTGAAATCGACCCCATTCGCTCCGCACGGGAGTGCGGAATTCCGGTCATTGGGGAGATGGAGCTGGCCTGTCGATGGCTGGATATTCCCATGGCTGGTGTGACCGGTACGAACGGGAAGTCCACGGTGACGGCGCTTCTAGGGGACATGCTTCGAGGCGCGGACCGTCGCGTTTTCGTCGGAGGAAACATCGGCACTCCTCTCATGAACCTGGTGACCGGGCGCCGAGATTACGATTGCGGTGTGGTGGAGGTCTCGAGCTTCCAGTTGGACACGTTGGAGAGCTTTCGCCCCGAGGTCTCGGTGATTTTGAACATCAGCCCCGATCACCTGGATCGCTACCCGGATTACGAGGCCTATGTGCAAAGCAAGCTGCGCATTTTTCGAAATCAGGAGCCCGGCCAGGCGGTGATCCTGAATGACGACGATGATCGACTTCGACAAGTGACCCCGGGCAACGCCCTTCGTGTCCTTCGCTACGGCATGAAAAAGGCGGTGGGCCGGGCGGCTTGGATTGAGAAGGACTGCATGGTGACGGTTTTCCCCCATGAGGAAGTCCGACATTTTCCGCTGAAAGGTTTTCTTCTCCCCGGCAGGCACAACCGGGAAAACCTCATGGCGGCATCGCTCGCCGCCATGACCATGGGCGCGGAGCCGGAAGCGGTGCAACGGGTCATTGAAGGGTTTCAAGGGCTTCCCCATCGCATGGCGTGGGTGGAAAACGTGCAAGGGGTGGACGTGTACGATGACTCCAAGGCCACGAACGTGGATGCAGCCGTCCGTGCCCTGGAAAGTTTCGAGCGGCCCGTCGTCCTGATCGCCGGTGGTCGTCACAAGGGCGCTGATTACGGCCCCCTGGTGCAGGCGGCGAGCGGTCGCGTTCGGTTTGCGGTGTTACTGGGGGAGGCCAGGTCCCTCCTGGCTCGGTCCCTGGGAGGAGTGGTCCCCTATCGGCTGGCAGAGAACATGGATCTGGCCGTGAGCGAAGCCCTGTCCCTGGCCGAGCCCGGAGATGCATTGCTTCTTGCGCCTGCCTGCTCCAGCTTTGACATGTTCGTGGATTACGCCCACCGGGGGCGCGTGTTTGCCGAAGCGGTGCGGAGACTGAAGGATGGCTGCGAAACGACCTGAGAGGCAGGGAACGGATTACGGGATCCTGATCCCTTGCCTGCTTCTCGTGGGGCTCGGATTGGTGTTCATCTACAGCTCGAGCTCCTTTCTGGCGGAACACAAGCTCGGGGACAGCTACTACTTCCTCAAGCGGCAGGGGGTGTTTTGCCTGGTGGGGTTGTTTCTCCTGATCGTGGCCAAGAACATCCCCAGCAGCTTCTATGCCCGGTGCGCATATCCCATGCTTTTTGTAAGTCTCATTCTGCTCGTAGCGCTTCTCATTCCCGGGGTCGGGAAAACCGTCGGTGGGGCCAGCCGATGGCTTAGCTTCGCAGGGCTGTCCTTTCAGCCTTCGGAGTTCGCCAAGCTCGCCCTGGCCGTGTACATGGCTTACTCCATGGCCAAGAAGGGGCATGACATGGGCTCGTTTTCCAAGGGGCTCCTGCCGCACCTTCTGATCGCGGGCGTGTTCATGACCCTGATCGTGCTTCAGCCGGACCTGGGGACCGCTGTAATCATCGGGAGCTGGATGATGATGGTCCTCTTCGTAGGAGGGGTCCGCACCTATCAACTGGTGTCTCTGGTGCTGGCGTTCGCACCGATTGTCGGTTTCCTGATCTGGCTGGAGCCATATCGGCTTCGCCGTTGGTGGGCGTTTCTGGAACCGTGGAAGGATCCACATGGGCTCGGTTTTCAGATCATTCACAGTTTTCTCGCGTTCGGGTCCGGAGGCCTTTTCGGTGTGGGCCTCGGCAACAGCAAGCAGAAGCTGTTGTACCTTCCGGAGCCCCATACGGATTTCATCCTCTCCATCATTGCGGAAGAAGTCGGGTTGCTGGGTGTGTTCACCGTAGTCATGCTCTTTGCCTTCCTCATCATGCGGGGCATTCGAGCGGCACTCAACGCGCGGGACCTGTACAGCACCTACCTGGCCCTGGGAATCAGTTCCTTTCTGGGGCTTCAGGTGCTCATCAACATGGGGGTGGTCATGGGTCTTCTTCCCACAAAGGGCCTGACTCTGCCCCTGATCAGCTATGGCGGCTCCTCCCTTGTGGTGAACCTGCTGGGCATCGGGATCCTGTTGAGCATCGCCCAGAAGAGCTAGGTGAAGGAGCACGAGGGCAGGGAAGGAGAACGATCGTTAGGCGGATGAAAGGAAACGATGGACACGCGCTCTGAAGCCGATCCGAAGCCGCGAACGATGCCTGGCGGAAAAGGATATCGCGTCCTGATCGCGGGCGGGGGAACCGGGGGGCATCTTTTTCCCGGCCTTGCCACCGCCCGGGAGATCGTGCAACGGCGGCCGGATGCGGAGATCCTGTTCGTGACCGGGAACCGTCCCATGGAACGGCACATCCTGGAGCGCTCCGGCTTTCGCCAGGCGAGCATTCAGGTGGAAGGACTGATGGGCAGGGGATGGAGAAAGGGCGCGAGGGTCGTCCTCGCACTTCCCCGAAGCTTTTTCCAGGCACGGCGGGTTCTGCGGAGCTTTTCGCCGGTAGCGGTCCTGGGCGTAGGCGGGTACTCGTCCGGTCCGGTCTGTGTAGCCGCGCGGACCCTGAAGATTCCCACAGCCGTGCACGAGCAGAACTCGTTTCCCGGCCTCACGAATCGGCTGCTCTGTCGGATCGTGGATCGGGTGTTCATCTCCTTTGAGGAGAGCCGGGCGAAATTCCCGACAGGTACGCTGGTCTTCACCGGGAACCCCGTGCGCGAAGAGCTTCTTCAAGCTGAGAGACCGCTCCGGTCGGAAGACGGGGCCTTCAGCGTGCTGGTAGTCGGAGGAAGTCAGGGCGCCAGGGCTGTGAACACGGCAGTGGTGGCGGCACTGGGCATACTCAAGAAGAAGGGGCGGGCTATTCGCGTGGTGCACCAGACGGGAAAAGGGGACTATGAACGGGTGCTGAGGCTGTATACGGAGCTGGGCCTTCGAGGTGTGGTGACCCCGTTCATCGACGACATGGCCGAGGCTTATCTCGAAACCGATCTCGTGGTGGGCCGGGCAGGCGCAAGCACGGTAGCGGAGCTGGCCTCCCTGGGGAAACCTTCGGTGCTCGTTCCTTACCCGTATGCGACCAACAACCACCAGGTGACGAACGCCCGAGCGCTCTCAGATGCCGGCGGTGCGGTGCTTCTCCTGCAGTCGGAGCTGAGCGGCCGATCCCTGGCCCACGTTCTGGCAAGGCTTGACAGCGACCGTGAGGCCCTTCGGGAGATGGGAGAGCGGGCCCGGGACAGAAAGCATCCAGAAGCGGCACGTGCCATTGTAGACGGGTTGGAAGCGCTGACCGCCAGGAAAGAGGGCGTTCGGCCGGGAAGTTGAAAAGCGAATGAAAACGTTCGGCAAGGTTCATCACATTCACTTCGTGGGCATCGGCGGCATCGGGATGAGCGGTATTGCCGAGCTTCTGCTCAACCTCGGCTATGAGGTCAGCGGCTCGGATATTCGTGAGTCCTCGGTGACCCGCCGGTTGGCCGCCATGGGCGCTCGCGTCTTTTCGGGCCACAGGGCGGAGCATGCCGAGGGGGCGGATGTGGTGGTTTACTCCTCGGCCGTTCCCACGGAAAACCCGGAGGTTCGTGCGGCCACGGAGAGATTCGTCCCTGTGATTCCCCGTGCGGAGATGCTGGCTGAGCTCATGAGGCTCAAGTACGGCGTGGCCGTGGCCGGGGCCCATGGCAAGACCACCACGACATCGATGATTGCGTCCATATTAACGAGCGCGGATTTGGATCCTACGGTGGTGATCGGCGGCCGGCTGGACATCTGGGGAGGTTCCAACGCAAAGCTGGGGCAGGGGGACATCCTCGTGGCGGAGTCGGACGAGAGCGACGGCTCCTTTATGCTTCTTTCTCCCACCATCGCGGTGGTGACGAACATGGACTATGAGCACATTGAGCACTACGGGACCATGGACAACTTGAGGACTGCGTTCGTGGATTTTGTGAACAAGATCCCGTTTTACGGCTCGGCCGTGCTCTGTCTGGACAACGAGGAGATTCAGGGCATTCTCCCCCGCCTGCGCAAACGCTATCTGACCTACGGGATGACCTCCCAGGCGGACGTGCAGGCGAAGGAAGTAGAGATGCAAGATTTTTCCGCCTCTTTTGAAATTCTTCACCAGGATCGCTCTCTGGGCCGCATTGTGGTGGGCATGCCGGGTAGGCACAACGTGCTCAATGCCCTGGCGGCCGTTGCTGTGGGGCTGGAGCTGGAGGTCGACCTGGAGGACATCCGCGGAGGACTTCGAAGCCTCGGGGGGTTGGCTCGGCGATTTCAACTCAAGGGGGAACGGCAGGGAGTCCTTGTCATGGACGACTACGGGCACCATCCCACGGAGATCGTCCACACCCTGGAAACGGCAAGGGCTTGCTGGCCCAATCGACGCCTGGTGGTGGTGTTTCAGCCCCATCGCTACTCGCGGACGCGGGCCCTGTACGACCGTTTCGTGCTGAGCTTCAACCAGGCGGACCTCCTGATCATCGCCCCCATCTACGGAGCGAGTGAGGCCCCCATCGAGGGTGTGGATGCCGCCTGGCTTTACCGGGGGGTCAAGGAGCACGGCCACCGGGAGGTTGTTCTCGGCGAGGATCTGGCGGGCATTCAAAGCTACCTCGAGGCCACAATCCGGTCCGGCGACGTCCTTCTGACTCTGGGGGCAGGGGATGTGTACCGCGTGGGAGAGGCCCTGCTGGAGACCCTCGAACCGGGGACGTCGGGAGCGGAAGCGTGAGGGGATACGCGGACGCCGCAGCGCAACGAGCGTCGGAGCTCGGGATTGTGGAAAACACGATTTCAGGGTGGGTCAACGCAAGAGAAAGGAAAACCAAGCGGTCTGCGAAAGGGCCGGAGCGGATTATGGAACCGAGACACCGCAAAATGCTTCGCGAGATCGCAGGGTCCAACGTCCGGTTTGATTGTCCCATGCGGCTTTACACGACCTATCGGGTAGGTGGGAAGGCTGCCGCATTTTTTCGGGCGCGGGATATGGAGGGGCTGCTTCGCATGCTTGCTCTCCTGGAGGCGCAATCCGTCCCGTGGCTGGTGTTGGGAAAGGGCAGCAACGTGTTGATCGGTGACCGGGGATACGACGGCGTTGTCATTCGGCTTCGCGGGACCCTGGCAGCATTGGAGGGATCCCGGCGGAATGGAGTGCTCGCGGCAGGGGGCGGAGCCGCCAACCGAAGGCTTCTGGACGTTTGCGCGGACAAGGGGTTCGGAGGGCTCGAGTTCCTGGCCGGTATCCCGGGGACTGCCGGCGGTGCGGTGGCCATGAACGCAGGATCGTTCGGACGGGAAACCGGAGAAGTGGTGGAGCGTGTGGAGTTGGCGATTCCAGGCAAAGAACCCGTTCATGTCTTACCGAAGGACTTGGAGTTCGGCTATCGACGGTGTTCTCTGCCGCATGGAGCCGTGGTCACCCGAGTCTGGTTCGCGGTTCGATTGATTGATTCGGCTGCCGTATCCCGGCGTATTGCGGGGAACCTCGAACGTCGTCGGAAGAGCCAGCCTCGGGGGTTTCCTTCGGCCGGTTCGGTTTTCCGGAATCCGCCGGGTGATTCAGCGGGAAGGCTGGTGGAGAAGGCAGGGCTCAAGGGAGAACGACTCGGCGGGGCCGTCATTTCGTCCGAGCACGCAAACTGGATCGTCAACACGGGCGGCGCAACCGCGGCGGATATCCATGGGCTCATGACGAAGGCCCGTGGGGAAGTCCTTCGCCGCACCGGTATTGCTTTGGAGCCTGAGGTCCGCGTGATCGGGTTCTGATCGAAACGACGCGGATTGCCCCTGGAGCGGGATCGGCGCGTTCCAAGGGGGTGATGGAAAGAATGGGCGAAAACTCGAAAACGCAGGAGACCCCAAGCAAGGGGAGACGACCCCTGGCAGCGGCGTGGCAGGTGCTCTGCTGGATGAGTTCGTCCTTTATCAAGGTCGCCTGCCTTTTGGTGTGCCTTATGATGATCAGTGTGTTGTTCCTGGCGGGATACCAGTACCTGGTGAACTCCCCGTACATTCGACTGGAGCGGGTCGCCATTACGGGCGTCGATGATGACATCAAGCGGGAACTCCTGGAGCTTTCCGGCCTGCGCTCGGGCGTATCCCTTTTGGAGGTGAACCTTCGGGAGCTCAGGCAGAATCTCGAAAGGCACCCTTGGGTGAGGTCCCTGGATCTGGAAAAGAGATACCCTCACACCCTGGTGATGAAGGCGCATCGTGAAGAACCCCGGGCCGTAGTTTCCATGGATGGTCTATTCTACATGAACCGGGAGGGCGAGATGTTCAAGGAGGTTGGGGTGTCCGAGCCCGTGGATTACCCGGTCATCACGGGGGCCCTGGAAAATGAAGAAGAGCGCAAGATTTCCCTTAGACTTGCCGCCCACATCCTCAATGTGCTTGAAGGCTGCGAAGAGCCTTGGATGCGTGAAGAAATCGCGGAGGTCCATCTCCAGAGCGGGGGAAACGTCTCCCTCTACTTTCGTTCTCTGCCCGCCATTGTAGAGGTGGGAGCGCGCGACCTGGAAAGAAAGCTCGATGAGCTGAGTCGAGTGGTCGATCACCTGAAGGAGACCAGACAGGTTCAACAAGTCATGGGAATCAATCTCCACTACCGGGACGGGGCGGTAGTTTCGTTCAAGAAGGGATAGGCCCGTCGGCGCGTTCTTGCATGGTGCAAGTCATCGCGGGGAAAAGGAAGGAGTTCGGGGCATGGCTGGAGAGCTCATTGTTGGACTGGACATCGGGACGACCAAGATCTGCGCAGTGGTCGGAGAGCTGCAGCCGGACGGAGTCGAAATCATCGGAATTGGCAGTCATCCTTCGGAGGGGCTTCGAAAGGGTGTGGTGATCAATATAGAGAAGACGGTGAACTCCATCAAGGAGGCGATCGAAGAAGCGGAGACCATGGCGGGCTGCGAGATCAGCTCGGTCTACGCGGGGATCGCCGGAGGGCACATCAAGGGGTTCAACAGTCACGGGGTCATTCCGCTCAAGGAGCGGGAGGTGACCCGGAAGGACGTCGATCGTGTGATCGAGGCCGCCAGCGCCGTGGCCATCCCCATGGATCGGGAAGTCATTCATATCCTGACCCAGGAATTCATTGTGGACGATCAGAACGGAATAATGGACCCCCTGGGCATGTCCGGTGTCCGGCTGGAAGCCAAGATTCACATCGTCACCGGGGCTGTTACCTCTGCGCAGAACATCATCAAGTGTGCGAACCGGGCGGGCCTGGACGTCTCGGACATCGTTCTGGAGTCCCTGGCGTCCAGCGAAGCCGTGCTGTCTGAAGAAGAGCGTACGCTGGGCGCGGCGCTCGTTGACTTCGGCGGAGGCACCACGGACATGGCGGTTTTTTCCAAGGGCTCCATCAAGCACACATCGGTCCTCTCCCTTGGGGGAGACAACCTGACCTATGACTTGTCCATCGGTCTGAGGACCGCGCGCAAGGAGGCGGAGAGGATCAAGATGAAGTATGGGTGTGCGCTCTGCTCGATGATCGGAGAGGACGAGACGGTCGAGGTTCCCGGGGTCGGCGACAGGAAGGCGCGGGTGCTCTCCAGGCGGATTCTGGGCGAAATTCTGGAGCCGCGCGTGGAGGAGATTTTCACCCTGATTCACAACGATCTCATGCGATCGGGGTTCTCCGACACGATCAATTCGGGGGTGGTGGTCACGGGCGGATCGGCGGAACTCTCAGGGATTGCAGAGATGGCGGAAGCGATTTTCAAGGCGCCTTCTCGCATTGGGTATCCTCGAGAGATCAAGGGGCTGGTGGAAGTGGTCAATAAGCCCATGTATGCCACGGCCGTCGGGCTGGTGCTCTACGGTGCAAAAAGAAGCAAAAAAGGGAAAAAGTTCAGGATTCGGGACACGAATATTTTCGGGCGAGTCATGGACAGGATGAAGAAATGGTTCAAGGAAATCATATAAGTTCGTCAGGGGAAACCCCAGCGCGGAAAGGAGGGATGGACATGAAGTTTGAATTTGTAGATGACACGGAAAAGAGGTACAGCGCCAAGATCAAGGTCTTCGGTGTCGGTGGGGCAGGTGGAAACGCCATCAACAACATGATTTCCGCCAAGCTCAAGGGGGTGGACTTCATCACCGCCAACACGGACAGCCAGGACCTGGATCGGTCGACCTGCTCCTCCAAGATTCAACTCGGGACCTCTCTTACAAGAGGCCTGGGGGCCGGATCGGACCCGGACATCGGTCAGGCCGCAGCCGAGGAGAGCGTGAACGACGTGCGCGAGGCCGCGGAAGGGGCGGACATGGTCTTTATCACGGCGGGCATGGGGGGCGGCACCGGCACCGGGTCGTCTCCCGTTATAGCACGGGAGTGCCGTGAGTCCGGAGCCCTGACCGTGGCTGTGGTTACCAAGCCCTTCAAGTTTGAGGGAGACAAGCGGATGCGACGGGCCCTGGAAGGGGTGGAGAAACTCAAGGAGGAAGTGGACACCCTCATTATCATTCCGAACGAGCGGCTCAAGTCCGTGGGCAGCAAGAACAGTACGGTTCGAGACCTGTTCGTCCGGGCTGACGAGGTCCTGCTGAACGCGGTTCGGGGAATTTCGGACCTTATTAACAGCAGCGGTTTCATGAATCTCGACTTTGCAGACGTGAAAAAGGTCATGGCCCAGATGGGGACTGCGATCATGGGGACGGGTCGCGCAAGCGGCGAAGACCGGGCCATGGAAGCGGCGCGGGAGGCGATCAACAGCCCCCTGCTCGAGGATATCTCCGTCAGTGGCGCCCGGGGCCTGCTGATGAACCTGACCGGTCCTTCCGACATGACCATGGAAGAGGTGGATGAGGCCTTTACGTACATCAAGGGCGAAGTAGATGATGGGGCAGAAATTTTCTCCGGGCTGGTTTTTGACGACAGCATGGGGGATGAGGTGCAGATGACCGTCATCGCCACGGGGATTGATCGTGAGCACTACACCAAGGTGATCCACCTCGGGGACCGCGTGCGGGACGTGAGCAAGGAGGAGGCCGAGGCCTCGTGGACCGTTCGGGCCAATGGCAACGCCCTGGACAACATGGAGGACGATCCCGAGTCCCTGGAGATTCCGGCGTTCCAGCGGCATCCCAAGATGGAGGAGAACCCGTTCGGGGACATCCAGGAAGACGAGCCCGAGGAGAAGAGAGGCTTTCTAAGGCGCGCCTTTTCAAAGGACAGTCTGGATTTTCCGACGTTCATGAGGACGAAGCACTCCAAGGCATATTAGCAGGGCGCCCGTCCGGAAAGGACGATGTTCTCTCGCCGGGACACGGAGCCGCGAAAGTAGAAAGGAAAGTCAGTACGTCGCTTTTGTATTCCCCGTGGCTTTTTGAGAGAAACGGCTTCACTTCGTTCAGAGAAGACGCGATTTCTTCGGGGTGGAGCATGAAAGAGAGGCACGTTCCTGGACGAAAACCAGCTTAGGTGGCGAGCCGCGTTGACGGACATCTGCCGGGAGCCGATGCGTGGAAGATAGAATTCTCGCCCAGCAGCGGGAGCGTCTCGCCCGGGAGACCGGGACCGTCCGCAAGGATTGGGGCGGCCGCTTGTCCGTGGCACTGGCCTATCCCAACACCTATCGGCTCGCCATGAGCAACCTGGGGTTTCAGGTGGTCTACGACCTCCTGAACCGCAACGAACA
Source organism: Desulfobacteraceae bacterium (assembly GCA_050115555.1). Lineage (GTDB taxonomy): Bacteria > Desulfobacterota > DSM-4660 > Desulfatiglandales > HGW-15 > JASFQI01. The sequence goes on from JASFQI010000015.1 coordinate 10,073, forward strand.
CGTTGTGGCCGAACGCGTGTTCTTCCCCGACGAACCGGAATCCTCCCTCCCCTCCGAACGGGGAAGGGGGCTCCTCTCTCTGGAGTCCCTTTCCCCTCTGGTTCGGTTCGATCTTGTCGCGTTTTGCCTCCCGTTTGAAAACGATGCCCCCCACATCCTTCGCATGCTGGCGTGGGGAAGAATCCCTCCGCTCCAGAGTGCCCGCGGTGAGGATGATCCCCTGATACTGGGTGGGGGGATTACGACGTTCCTCAACCCCGAGCCCCTGGCCATATTTTTCGATGCCTTTCTCCTCGGAGAAGCCGAGGCTGTGCTCGGTCCGTTTCTCAGCGCCTGCCGACAACTGGTTGGAAAGGGGGTCCCTCGGGCTGAAACCCTGCACGCCCTGGCCCGTGAGGTCCCCGGGCTCTACGTGCCGTCCCTGTATCGACCGGTGTACCGATCCAATGGGCTGCTCGAATCCACAAAGCCCCTGGTCCCCGATGTGCCGGAACGGATACGGGTGATACGGGACCCAGCAAACCATCCACCGGCCGTATCCAGTGTGACGACCCCGGAGACCGAGTTCGGCGAGAAGGTCCTTGTGGAGCTCGGGAGAGGCTGCGGAAGGTCGTGCCGTTTCTGTGCAGCAGGCTACGTGTACCGGCCTCCCCGGGTGCGGCGGGAGGCGGACCTGGTGGATGCCGTGGACCGCGCGCTGGGCGTCACTGATCGGCTCGGTCTCCTCAGCGCAGCGGTGTCGGACACCCCGGGAATCCATGAGCTCACCGACAGGATCCTCGCCAAGGGGGGGACGTTTTCGGTCTCCTCTCTTCGTGCGGATTCACTGACATCAAAGCTTCTGGAGAATCTGAAGCGCTCCGGGCAGAAGAGAGTGGCCATCGCTCCGGAGGCAGGGACCGATCGCCTGCGACGGGTGATCAACAAACACCTCACGGAGGAGCAGATCGTAGAGGCCGTGCGCCTGATCGCTTCGGTAGAGGACTTCTCCTTGCGGCTGTACTTCCTGATCGGGCTTCCCACGGAGACCCGGGAGGACGTGGAGGGAATCTCGGATCTGGTAAAAAGGCTCAAGCACCACATAGTCCAGGTGTCCCGGGGCAGAGGCACGATCGGCCGGATCCGTCTGAGTGTGAACTGCTTCGTCCCCAAGGCGTTCACCCCTTTTCAGTGGTTTCCCATGGACTCGGTGGCGTCTCTCAAGGAAAAGCAAAAGAGCATTCGGCGGGAACTGAGGAGGGAAGGGGGTGTGGATGTCACGTTTGACGTCCCCAAGTGGGCCTACCTGCAGTCCCTGCTCTCCCGGGGCGACAGGCGTGTCGGAGGCATGCTTCATCGGGCGTACGAGCTCGACGGGAACTGGAAGAAGACGTTTCTTCAAAGTGAGGTCAACCCGGACTTTTTCGTCTACCGACCCCGGGAGCTCGATGAAACGCTGCCCTGGGACCATATCGATACGGGCATTCGAAAGACACACCTGATGGAGGAATATCGACTGGCCCTCGAGGAAAGGGAGTCGCCGGAGTGCCGTGTGGGTCGATGTGAGCGTTGCGGGGTGTGCAGCCTCGTCCAGCCACCGGATCGTGATCCATGATTCCTCTGCTTGAGAACCTTAATGGAGTCGCAGAAAGCCGAGACCTAGAGATTTGCCTCTAACGATTCCAGTGACTTAAGTGTAGCCAACAGGCGGTCGAGCGGGTTTTTGCGAGACCGTCAACCTTGCTTGGCCCTCATCGCCGGGGATTCCCGGATCGAGTTCACTGATTCGAAAACGTAGCGATATCCTGCTATTCCATCGGAGTTTCCAGGACCTCTTGGACTTTGCAGGAGAGGCCCTCTACGTTGAAAGGCTTCTGGATAAACCCGTTGCAGCCTCGATCCAGGATCTCCTGGGCCTGTCCGTCGATACTGTACCCGCTTGAAAGAAGGACCTTCAGGTCGGGATTGAGGGCCTTCAGGCGATCATAGGTCTCGCCGCCGCCCATTCCAGGCATGATCATGTCCAGGATCACCAGGGCGATATGGTTCCGGTTGCTTTTGTAAAGCTCCAGGGCCTCCATTCCTCCCCGGGCCGTCAGGACCTTGTAGCCCAGGTGCTCCAGCATCCGAACTCCCACTTCCGTTATCATCTCCTCGTCGTCTACAAGCAGGACGGTGCCTTCTCCCCTCACGATTTCCTTTCCTTTCTTTTCCTCTTCAACGAGCCGATGTTGTGAAGCAGGAAGGTGGAGGACGAACGTGGTCCCCCGTCCTTCTTCGCTCGAGACGCTGATGAAGCCGCCGTGGTTCTTGACAATCCCATAGACCGAGGAAAGGCCAAGCCCTGTGCCTTGTCCCACCTCCTGTGTGGTAAAAAACGGCTCGAAGATCTTTTCCCGGACCGCGTCGCTCATGCCGACCCCGTTGTCGGCGACGGAGATTTTTACGTAGGGGCCGGGAGGGATCCCGACGGATGGAGCGTCCATCCTGCCGATCCGGACGTTCTCTGTCCGTACGTTGAGATCCCCTTCACCGGGTATGGCCTGCCAGGCGTTGACAAAGAGATTGAGCAAGGCCTGGCGCATCTGGCCCTGATCCACGTCTGCGGTCCAAAGGTTGTCTGCGAAATGCCCGTGGACGCGGATCTCCTTCCTGGTCTGTCCGAACATCCGGCTTTCGTTATCAATGAGGTCGTTCAGATCCGTGGGCTTGACCTCGTATTTCCCGCCCCTGGCAAACCCGAGAAGCCCCTGCGTCAACTCCGCTGCTTGTTCCACCGCATCCTCGATCCCCTTCATGTGTCCGATATCGGGGTGGCGTTCGTCCTTATCCAACATCATCAGGGAGATACGGCCCTGAATGGCCATCAGGATGTTGTTGAAATTATGGGCAATGCCGCCGGCAAGGGTTCCGATGGACTCCATCTTCTGCATCTGAAGGAGTCCGGCTTCAAGCCGTTTCCTTTCCGTGATGTTTCTCATGGACCCGATGAGTTTTTCAGGGGTTCCGTGCTCGTCCTTTTCCAGGGACATGTTGATTTCGCAGGTGTGCCGGGAGCCGTCCTTGTCCGTCAGTTCAACTTCAACGTTGACCACCTTTCCACTTTTCAGAATTTCCCTTTTGAGTTCGTTCCATTCTTTCGGATCTGCAAGCACGCGTGTGATCGGGCTTCCATTGAGCTCGTCCCGCCGATACCCGGAAATGCCCTCAATGGACGGGCTGATCTCCAGCAGGGTCCCGTCCACGTCCACTTCGTAGTAGACATCCTGAATATTTTCAAAAATCCGTCGGTACCTCTCCTCGCTCTCCTTGAGTGCTTTCTCCGATTTCCGTTGCTCCTCGATGGTTCGATGGAGCTCCTGATTGATGGCCTTGAGCTCTTCGTTTTTCTGATCAATGGTTTCCCGGTCCTCCTCGATTTTGGTGATGGTGTCCATCAGGATGGACCTGGACGAGAAGAACCGGGACAGGATCTCATGGATGCGGTTTCGAAGCGGCCATTGCAGGTGGTATTCGCAGTAAGGCGCCCCTTCGAAATGGCAGCAGGTTTCCCTCAGTGTCAGACTACGCCCCCCCCAGATGATCGGAAGGTGGGTGTAGATTGCCTTGTTGTAAAGGCAGAGGTGCTTGGATACATCCATGTCCCGTTCCCAGTACAAACGAACCGTAGCCTCGTTTCTTCTGAGGTCAACCAGCTCCACCTTCTTGCTTCGGTTCCATTGATCGTTGATTTTCTGAGCGTGCTTGAGTCCTGTTCGGACGGACCAGAACGCCTTGACCATGGTCCGCTGGGCAAATCCCAGGGCCGTGTTTTCTGTCGCATATTTTCCGATTTTGTAGGCGGCATGGTCGTCTTTCAGCAGCCGTGACGTCCTTTCAAACAGCATGGATACCACACCGGTGGATGTCCAGTTGTCAGGGTCCCTCAGGAAGGCCTCAGGGTCTTCCAGGTTGTCGATCTCCGGATCCAGACCTCGAAGGATGCCGTCCAAACCGATCTTTTGCGCTTCCAGATAGTCCAGGATAGCCCTGGAGTTGATGCAGCTTGTTTCCTTTTCCATTCGATTTTATCCGTGCTCCTTTCCGCAGGGAGCCCAATACTACTATGCATGCAAAATTTCAATACTAAAACAATAGGGATCAATGCTGCGATTTCCAGAGGTGTCCGAGTAAAAGGGAACGCCTTGGACACATAAACGCAACATTTCGTCCTTCTCGTAGACATAAACGCCCAAATAGCGCATTCACATATGGAATCCCGTGGTCTCTTCGAGGAACAAAAATTTACTGAAAATATCCTATATTACCGCGATCACTGCGTGATATGCCGATGGATGAAAAGCTTGGTCCTTGACCTGAAGAGGATCATTTCATAGAATCGTTCGCAAATTGCCGGCCGTTCCATACCGCGTCCCTGCCCGGTAGGGACAATGCGGTGCAGGTTGGCTCTTCCTTCCACGCAATAGCGAGACGGTGAACAAAAGCGAGTTCATTCGCTCTATTTCAGGAACGCGGATCCATTCCGGTTTCCGGGTAGAGGTCACTCCATGGCGCGTGTATGAACACTCGACGAATCAGCCGCCGCGCTTTTCTCTCGAAGGTTTCGTCCTGGGGTTCCAGGACACTGCTTCTCTCGTTCCTTCCTGCGTGCGGAACCATCGGACGGGCCATGACATCAAAAGACATCACACGCCGGGTCACCAGGGCCCGGGACATCAGCCTGCGTCGCATTGCAGAGGAGAAGCTTCACCACGGGCCGGATTATTTCATCAACCCGTTCACAACGAACGGTCGAGGCGGCCCATGGAAGTTCCTCCGGTGGAAGCTGTTTTCTCCAAATCGGTTCAAGGATCAATACGCGGAGGAACCCATCCGGGAGCTTCTTCTGGACTGGCGGCCGTTTCTTGAGCAGGGGGACTGCGCGGTTCTGTTCCTCCGTCACTCCTGCATCCTCGTGCGCGACCAGGATCGGATCTTTCTGGTGGACCCGATTTTTTCCGGCCTGTTCTGGTTTAAGGACTTCAGCCCGATTGTGTCCGGCCTGGAATCCATGCCGGCACCGGATCACGTGCTGATTACCCACGGGCACTACGATCATCTGGACGTCTCGAGCCTCCGTTCCCTTCCTTCCGATACGCATGTGATCACGCCCCTCGGGTACGATGACATTTTCAACCGCCTCGGCATGAAGAACCGCACCCAGCTCGACTGGTTCGAGTCGTACTCGCAGGGGGAATGCCGGGTCCTGTTCCTTCCGTGCCACCACTGGACCCTGCGCGATCCCTTCACCGGTCCCAACCGGTCCCTGTGGGGAAGTTATCTGATTCAGGGGGCGAGTGGGCGAACCCTCTTCATTTCAGGCGATGCCGCCTACCTCGATCGATATGCAGAGATCGGGGAGGCCTTTGATATCGACCTGGCCGTGTTCAACCTGGGTGCGTACGAGCCCCGCTGGTTTATGGCCCAGAGCCACATGAATCCGGCGGAATGCGTGCGGGCGTTTCAGGCACTGAAGGCTCGACAGCTCCTCGTGATCCACTGGGGGACGTTCCGGCTGGGCGACGAGCCTGTTCACCTCCCCCCTGTGGAGATGAAGCGTGAGATGAAAAAGGCCGGCATAGAGGACCGCCTGATTCACCTGGAGCACGGTCAGGCCATGGCGCTCTGAAGCGATCAGAATTCAGCCGAGAGGAAAAGAGGATGCCGCTGTCATGCGTTTAAGACACCGCGGACGGTGCATGACCGGGGAACGGCGCTTTTCTGTAAGCCCGCAAGTTTGGGTTGGGGAGAGAGCCTGACGCTTGCTATTGGGTTGAAAGGAACCAGGGAAAGGAGGACATGATGGCGAAGGGCAGACTGCATTACGGGTGGGTGGTGATTTTCATGGGCCTCTTGACCACCATTGCCGCGCACGGCTTTGGAAGGATGGCCTACACGATTATTCTCCCCGCCATGAAGGACGGTCTTCACTTCGACTACACCCAGCTGGGCCTGCTCGGCACGGGGAACTTCATCGGCTACCTCACCATGGCGATCATCGGCGGCTTTCTGGCCGCCCGTTTCGGGACACGCATTGTCATCACCCTGGCCCTCATCCTCATGGGGATCACCATGATCCTGACCGGCGTGGCACAGACCTTCGGGTTTGCCTTTGCCATGCGTCTTTGCACAGGGCTCGGCAACGGCGCCGCTTATGTGCCGGCCATGGCCCTGGGATCGGCCTGGTTCGCCATACAGAGACGCGGGTTCGCCACGGGGATCGTCTCTGGGGGCATCGGAGCGGGGACGCTGATCTCCGGCCTGATCGTGCCGCCCATTCTGGCCGCCTATGGTGCCGAGGGGTGGCGGTTCTCCTGGTACATCCTGGGCGGTGCGGTTCTCCTCGTGTCGGGGGTCGTGTTCGCCTTTGTGCGCAGCCGGCCCGACGAGAAGGGGCTCAGGCAAGTCGGGGCCGAAGAGGAACCGGGGGGCCAAGCGGTCTCGGGCGGAGCCAAGGTCGCTTCCACGGACTGGACCAAGGTCTACAAGATGGGGTCGGTCTGGTATCTAGGGGTGACCTACTTTTTCTACGGGATCTCCTACATCATCTACATGGTGTTCTTTGCCGCATACCTGGTCAAAGAAATGGGATACAGTCAGTCCTGGGCCGGCGGCCTGTGGGCAATGGTCGGGGGGTTGAGCGTCTTCTGCGGCGTCATATGGGGGAGCATATCCGACAAGCTCGGTCGAAGCCGTGGTGCCGCTCTCGCCTATCTGGTCCTGGGCTTTTCCTACATCATCTATGCCCTCTTCAAGGTGGAGTTCGGGATTTTTGCTTCCGCCATTCTTTTCGGCCTGACGGCCTGGAGCATCCCCACGATCATGGCTGCGACGGCAGGGGATTTCGTGGGGCCGCGTTTGGCCCCTGCCGGGCTGGGTTTCATCACCCTTTTCTTCGGTATCGGCCAGGCGATCGGCCCGGCCCTTGGCGGATACCTCGCGGACACGACCCAGTCCTTTTCCATCCCGTTCCTGGTCGCGGGGGGGTTGTCCCTGCTCGGCATGGTTTCCTCCCTGTTTCTGAAGGAGGTCAAGAAGAGGTCGGAGTAAGCTGGTGGGCACGCCCACACTTCACATCCAAACGCTCATATGCAGGGGCTCGGGAATGGGGGATGCTCTCCTTTCGGGCGAGATCCTTCCAAGAGCGGTATCTGCTTCGGAGGGAGCCCCTCTCCCTGCTCCCGATCTCACGGCCTGGTGATGGCACAAGGTCGCAGCCGAGGGATTCCTGCCCCCTCCGCGTACCATTCCCGCCCACGATCACCTGGAATGAAAGAAATGTTTTTGTCCCGTCCTCTTTTTTGAGTTTTCAAAACGTTTCCAGGGCGGAAAATGGCCGCGGTTTCCCCCAGCTGCAACCCTGGCCATCACGAAGGCCTCCCGCCAGGTCGCCGGGACAGGGGCTCCCTCCTTCGCCTGCGAGCCTCCTCGACATCCCGGGAAACACAAAAACCTAAAGACGAACCCTCAGTTTTCTTTCATTGCTTCCTTTTGATTATGACGGAATAGTATTTCCTGCGCGAATCCGGGAGACTTCAAGCTAGGGAACTATTTGGACACCGGGCGGAGGGGTGGGCAGGGGGATCGTGACATTGCGGGAGGGCCTCGTCTTCGCCGGGATTGTCCGTGGGGGACCCCCTGGCCAGTCCCCGCCGAACAATTGAAAGCCTAAGGGAAGAAACGTTATGAGCCATATAGGCTTCGGTTGAATGGAACATGGTTCCCGGCGGGGATGGAACAGGGAGGGGGCGGACTCCCCCGTGGTCAAGCCCGTTGCGAAGACCGGCCCGGGAGCTGAGGAACGATCCCTCTGCTCACGCCGGAGACCGGAATCCTTTAGAATCGGAGCCGTTATCGACCGGACATGGAATGAGCCACTTGATTCGTAAAGGGTATCTGATTTCCCTTACGATGCCTTCTTCAAGAGACTCGAGCGGCTGTGACTCGAAGGGCTGTTGACGTGGGAAAAGCCTGGATATAGAATCGCCCCCTCGCAAGTTCGACCGAGAAAGCCGGCCATGGAATGACGACCACCCATAAAACCTGAAGCGCATGGCGGATCATATGGAAACACGACACGCAGAACAGATTGCCCGGGAGCTCGCTCTAAACGTTCAGCAGGTGGTAGCGGTAGGCGCGTTGATCGAGGACGGGGCCACTGTACCCTTTATATCCCGCTACAGGAAGGAGGCCACGGGGAGCCTGGACGAAGTGGCTGTGGCCGCGGTGCGGGATCGAGCAGGACAGTTGGCGGAGCTGGACAAGCGCAGGGAGAGCATTCTGAAGAGCCTCACGGAACGCAACCTGCTCACGAAAGAGTTGCAGGATAAGATTGCGGCGGCCGAGACCCTGAGCGTGCTGGAGGACGTGTACCTGCCCTACCGGCCCAAGCGGCGCACGCGGGGAATGGTGGCGCGGGAAAAGGGCCTGGAGCCCCTGGCGGCGCTGGTTTTCGAGCAGAACGACGACACCAATCCTGCGGATGAGGCTCAAGCTTGCGTGGATGAGTCCAAAGGGGTCGCTTCCGTGGACGAGGCCCTGGCTGGAGCTCGGGATATCGTGGCCGAATGGGTGAACGAGGACCCTGTGGCGCGGGAGCGCATGCGCGCACTCTTCCGGGAAAAGGCCTTTTTCCGTGTCCAAGTGGTCGAGGGCATGGAGGAGAAGGGGGCCAAGTACCGGGACTACTTTGACTTGGAGGAACCCGTTTCCAAGGCCCCCTCACACCGGGTTCTCGCCATGCGCCGAGGCGCCCGCGAGGGGATCCTGGACCTCCGGGTTACGCCGGACGAGGATAAGGCGATAACACTTCTTCAAGATCTCTTTGTGAAGAACGAAAGTGCATCTGCGGAAGAGGTGCAGAAAGCCGTGCATGACGCATACCGGCGTCTTCTCTCCCATGCCATGGAGACCGAGATCCGTATGGAGACCAAGCAGCGGGCCGATGAGGAGGCCATCCGGGTCTTCGCCGGAAATTTACGAGAGCTGTTGCTCGCGCCTCCTTTGGGGAGAATGCGGGTGATGGCGGTGGACCCCGGTATTCGAACCGGATGCAAGGTGGCCTGTCTGGATCGGCAGGGCACCCTGCTGGCTACCGAAACCCTGTATCCCGTGGGGTCCGGGGCCCGCAAGGAACAGGCTGCAAAGGTGCTCCTGGAGCTTTGCCGCGTGCACCGAGTGGAGGCCGTGGCCGTGGGCAACGGAACTGCGGGCCGCGAGACTGAGGCGTTTATCCGGGGCTTGAACCTTCCAGGGGGCGTCCCGGTGATCCTGGTGAACGAGAGCGGGGCATCGGTCTACTCCGCCTCCGAGGCGGCCCGGGCCGAGTTTCCGGACCTGGACGTGACCTATCGGGGGGCCGTATCCATCGGGCGGCGTCTCATGGATCCCCTGGCAGAGCTTGTGAAGATCGATCCCAAGGCCATCGGCGTAGGGCAGTATCAGCACGACGTGAACCAGGTCGCACTCAAGCGAAGCCTGGATGACGTGGTGGTGAGCTGTGTGAACGCCGTGGGAGTGGAGGTGAACACGGCAAGCGAGCAGCTCTTGTCCTATGTCTCGGGCCTCGGTCCCAGGGTTGCTCGAAGCATCGTGACGTACCGGGAGGACCAGGGGCCCTTTGGTTCGCGCTCAAAGCTCCTTAAGGTGCGCGGTTTGGGTCCCAAGGCCTATGAGCAGGCGGCCGGTTTTCTGCGCATTCGAGAGGGGGAAAACCCGCTGGATGCAAGCGCGGTCCACCCGGAGTCCTATCCCGTCGTGGAATCCATGGCCCGCGACCTGGGATGTTCGGTCCGGGACCTGATGACCGATGCCTCCCTGCAGGAGCGCATCCGGCTGGAGGACTACGTGACCGGGACCGTGGGTATGCCGACCTTGAAGGACATCATGGAAGAGCTGGCCAAGCCGGGCCGGGATCCTCGAAAACGGCTCGAGCCCGTTGCCTTTGCCGAGGGAATCCAGGAGATCAAGGATCTCGAGCCGGGGATGCGACTGCCCGGAGTGGTGACAAACGTAACGGCGTTTGGTGCCTTTGTGGACGTAGGCGTGCATCAGGACGGGCTGGTGCACGTGAGCGAGCTGGCCGATCGCTTTGTCAAAGACCCTGCTGAGGTGGTCCATGTGAACCAGCAGGTCACGGTTCGGGTCCTGGATGTGGACCTCGATCGGAACCGCATTTCGCTCTCCATGCGGGAGCAAACCGGCCCACGAAAAAAGGTCAAGGGAGAAGGGAGTGTGAGGCAGGAAAAAGGCAAACAGGGCAAGACACGGTCGCCCAGAAATGAAAAGAGAAAGCCCGAGGCCTTCAACAACCCCTTTGCCAAATTAAAAGACAAATCTCTCGGCTGAAGAAAGCGGGGGTCGCACGGCTTGAGACACCCGGGGGGTGAATTTCCTCGAGGTCCGAGCCGTTTCATGCTTCGGGTTCCCGCAGGGCGGGCGGTATCGGGCACACCCGCTTGCGTTCAGTGAGTCGAAGCACATCCCGCAGGCGGTCCTCATCCCTGGCCGTACGCCAGCGGTGCTCGAACGCGGGATCTCCCGCAATCTGGGCTAGGGCGGCCAGAATGCGCAAATAGGAATCCCTCTTGTCATGGCTGGCCAGGATCAAAAAAAAGACTTCCACGGGCTCGGCCTGGGCTATGAGATGCACACCCGGTGAACAGCGCACCGCTACCAGTTCGAAAAAATCGGTTCCCGGCACCACCCCGTCGCTCACCGCCACCCCGGGCATGATTTCGCTGACCGGTCCCAGCTCGCGTTGTTCCAGAGCTTGATGCAGCACCTCCGGCTGCAAACCCAGAGAAGCGACCAGGCGTTCGGCCAGTACGTTCCAGAATCCCTCACGATCGGGCCGGCCCTGGACATCCAGGACTTGGGCACGATTGACGACCTCTTCGAAGGGATCGGCGCAAAGCTCGTCCCGTTCATGGATGATCTCACTGAGCTCCGATTCCAGAACGCCACCGGCCAGCTTCCTGTCCATGAGCCGGTCCAGGAGGTGCAGCAGCGCGAATTCGCGGGTGGCCTTGATGCGGCCGTAAAATGCGTAAAACGTCAGGCCGCTCAGCACGAGCACGAGGCTGATCAGAAGCGCCTCCAGACCCATTTCCAGGATGAGGAGGAGGCAACCGCCGGTGCCGGCGATCTGTGTCCAGGGATACCAGGGCGAACGGAATTTCGGGCGGTAGTTCAGGAGTCGGGACTCGCGCAGCACCACCACGCAGAGGTTGCTCAGGAGGTAGGTGAGAATGAGCACCGTGGAAGCAGACTTAATCAGTACGGTGGTGTCCAGAAAGAGGGATCCGATCACAAAGACCCCGGTCACGAGGACGGCGGAATAGGGCGCCCCTGAACGGGGGCTGACCTTTCCAAAGATTGCGGGGATGAGCTCGTCGCGGCTCAAGGCCAGGAGATAGCGCGAGGCGGCCATGACCCCGGCGTTGGCTGTGGAGACGAAGGCCAACCCGGCGGCCAGGCTCATCAAGGCGGAACCCTTGGGACCGAAAAACGCCCGGGCACCGTCGGACATGGGGGTCAGGGAGTGGTCCAGATCACTCGGTCCCAGCACACCGGATGTCACGAAGACCATGGCCACGTAGAAAAATCCGACCACCAGGAGGGCGGCGATCATGCCCAGGGGGATGACCCGACCCGGGTCTTTGATCTCTTCGGCCACGGACGCCACTTTGAGCAGCCCGCCGTAAGACACAAAGACCAGACCCGCCGTTGAGAATACGGCAGCCCAGCCATTGGGTGCAAACGGCTCAAAGAGCTCCCACCGGACAGCGGGCGCGCCCAGAAACACATACAGGGACATGAGCACAATCAGGCCGATCACCAGGGCCGACTGGAGGCGGCTCGCATGGTGGACTCCGGCAAGGTTGAGCGCCAAAAACACCAGAGCGGCGGGTAAGGAAACCAGCAGGGGTTCCCATCCCAGCAGAGGGCCCAGGAATGCGCTCATACCCACCAGGGCAAAGGATGCCTTGAGGGAAAGAGAGAACCAGGAGAGAAGCCCGGCCACCGCGCCGGCGGCCGGTCCCATGGTACGGGTGATGAAGAAGTAGTCCCCGCCCGCCTTGGGCATGGCGGTGATGATTTCTGCCACGCTGAGCATGCCGGTAGTGGCCAGGAGACCGGCGAAGAGGTAGCTGAAGACCACAGCGGGACCCGCCTGGGCGTGGGCAATGCCGGGCAGAACGAAGAGCCCGGAGCTCACCATGGCCCCGCCTGCAATGCAGAATATGTCAAAGAGCCCGAGAGCTTTGCTCAAGCGAGGAGGATCTGTAGGATTCATGGTTCCCTTCTTCGACACAGCCTGTCCCGCCATTCCCGGCAAGGTTTGCATTCGGGAAGCGGCGCGGATTCAGCTCTTTTCGGAGCGCACCGTGTTGAGCGCGGATCCCGCCCGAAGCCACTCGATCTGCTCTCCGGTCAGGGTGTGACGAAAACGAAGCACAGCCGCGGAACCGTCCGGCTTGCACAGAGTTCCTTCTACGAGTTTTCCAGATTTTAACTCGGAAATCCCGGGGAAGTCCAGGCGGTCCCTTTCCTCGATCCGGTCGTAATCCGAAGGCGACTCGAAGGTCAGCGGTAGAATGCCCTGCTTTTTCAGGTTCGCCTCATGGATGCGGGCGAAGGACCGCACGGCCACCACACGCACCCCCAGGAAACGGGGACTCATCGCGGCGTGCTCCCTGCTCGAGCCTTCGCCGTAGTTCTCGTCTCCTACGATGACCGACCCGCCTGCCGAGTCGCGGTAGATTCGTGCGAGCTCACTGAAGCGAACGCCGGTTTCCCCGGTGAGGACATTGGTTCCCCTCCCCGTCTCGCCCGTGAAGTCGTTCACCGCTCCTTCGAGCAGATTGTCTGAGATGCTCGTGAGATGTCCTCGAAAACGAAGCCACGCTCCACCGGGAGAGATGTGGTCCGTGGTGGTTTTGCCACGCGCCTTGACAAGCACGGGAAGATCCCTCAGGTTGCGATCATCCCAGGGAGGAAAAGGCGCCAACGGCTCGAGCCGCTCGGAATCCGGGGCAATGAGAACGGACTGCTCGCTCCCTTCTTCCGAAGGAGGCACGTAATCCTGCTCGCCCCGGGCCAGACCGGAGGCGGGCAGAGAGGGAGGATGCGGGGCCTCGAGCTGAAAGCGCCTGCCGTCCTTGCCTGTCAGGGTGTCGGTTTCCGGATCAAAGCCGGGATCCCCGGACAGGGCCAGTGCGGCTGCAAGGGCAGGGGAGGTCAAAAAGGCCCTCGTCTCCGGATTGGCGTCGTTCCGGCCCCTGAAGTTGCGGTTGAAGGTGGTGAACAGGCAGTTGGGTACGCCCTTTTTCACGTCCTTTCGGTCCCACTGTCCGATGCAGGGTCCGCACGAGGCGGTGAGCACGGTAGCGCCCGCCTGTACCAGGCTGTCCAGGATCCCCTCCTGTCGAATGGTTTCGCGCACCCGGGTCGAGCCCGGGGAGAGAAGGAAGGGCACCCGAGCGCGCAGACCGTGGCGGACACCCTGATTCAGGACCTGGGCCGCCGCGCAGAGATCCGCATAGGAGCTGTTCGTGCAGGACCCCAGGAGCACAGCCGAGACCTCTTTGGGCCATCCCTCCGAAGCCATGGTTTCGCGAAACGCCTGGACAGGGGTCACGCGGTCCGGGCTGAAAGGCCCGGAGTGAGAAGGGCGAATGCTCCCCAGTTCCAGCACGTGGATCTCGTCGAAGACGGTTTCCGGTGCATTCCGGCAGACCTCGTCCTGGGTCAGGAGGTCGCCCATGGTGCGCGCACGATCTGCATCACCGCTACGGCCCACGTTTCGGAGGTAGGCATCCATAGCGTCATCGTACACGAATACGGAGGTCGTGGCCCCGAGCTCGGCACCCATGTTCGTGATCGTGGCCTTCTCCGTGGCCGAGAGGGATCGGGCCCCCTCTCCGAAGTACTCGAAGATTTTGCCGGTACCTCCTTTCACCGTGAGCCGGCGGAGCATTTCCAGGATCACGTCCTTGGCCGATGCCCAGCCCTGAAGACGCCCTACGAGGCAAACCCCCACGATGGACGGACGGGCGGTTTCCCAGGGGAGCCCGGCCATGACCTCGGCCGCATCCGCACCGCCCACCCCGATGGCAAGCATGCCGAGACCGCCCGCATTGGGCGTGTGGGAGTCCGTGCCGATCATGAGCCCTCCGGGAAGGGCGTAATTTTCCAGGAGGACCTGGTGAATGATGCCGGAACCGGGGCCCCAGAACCCGATTCCGTACCGAGAAGCTGCGCTGGCGAGAAAATCGTAGACCTCGCGGTTCGTGGAAAGGGCTGTCCGGAGGTCGGCATCGGCTCCCTCTGACGCCCGCAGCAGGTGGTCGCAGTGAATCGTAGCGGGGACAAGCGTCTGCTCGCGCCCGGCCAGGATAAACTGCAGCATGGCCATCTGTGCCGTGGCGTCCTGCATGGCCACACGGTCCGGATAAAGCCTCAGGGTTTCACGTGCCTGACCTGGGTTCGTTGCTGCGGTTTCATCCGCTTCGTGAAGGGCCAGGATCTTTTCAGCATACGACAGTCCCCGATTCAGGTGATTGCGCCGTCGATCCAGGATCTGGAGTGCTTGTTCGCGGGTCCATTCGGGCTTCATGGCTGCATTGCCTCTATACGCCGGGCCCGGGCCTTCGCTTTCACCCGCAGCAGTCCGGGGCCCTTGTGAAAATACATGAGCGGGCTGTCACAGCCACGCTCCATAAAGACATCTTCCAGGTCGTCGAACAGGACCGGCCGGTCCGGCCACGTGAATCGACGTTCCCGGGCTCGAAACGCCTCCCATTGAGATTTCAGGGCGGGGTCTCGGTCCAGAACGGTCTGAATGGCGTGGCTGCACAGGAACATCTCACACACAATGGGTTTCATGCGCCACAGACAGCCGCGGTCCGCCAGATAGACGCACTGGGACCCCTCCCGGGCCTGCTCCAGGGCCTGCATCAGAGCCGAGGTTTCCTCCGGCGTGGCCAAAAGTGTGTTGACCACCACGTCTGCGAAGAACGCGGCAATGCCTTCCCGGCCGCAGCACGCACTCGTGTGATCCTGAAAACACTTCAGGGTGCACACGTCTGAGAAGTGGGCCGCCTGGAACGAGGCGACCTCGCGGCGGAACGCAAGATAGGGCTCGATCCGTTCTTGGAGATCCATGCGTTCGACAGGATGCATGCTCTCCATGTGATCGCGGACGTCCCGGAACGTCTGGAGGTGCTCCTGGTTGTATCGACTCAATAGGGGCATGTGGGTACTAAAAGGGAAAAATGTCGTAGATTCGCTGTGCGAGCATGATATCGCCGCTGACCTTGAGCTTGCCCGTCAAGAAGGCCTGTACCCCATTCAGCTCCCGGTTGATCATGGCCAGCCAGTTCTCGTCGGAAAGAGTCAGGGTCACATTGGGGTTCTCATGGGACCCTTCCGACACCTGGCAGGCCCCGTCTTTTACGGTCACATGCCAGGAACCTCCCCTTTCCCCCTTGATATCGAATTGAAAGACGGCATCCACTCCCTGCGCACCGGAGGGGCTGAACACCTCCGGCATTTTCGCAAAAACGTCTTTTACCTCGGTAATGGCCATCGTGGATTTCTCCTTTGCATTGAAAATGCTTCGCTCGCACATTCCCCTCAGCTTGCTGCGGAGGGATTCAAAATGCTTCGCTCACGCATTCCCCGCCCGACTTCAGAGGGACTGCGGGAAGATTGACCTTCGTTCGGTTCTTGCCGACCCTTCCAGGATGCTCATACCTCAGTTACGGGTCCGGATCAACGTCAAAGGTTGGGAGGTACCCACCAGGAAACGATTCTCTCACAGTTTGGAGCTTCCATTCGGAAGAGAGGATGTACGGTCAAAGTCAAGGAGATCAAGAGATTGGGAGAGCCGTGTTCCTCCTACGGCTGGACAGGGCCAACTCCGCAGATCGGCGTCCCGCCTGCGGCGGGATGAGAAAACTTGCCTTTTGAACGGAAACCGGGAAAAGGTTTGCCCTTGAATCCAGGCTACGATCCTGTTAAGAAAAAAGAGCATGTTTGCAGGATAAAATCAACCGGTCCGGGGCGCACCGGCCGTGGAAAGCGATCGGACACAGGAATACCGGGACGCCCTGCTCCGGAAAGGGTCTTTCATGTTCACCCAAAACGCCCCTCTGGCCGAGTCCAGGCTCGGCCCGGGCGATACGTTCTTTTTTGCGTGCCACCCCGGGCTCGACTGCTTCAACACCTGCTGCCGGAATAAGCACCTCCCCCTGACGCCCTATGACGTGCTTCGCCTCAAAAGCGGGCTGGGTATGCACTCCGACGAGTTTCTGTCCGAGTATACGCTGTACCGGCTGGATCCGAAAAGCGGCTTTCCCCTCGTGAGCCTTCGGATGAAGGAGGCGCCTGGGAGTCCCTGCCCCTTTGTGACCGCCCAAGGGTGCCGGGTGTATGCGGATCGGCCTACGGCATGTCGGCTCTATCCACTGGGTCGAGCCGTTGGACAGGGTCCTGAGGCAACGGAAGGAGAGGCGTTCTATTTCCGGCTGGATACGCCGGGATGCCTGGGGACCTCCGAGACGGGGGTGTGGAGGGTGGAGGACTGGGAAAGGTCCCAGGGTCTTGAACCTTATCTGCGCATGAACGATCGCATGCTGAACATTGTGTATCATCCGGCCCGAGACAGACGGGAACCCTTGAGCGAGCAACAGATTCAGAAGGTCATTGTGGCCTGGTACAACCTGGACATTTTTCGAGAGCTCGTATCCACTCCCCGATTTCTCGAGATTCACTCCCTGGACGAGGGGACTCGAGAGCGGGTGGTCCATGACGACCTCGCCTTGCTGGAGCTGGGCACGGCGTATCTTCATAAGGCGCTTTTTCCCGGGACGCGCAATTGAAAACCATTGAAAGGAGCAGTACATGAAACGAAGACTTTGGAGTTTGACCATGATCCTGGCCGCAACATGCTGGATTTCACCCGGTCTTGCGGGGGCGCAGGAAAATGCCCCTGAACTGGAGGAAAAGGTTGCCGCTGTGGTCAATGGGGAAGTGATCCCCATGGGACGCTTGGACCGGGAGATGAGCGGATATCAGACAAAACTGATGCGCTCCGGCCAGATGCTGACCAAGGACAAGCTCGAGGCCCTGAAACAGGGGGTCCTTGAGAGCCTGATCGATCGCGCTCTCCTGTACCAGGAGAGCGTTAAGCAGGGGATCGAGGTGAAACCGGAGGAGATCGAGGAGCAATGGGTTCGCATTCGAGAGCGGTTCGATTCGGAAGAGGCTTTTCAGCAAGCCATGATCCGGATGAACACCGACGAGGAAACCATTCGAGACGAGATTCGAAGGGTTCGAACGGTGAAGACGTTCATTCAGGGTCGATTCGCTCAAGGGGCTGCGATCTCTGAGGAGGAGGCCCGGGCCTTTTACGACACCCACCAGGAATCCTTCAATCGCCCTGAGCAGATTCGGGCCCGTCACATTCTGATTCGCCCGGAATCCGGCGGCGGAGAGCAGGCGGAGAAAGACGCCAGGAGCCGGCTCGAGGCCCTTCGCGAGGAAGCCGAGGCCGGGGCCGATTTTGCCGAGTTGGCCGGGAAGCACTCCCAGGGACCGAGCGGAAAACGGGGGGGAGACCTGGGGTACTTCTCCCGCGGAGATATGGCGAAGCCCTTCGAGGATGCCGCCTTTGCATTGAAGGAGCCCGGTGAGCTGAGTCAGGTGGTGAGGACCCAGTTCGGATACCACCTGATCAAGCTCGAGGATCGCAAGGAAGGTGGTCTCGTTCCGTTCGAGGAGGTACAGGAAAACCTTCAGGAATACCTCCGCAAGGAAAAAGTGAAGGAGGCCGTGCAAAGCTATGTAAAGCAGCTTCGTCAGGAAGCGGAGATCAAGCGGTTTCACGATCAGGAAAGCAAAGACGGATAGGTGTCCTGTAGGGACGCTTGTCCCGGCGGGGCGGGACAGTTGGCTTCTGCATCGCATGCCCGCCTCAGGGAAGCACCTTCGAAAATGCTTTGCTCGTGTATTCCCCACCCGCTTGTAGGGGGGATTTTGGGAAGCTTCCATTGCGGTGAAGACATGTTTCAGACGCGCATTACGCAGATGTTGGGAATCCAGTATCCCGTCGTGGGTGGAGCCATGATGTGGGTTTCCACCCCCGAGCTCACGGCGGCAGTGTCCGAGGCCGGAGGACTGGGCATCCTGGCCTCGGCTATGTATTCCACCCGTGAGGCCTTTGAGCAGGCCTTGGAGCGCACTCGTGCACTCACGAAACGGCCGTTTGCCGTGAACCTGAACCTTTTTCCCATGAGGCGCCCCGTGGACAACCGCGAGTATCTGGAGGCGGCCCTGGAGCAAGGGGTTCGGGTGGTGGAAACATCGGGGCATGCCGCTCCCCATGATCTGTGCGGCCGGTTTCGGGAAGCTGGGGTAACGTGGATCCACAAGTGCGTAGGGCTCCGTTATGCCCGAAAGGCTGAAGGCATGGGCGCGGACATCGTCACCGTGGTGGGCTATGAGAACGGTGGTGCCACGGGAAAGCTGGATATCGGCACCCTCGTTCTGGTGCCCCGGGTGGCTCAGGCACTTGGCATTCCCGTGATCGGGGGAGGCGGCGTTTCGGACGGCCGAGGATTGCTGGCCGTGCTCGCGTTAGGGGCCCAGGGAGTGATTTTGGGAACGCGGCTTCTTGCTACGAAGGAGGCCCCTCTTCACGACACCCTGAAGCAGGCTTTGCTCGGCGCCTCGGAAGAGGAGACCCTGCTGGTGTTGCGCTCCGTGGGGGCCACCCACCGGGTGTGGGCCAACGAGGCCGCCATGCAGTGTGCACACCTCGAAGACACCGGTGCAGAGCCGGAAGAGCTTTTCGAGGCCATGGCAGGGGAAAAAGCCCGGGCCATGTATGAGACCGGGGACGTGGGCATGGGAGTCATGAGTCTGGGCCAGGGTGTAGGGGGAATCCAGGACATTCCCAACGTGTCCGAGCTGTTTCGCCGCATGATGACCGTGGCCCGGGAGCGGATGGACGAGCTGAGAGGGGAATCCTAGGAGGGGATGGAAGGGTCAAGGAAGCCGTCCGATGCCAGGTACGTGCCGAGGTACTCCTCAACGGCCTCTTCCAGGCTCCTGCACTCGTGCGTGCACCCGGCGGCCCGCAGTTTTTGCATGTCCGCGCAGGTGTAATACTGGTACTTCTCTTTGAGATCCTCGGGCATGGGGATGTACTCGATGTGGGCGGGGAGGTCCAAGGCGTTGAACATGGCCCCGGCTACGTCGTTCCAAGTGCGGGCCTTGCCCGTGCCGACATTGAAAATGCCGTTTGCCAGCCGGTTTTCCAGAAAAAAGAGGGTCATGTCCACGGCGTCCT
>JASFQI010000016.1:0-29267 GCA_050115555.1 Desulfobacteraceae bacterium
TTTCGAAAGGAATCCTCGAACAGGACCTCTTTCCAGACCGGCTCAAACTCCTCAAAGCCCGCCAGAAACTTCTCAAAAAGCTTTTTGGCGTCCACGTCCACCTTGGGAGGCATTTCCACCTCGCCGAGCCCGAACCCGTAAATGGCCGTGGGCTTGCTGTACTTCACGCGCGTCCAGGTGTCCTCGAAGTGGGTCATGAGGGAAAAGATGGTGCCGATGACCTGCCGGAACATGGGCCCCAGAGAGGCGGCCGGGTCCTTGGGCCGGTGCACCTTGGGCCGCCCCATGAAGGACTGACAGATGGGGAGCCCCTCGTTGAGGGCGATCGTCGTCATCCAGATGTCGATCCCGAAGTTCGCCGTGGCCTCGTCCCAGGCCTCGTTTTCGAGGTACACCTCGGCGAGCTTCCCACTGAAACCGAAATCCCCTCCGATGGGCTGGCGCACCCGGCGCCCGTACAGGGCCCGGGACAGCGGGTAGGCAATGCCGTTGGTGATCGTGCCGTCGTACTTGTGCCGAACGTACAGAGGGGCCACGTAGGCGAAGTCATTGAACAGGGGCTCTCCCAGGTTTTTGATCCATCGCGGCGTGATGCTCTTCAGGTCCGCGTCCACCACCACCACGGCCTTTGCCTCCAGCTCGACGACCTTCTCGAACAGGTTCCGGAAGTTATTCCCCTTGCCCTTGACGCCGGGTTCCGTGGAAAGGTAGATCTTGGGACGCTCCGTGGGCGTGTTCAGGAAAGCCTCCCTGGTCCCGTCCGGAGAGTTGTTGTCGGTGTTGATGATGACCGAACGCTCTTCCGGAAAAAACTTGGTCAATCCCTCGCTCGCCTGTGTGACGGGAAAGCTGATGGAATCCGCCTCGTTGTAGGAGGGAATACAGACCACGAGATCCGCCTTGTCGACCCCTTCCGGGTTCACTTCCTTCTCGAACATCTCAGGACATACCTCCGTTCGAATACTCCTCCAAAAGATTCAACACCGCACGGTTCCATCCGGCAGGTCCGCGTTCCTCCGTGACGCGTAGTCCCGGGACCGCCTCGATCCGATCCCCAAAGGATTGGGCCGAGCGGACCAGGATCGGCCGATCCACATGCCTCAGCATGGGCACATCATTGAGGCTGTCCCCCAAGCCGGCGGTCCAAAGGACAGGGTACTCCTTTTGGAACCAGGTCGCCAGCCGTAGAACCGCCTCCCCTTTATCACAGGAACCAAAGAGATGAAAGAAGCGTCCGCCACGCGTGACCCGCGCCCCCCGTTTCTCGGCTTCCTGCACGAGTTCGGGCACATCGATACGATTCCCGTCTTCCCACACAAAGGGTTCGTCGTACTCTCGCCGGGATGCCAGTCGGGCCTTTTCCGGCGGCAGTCCGGTACGCCGGCAGATCTCCTCGAGCCCCATATCGGAAAATCCCCGCAACCCCCAGCCCGTCTCCTCCCGAAGGCTACGAAGGATCGGTACGAGGCGTTCGTAGGGAAGCCCCAGGGGCATGACATGCCCGCCTTCGCAGGGATTTGCCTCGGTCGGCGGCGCCATGGGGCAGGCCTCGGGGAAAAAAATGCCGCCGCCGTTTTCCGAAACAAGGGGCCAGAAAAGGCCCAGCTCGATACGAAGGGCCTCCATCTCCGCACGCGTCTTGCTCGAGACCAGGACCACGGGTACCTGAAGGCGCCTGCAGCAGTCCAGGGCTTCCTCGGCATCCTGCCACTCGTACGTCTCATGGTCCAGGAGCGTGCCGTCCAAGTCCGTGAAAACGACAAGCATGTTCAAAAGCGATTCCAGAGTTGAGGCTCGCTCGGATTTTCCGTGGATCGATCTTCCTGAAACACTACCGGAACCGCTGCTTCTCCCCCTCCACCGCCTCGATCAGGTCGAAAAAGATGTTCGGAAGCTTGTTGGAAACTCTCTCCCAGGACACGGTGGTCGGGATCTCGAAGAGCGCCCGACGCGTCTTTTCCTCCACCGAAAGGATCGTCTCGGCCAGACCCTGGTCGAGGTAAGGCTTGAACTCCGGGTGGGTGTTCACCAGCCGGAGGAAGCGCTCGTTCAGTCGGGTGGGTGAGGTCAGGAGTTCCCCGGCCTGGAGAAGGGAGTCCCGGAACACCTTTTTCACCAGGCGCTCCTCGCCTTCCCGGTCGTACTTCAGGTCGCTGAATCCGGAGTCGTCGGAGTACTTCTTAATGAGCTCTTCCGCCACGGCCTGGTAGGTGATCGAGAGATCGCGAATAAAGGTGTCCGAAATCTCGAGCCCCTCCTCGATCACGAGCGCATTCATGAGGGTCGTCACGATGTCCACGCCCATGCGGTTGAGCCCCTTGCTGTGATCCGACTCCGAGACCTCCTGGTGCTTGTGATCAAAAGGCCGGCTCGTGAACATGACCTGGGCCGCGGACGAGGCCTTTCGGTAGACCTCAATCAGGGTAAAGATCTCCACACCCCAATTCGTGGCAAAACGCATCTTTTTGAGCAGGTCCGTATGGAAGGCCACTTCCCCGGAGAGCTGGTAGTGAAACCCCAGAAGAAAATCGATCATTCGGAGCATGCGCTCATCTTTGCTCTCGGTAAACTTTCGCTTCAGGGTGAGAAGCAGGGGATCGAGGAGAAGTCGTTTGACCCGACCGTACAGGGTTCCCTCGCGAATTCTGGAGTAGTAGGCCTTGGAAAAATCGTAGTTCCCCACCACGACCGGGAAAAAGAGCCGGTCCAGCTGGACCGCGCGGAAGGTCCGGATGTCTGCATCGATCAGCCCCACGGACTCCGCACCGAGTGCCATGGCGATCCCGAAGCTCAGGAACATGTTCCGGCCCTTGCCCGGCTCCTGAATGTTGAATCCCCCTTTGGTGAGCTTTCGGTAGATCTCGGAAAAGGCCGGGCCGTCGTTCCACTGGATCACGAAGTTGCGAATGCCATGATCCCGAATGAGTTCGTGAAGCCACCTCGCCTCTTCCTCGGTCGCTCGGTCCAGACCGAAGATAATGTGCGAGAGGTAGGACGTGCCCGAGAGCTGCTTCAAGATGTTCTTGAACACCGGAAGATTGGCCGGTTCCGTATACTCGCTCGCTAGAAGGGGAACGATCAGCACGGTCTTCTTCCACTTGGAATAGAGCCGGAGCTGGCTCTTGAGGTGCTTCCGGTCCTGCTTCCTCAGGATATGAAACGTTGTGATGCGGCTGTGGGTCTGACTGAAGTCGGTGATGGTCCCTTCCTCCTTCCGAAAAACGCCCGAGAGCGGCTTTCTGCTCAGCAAGGGGGGCACCGGCAGGATCGCGGCACTTCCCGCAACGCGATATTTCAAAGGTAGAGGAATTCGGATGGGTTGTCAATGCATCCTGCGCGATGGTACTCAGGTGGATCCGCGCTCTGACACGCACGGGAAGCCCTCAGAAGAGCCGCCGCTGATCCACTCCCTCTCCGCGGCCGGGCTTGACTCCGAAGTGCTCGTAGGCGCGGTTCGTGGCGACCCGTCCCCTGGGAGTCCGCTGAAGGAACCCTTCCTGGATGAGGAAGGGTTCGTACACATCCTCGATCGTGTCCTTCTCCTCGCTCACTGCTGCGGACAGGGTCTCCACCCCCACCGGCCCGCCCCCGAACTTCTCCATGATGGTGAGCATGATGTGCCGGTCCATCCGATCAAGACCCCGGTCGTCCACCTCCAGCAGGACAAGAGCCTTTTCCGCCACCTCCAGCGTAATGACCCCGTCGGCCCGGACCTCGGCATAGTCCCTCACGCGCCGGAGGAGCCGGTTACAGACCCTTGGAGTACCTCTGGACCTCCGGGCGATCTCAAAGGCCCCTTCCTCCTCGGTTGGGATTTCCAGGATGTTCGCGGAGCGGAGCACGATCTGCTGGAGCTCCTCGGGACGGTAGAACTCCACCCTCAGGGAGACCCCGAAACGGGCCCGGAGGGGCGGGGTGAGGAGCCCGGCGCGGGTGGTGGCCCCTACCAGGGTGAAGGGAGACAGGGGAATCTTCATGGTCCGGGCCGAGGGTCCCTGACCAATGATGATGTCGAGCTGGTAGTCCTCCATGGCAGGGTAGAGGATCTCTTCGACCACATGGTTCAGGCGGTGGATCTCATCGATGAACAGCACGTCCCGGGGCTCCAGGCTGGTCAGGATGGCGGCGAGATCCCCGGGCCGCTCGATCACGGGCCCGGAGGTGCTCTTGATGTTCACATCCAGCTCCCGGGCGATGATATGAGCCAGCGACGTCTTGCCCAGGCCCGGACTCCCGTGAAACAGGACGTGGTCCAGCGCCTCGGACCGTCCCCGGGCGGCCTCGATGAAGATTCGGAGGTTTTTCTTCAGATCCTCCTGCCCCACGTACTCGTCCAGGGTCCTCGGCCGGAGTCCGGCCTCAGCGGACACCTCCTCCAAACGAGGCTCTGGATCGATGATGCGTTCTTCCATAACACCTTCCGCCCGGGGACTGCGACGTGCCCGGATCGATGCGGCTTCGGCAGAAAGGGCCGCCTCCGGATCAGGACAACACTCTCAGGGACTCCTTGATGAGCCCCTCCAGGGGCGCCTTGCCGATCCGGCTCGAGGCCTTTTCCACCGCCGCCCTGGCGGATCGCGCGGGGTATCCCAGATTGACCAGGGCCGACACAGCCTCCTCGAACGCGGTTGCGTCGTGCAAGGGACCTCCCCCGGGAAAAGACGTCCCCGCCGGGGTCTTTTCCTGCTTCAAGGACACGGCGCGGTCCTTGAGCTCGAGGGCGATGCGCTCCGCCGTCTTCTTTCCCACGCCCGGGATGGCCTGAAGTCGAACCGCATCCCCCACCGACATGGCCTCCAGGAGCTCATCCGGGCCGATGCCGGATAGGGTATTGACCGCCAGGCGGGGTCCGATCCCGGAAACGGAAACCAGCAGGAGGAAAAGGGTCTTCTCCATGCGGGTCCGAAAGCCGAACAGCATGAGCGCATCCTCGCGGACGTGGGTGTGAATGTGGAGCGAGACCTCCTCTTTTTCTTCCGGCAGGTCGTAGAACGTGGACAGGGGAACCACGACCTCGTAGCCCACTCCTCCGTTCTCGATCACCACGGCGCGGGGATCCTTGTCAATGAGCGTGCCGCGAAGATGTGCAATCATGGAAGTGCCCGCCCTCGAGTTTCGTATCGCGTCCAGTTCAGATGGCAAACGGCCGCGGCCAGGGCGTCCGACGTGTCCAGCTTGGGTTGGAAGTCCAGGTGAAGGATCACCTGCACCATGGAGCGCACCTGCTCCTTGGTGGCCCGGCCGTACCCGACCACGGACTGCTTGATCTCGGTGGCCGCGTACTCGTGAACCGCGACACCGCACTCCACGGCGGCGATGAGAACCGCTCCCCGGGCCTGCCCGATCTTGAGCGCGCTTTTAGGGTTCTTGGCAAAAAAGACGTCTTCGATCGCCATTTCCTGGGGCTGGTGACGGGACAGGATATCCATCATGGAGCGGTAGATGGCGTGAATTCTCTCGTAAAACGGCCGCTTTCCCGACGCGCGGATCACACCGGCATCCACGCAGCGAAGGGTCCGGTCCTTCTTCTCCACGAGACCGAAGCCGGTAACCACGGAACCAGGGTCCACGCCCAGGACGAGCATCAGCCCAAGGCCTCCATCACCTCGTCCGGAATGTCGAAGTTGGCGTACACCTTGCTGACGTCGTCGTTGTCCTCCAGGGCCTCCATCAGGTTGAGCATCTGCTGGGCTTTCTTCTCCTCCAGCCCGACCGTGTTCTGGGGGATCATGCTGATCTCGGCCACGGAGTACGTCAACTGGGCCTCGTCCATGGCGGCCCGCACCGCTTCGAAGTCCGCCGGATCCGTGATCACCTCAAAGGCCGATTCCTCCTCCTTCACGTCCTCGGCACCGGCCTCCAGGGCCAGGTCCAGGAGCGTCTCCTCCTCCACGCTGTCCCGATCAAACACGATGAGGCCCTTCTGCTTGAAGATCCAGGCCACGCACCCCGGCTCACCCAGGCTCCCGCCATGGCGGTCCATGATGTGTTTCAGATCGGCTACGGTCCGGTTCTTGTTGTCCGTGAGGCAGTTCACCAGAACGGCCACACCTCCGGGTCCGTAGGCCTCGTAGCTCACCTCTTCGTAGTTCACCCCCTCGAGCTCGCCGGTTCCTTTTTTAATCGCCCGATCGATGTTGTCCTTGGGCATGTTCTCCGCTTTGGCCGAGGCCACGGCGGTTCTCAACCGGGGATTCGCTTCCGGGTCCCCCCCTCCGAGGCGGGCGGCTACCGTGATCTCCTTGATGAGCTTGGTAAATATTTTGCCCCTTCTGGCGTCAGCCGCCCCTTTTTTATGCTTGATGGTACTCCATTTTGAATGACCGGACATGGATTCCCTCCTACAGAAAAATGACGACTCCCTCGCCCTTCATAGAACCGGCTCTTGGGCCTTTCGGCTCCATGCCAGCAGGTACATCTCGCGGCTTCCTTTCCGGACCGCCTTCGGGCGAACACCCCGAATACGGCGGAAGTCCCGCGAGAACTCCTGCCTCAGGTCCTGGACCTCCTGCCCTTCGAACACCTTGCACAGGAAGTGCCCTTCGGGTTTCAAGAGGACTCGAGCAATGCGAAAGGCCGCACGAACGAGTTCTGCGGATCGGCTGGCATCCGCGGATTTCACACCCGTGGTCTTGGGAGCCAGATCGCTGATCACGACATCCCGCGGCCCGACACGCTCGAGCAGACGGTCGGGATCAAGGGAGAGAACATCCGCCTGAATCGCACGAAAGTTAGGAGCGGAGAGGCGCTCCGGAACGGTGAGGTCCACACCCGTCACATCCCCCCGGGGACCGGCCTGCTTCAGTGCGTACTGCGACCAGGATCCCGGGAAGCACCCGAGATCCAGAACGCGTGCGCCGGGTCGAATGAGCCGGAACTTTCGGTCGATTTCCTCGAGCTTGTAAACGGATCTCGCCAGCCATTTTTCACGCTTGGCCCGGCGCGCGTAATGGTCGTCCCAGGGGTTGCCGGTTGCCATGATTTTCAGTCCTGCGCTCCGGTCCGAATGCCTGATCCCGCCGGGGAAAAGCCTCAATTTTGATTGAGTCACAAAAAACCCGTGATCTAGAGATTTGCCTCTAGTGATTCCAATGACTTGATTGTAGCCAACAGGCGGTCGAGCGGGTTTCTGGGAGACCGTCAATTTTCTACCACATCCCTGAAGGCAATGCAAAAGATTTGTACGAACGGAAACGCAGGCCCGGCAGGCGCAGGGGCCCTTTCCAGGATTGGACAATTCGAGCCAGCCCTGGTATGACGTCTCATGCAAACGATGGAGGATGGAAAGAGACATCCCATGATCGTCCAGATTTATGAAATTCAGGACCCCAAGGAGGCGGTGCGGTGCATCGAGCTCGGCGTCGATCACGTGGGAAGCGTGTTGCTCTCGGAGGCCGAATGGAAACAGCCCCGCATTCGCGAGGTCATCCGGCTCAGTGAAGGGAGCGGCGCCCGGAATACTCTGATCCCGCTGTTTCAGACACAGGAGACGCTTTACCGCGCCCTGGACTATTACCGACCCGACTACATCCACTTCTGCGAGTCCCTCACGGATGCCCGGGGAAGACCGGTGGATCTGGAGCCGGCTCTTCGCACGCAGGTCCGGGTCAAGCAGAGATATCCCCACGTGGGGATCATGCGATCGATCCCGGTGCCTGCAGCCGAATGGAACCGTCCGTTCCCCACCCTCGAGATCGCCGCCCGGCTGGAAGGAGCGACCGATATCTTTCTTACGGATACCTGGCTCGGCCGGGAGCCGGTGGAGGGATACATCGGCATTACGGGCAAGACGGGCGACCCGCAGCTCTCGCGCCGACTCGTGGACCAGAGCCGCATCCCGGTGATTCTGGCCGGAGGCCTCTCTCCTGAGAACGTTTTCGATCATCTCCTCTCCTCCCGCGCATCCGGCGCGGACAGCTGCACACAGACCAACCGTTTGGACGGAGAGGGCCGACCCATCCGGTTTCAAAAAGATTTCGAGCGCGTCCAGCAGTTCGTCCAGGAGGTTCGAAGGGCCTCGCAGGCAAGCCCGACAGCGGATTGACACCCCTGAGGAGCTCCCTTATGATGCCTCCGTCATCTTGTAAGCCAAGGAGTCAAAGCAGAGTCCTCTCTGGATGGAAACGAGGCTTTGAGATCGTCATGGCCCTCATGACCCGACGCATGCAGCATGCGTTTTCCCTGGCAACGATCCTTTATATCGCGCTCGTCCTTCCGGCTCGAGTCTCCGTTGCACAAGAAGCCGACGCGCCTCAGGTCGATACAGCCCGGGTCCGCGCCGTGACGGTCGTGGCGGAGGCGATCCGGGGCCGGGTGGAGGTGGTGGGCACCCTGCGCGCCCATATGCGCGTGGATGTGGCCACCGAGCTCGGGGGGACCGTGGAGCGGCTCGCCTTTGAGCGGGGGGATACGATCTCGTCGGGGCAGCTCCTGGCCGAGATCAATACGAGCAGCATCGCCCTGGAGGTGCGCCAAGCCGAGGCCGCCGTTGCCGTCGCCTCCAGCGAGCTGGAGAAGGTGGAGACCGGCAGTCGTCCCGAAGAGATCGAAATCGCCTCAGCCGGGCTGGACCGCGCGCAGGCACAGGCAAGGGATGCGGAGCGGCATTTTCAGAGGATAAAGGATCTCTTCGACCGCCAGGCCGTTTCCGACAGCGAGTTCGACACTGCGAGTCGCGCCCTGGAGGCCGCCCGGGCCGATGTGGTCTCCCAGCGCGAGCGCCTTCGCCTCGCAAGAAAAGGACCGCGCAGGGAGGACCGAAAAAGCGCGCGGGCACGCCATGCACAGGCCGAGGCGGCCCTGGCCGTGGCAAGGGATCGACTCCGCAAGTCGCGTATCCGAGCACCGTCCTCGGGAATCGCCTCTTTCAGACGGGTGGAGGTAGGCGAGGTGGTCCCGCCCGGCACGGTGATCACGCGCATCACGGACACGAGCCGCATGAAGGTCCGCATGTCGGTGGCGGAGCGCGACCTCCCCTTGCTGGAAAAGGGAGGCGTCTACCGGCTCTCGGTGGACGCCCTGCCTGGAGAGACCTTTCCATGCAAACTCGTCTTCGTCTCGCCTACGGCCGATCCGGAGACGCGCGCCTTTCCCGTAGAGCTTCGCGTCGAGGAGCACGACCCCCGCATGGCTGACGGCATGACCGCAAGAGTGGTCTTTCCCCTTCGCTCCACCCGCAAGCGCATACGTATCCCATCCACGTGGCTGGCCGAAGACAACGGACACATCGGGGTCTTTGTGCTCCAGAACCGGCAGGCTCGATTCGTCCCCGTGGAACTGGGGAACTACTACGAGCGCCGTGTGGAGATCCTCACCGGGCTCGAGCCCGGCGACCGGGTGATCGCCACACCCTCCGGGCTCCGTGACGGGCAGGCGGTACAGGTGGAGACAATTCAGTGAGCATGTGTTGTCTCCTTCTCTCTTGACCTTTGGCTTCCAGGTTCGTGACGCGTGTTTCTAACCCGGTTCGGCATTGAACGACCCGTCGTGGTCCGCATGACCCTCCTCCTCGTCCTGATCCTGGGGGTGGTCTCCTATCGCTCCATGCCGCGGTATCTGGACCCGGACCTCACGGTGGGCGAGGCCCTGATCATTACCGTGTGCCCTGGGTTCTCCCCCGAGGACATGGAAAAACTCGTCACCAACCGCATCGAAGAGGAGCTCCAGGGCATCTCGGAGATCCGGCGCCACGATTCCAACTCCTTTGGCAGCACATCCAAGATTCACGTCTTCTTCCAGACCGACCTCTCCGAACGCGAGATCGACCAGGGCATGCAGGAGGTTCGAAACGCCGTGGACCGCGTGGACGACCTGCCCGAGGAGGCCGAGACCCCGCGTGTGCTGGAGATCGATACGGCCATCTTCCCGGTCTGCCTGGTGGGACTCTCCGGCCCGCTGCCCATGGCTCAGCTCCAGGACATCGCCTCGGAGGTCGGCGATGTGCTCGAGGATATCGATGGGGTGTCCGAGATCAGTATCTACGGCGAGCGGGAGAAGGAAATCTGGGTCGAGATCGATCCCCTTCGTATGGCCGGTTACGGGATCACGGTCCCCCAGGTGGCGCGCGCGCTGGCCGAGAGATCGAGAAATCGCCCGGGCGGCGTCCTGGAGATGGGCGACCACGAGTCGACCATTCGCCTGGTCGGCGAACCGGACGACCCGGAGATGCTGGCCGACCTGGCGTTGAGGAGCTCGGACGGGGCCACGGTCTTCCTCGGGGACGTCGCCCGAATCAACCCCACCCTGGAACGTGCCGTCACCCGGTCCTTCATTCGCAATGAAAAGGCCCTTGTGCTGGCGGTCAAGCGAAAGAAAAACACGAACATGATCCGGATCGTGGACGACGTCAAGCGCCTGATGGCCGAGATCGGCGATGCGTATCCGGGCCTGACCTGGACGCTCTACTTCGACCAGGCGCGGGTGAGCAAGAAGCGCATTTGGGAGCTCCAGCTCAACGCCCTGCTCGGTGTGGTGGCGGTGTTTCTCATTCTCTGGATCGCCCTTGGCCTCAGAAACGCGATCTACGCCTCCATCGGCATCCCTGTGGCCTTTCTCATCACCTTCACCCTGATGAAGACCTTCGGTCTGAGCATCGACGGGGTCACGCTCTTCGGCCTCATTCTGGTGCTCGGCATCCTTGTGGACGACGCCATCGTGGTCCTGGAAAACATCTTCCGCCACATGGAAGGGGGCATGGCCCCTGCACAGGCGGCCCTCCACGGAAGCCGGGAGGTCCTGGGCCCTGTCCTTGCGTCGGTCACCACGAACATGGCCGCGTTTGCCCCTCTGCTCTTTATGGTCACCGGCGTGATCGGCCGCTACCTGTCCATCCTGCCCCAGGTGGTGCTCTTTGCCCTGAGCGCGTCGCTCTTCGAAGTCTATTTCATGCTGCCGAGCCACGTGGTGGAGCTCACCCCGAAGGGCTCGGTCCGGCGTATCGCCCGCCGCCGGGGGCCGGACCTCTTCACCCCGCTCCGCCGCCTCTACTACCCGTATCTTCGGCGGCTCCTCCGGCACCGGTACGTCTCCGTGCTCGTGATCGTCGGCTCCACCGTCCTGGCCTTCCTCCTCTACTTCCAGACCGACTTTGAAATGTTCCCCAAGACCGATGCGTTTCCGAGGTTCAACATCCACTTCGATCTGCCGGTGGGCGCGTCCCTCGACCGCACCGAGGCCGTGCTCATGGGGCTCTCGGACCTCATCGCAGAGGAGGTGGGCACCGACCTCGTCGCCCCCATCGCCATTGCTGGGATGAAGGAGGTCAACTACGAGCCGCTCTACGGCCCCCACTTCGGCATGCTCAACGTTGTGCTCACGTATGAGGAGGAGCGCGATCGAAGCGTAAAGGACACCCTGGAGACCGTCCGGGAACCCGTGGAGCGCTACCTGAAGGCACAGGGCGCCGTGGCGCACGCCCTCGAGCGGCTTCTGGAAGGACCTCCCGTGGGGGCGGATGTGGACCTCAAGATCCAGGCCCCCGAATGGTCCCAATCCGCCGAGATTTCAAGGCGTATTCAGGAGGAGATGGCCCGGCATGCAGGGATCGTGGACATTCGGGACGACTTCTCCAGGGACAAGCCGTTCCTGGAGGTGACCGTGAATGAGGCCCGGGCCCGGGAGCTCGGCGTGTCCCAGGCCGACCTGGAGATGATGATTCAGGCGGCGTTTCACGGCCTTCCGGTGGCCACGTACAACCGGGCAGACGAGGAGCAGGAGATCAAGCTCAAGGTCCTGCCGGCGTATCGCCGGGACTTCCAGGACCTGACCCGCCTGCGATGCGTTCTCCCCGGCGGTCGGCAGGTCCCGCTCCAGGAGCTCGCAACCATTCGAATGACCCCCGGATTTCACGACATCTACCACTACAATGGAAAACCCACCGTTCAGCTCACCGCCAACATCCGCGCACCCGTGGACGAGGACGAGACCGGGTTCCTCGCCAACCTTCGAGGAGAACGCATGACCGCGGTCAAGGCGAATCGCATCGCCCGGGACGTGTTCGATCGCATCCGTGCCGACTACCCAGGGGCCCGCATGATCGCCGGCGGGCTCCAGGAGGAAACGAATACCTCCCTCCTGGAGCTGCGCAATGCCGGGTTCCTGGCCCTCTTCCTCATCTTTTTCATCCTGGCCCTCCAGTTCAACTCGTTCGGCCAGCCGTTCATCATCATGATCACGATCCCGTTCGTCACGCTCGGAGTGATCATCGGTCTCCTGGTCACTCAAAACCCGCTGACCTTCGTCACTCTCGTGGGGCTTCTTACGCTCACGGGCATCGTGGTAAACGACTCCCTCGTCCTGATCGACTTCATCAACCGGTATCGCCGGGAACACCCGGACAACCTTTACCTGGCCATCCTTCGGGCCTGCCACGTGCGCATGCGCCCCATCCTGCTCACCTCGCTGACCACGATCTTCGGCCTCGCACCCATGGCATTCGGGCTCGGAGGCAAATCGCCATTCTGGGCCCCTCTGGCCACGGCGATCATGTGGGGGCTGGCCTTTGCCACGGCGCTCATCCTGTCCATGGTGCCGGCCTACTATGCGATTCTTCAGGATCTTCGCTACGTGGTCAAATACCGGCACAGGCCGAAGGAAGAATCTCTTCAAAAAATCGAGGAGGCCTTTATGCACCCGGACATCCGGACCCACATGGGAAAGGGGAAATCCGTGGTTCATGAGTCGTGAGTCGTGGCTCTTGAACTGCGCTCAGCAACCGAACATCCTGATTCCTTTCAGGATCCATTCCCAGGACTCCTTGAGGAAGCGTCTGCCGTGAAAAGAAAAACAAAAGAGAGGATACAACATGCAATGGAACGAAGAGACCCCGTTTACGTTTCACCCCATTGGTGAGCTCCGCACCCCGTATCAATCGAAGAGCGGGGTGCCCATTCAGGGCGGCCTGGATCCGAAATCCCGCGGGCGGGCCGAGGTCTTTCCCCAATTCGAGGCCGGGCTTCAGGACATCGAAGGGTTCAGCCATCTGTTTCTGCTTTACGTGTTCCACGAATCCCAGGGCTATGACCTCTTGTGCAGGCCTTATATGGAAGAGGCCCTGCACGGAGTGTTCGCCGTGCGCGCGCCGAGAAGGCCCAATCCCATCGGGCTCTCCGTGGTGAGGCTGGAGCGCCGGGAAGGACCGGTTCTTCACCTCGCGGAGGTCGACATGCTGGACAGGACCCCGCTCCTGGACATCAAGCCCTTTTCGCCGCGTTTCGATCACCGCAACGGGGTGCGATCCGGGTGGATGGAGCGTCCCTTTCAAGACGAAGACCACCGTGCGGTGTCGGACGATCGATTCTAACCGAAACGCGCAGGGCAAAGAGGAGGGAAGCATGTGAAATCGCCCGCCCTAGCCCTCTTCAATCCCGCTGGATATTCCTTCGCAGGCAGCGCAAGGCACGCGCTACGCAGCGTTTTGCCGCGCATTTTTGCTTGACACGCTCAGGGGATTTGTCTATAGTCCGCCGCGGAGCCGGCCTTTGAATCACATGGATTTTGCAGATACATTTTAGACAGTTGGGGCACCGCTGCGCTCATGACACTGGAAGAAATTCTGCTGGCAAAACGGGGGGACATTCAGGGCCGCTGGTTGAACTGCCTGCTGAACACGTACGCGACCGACGCGAGGCGGTTCTTCCGTAAGCAGAAAGATCACTTTGCCAACCCCGTGGGCACCACGTTTGATACGGAGTTGGAAAACCTGCTCCTCGCCTTTCTCGAACATGCGGACGGGGAAACCCTTCGCCCCATCCTGGACCGTATCCTTCGCATGCGGGCCGTCCAGGATTTCGGCCCCTCGCAAGGCCTGTCCTTTCTCTTCAGCCTGAAAGATATCATCCGGGAAGTCGCGGAGAAAGAAATCCTTGAGCAGGATCTCGCCCAGGAAGTCACCGCACTGGAGGCCCGAATCGATCAGATGGCGCTTCTGGCATTCGACGTGTACATGGGATGCCGCGAGACGCTATACGAGCTCAAGGCCAACCAGATGAAAAACCAGGTTTCCGGCCTGCTTCGAAGGGCCGGTCTGATCAGCGAGATTCCCGAGTGGAATCCCCAGCCCGAAGGAGACAACAGCAACCATTCTGAGAATTCCATTTGAAACGAGGTAGCATTCCATGAACTTTGTGGTCAGCATTGTGTTTTCAGGTGCCGTAGTCCTCGTGCTCGCTCTCATCCCATGGGTGGGGGTGGGGGCCTTCGATCTGCGCGTCCTGTTCGGAATCGTGATCCCATATGCCGCTGTGATCACCTTCTTTGTCGGGATGGTCGCCAAAGTGATCGGCTGGGGACGCTCTCCGGTTCCGTTTCGGATTCCCACCACTGCCGGGCAACAGGTGACTCTCCCCTGGATCAAGCCGAACCGGATCGACAACCCCAAGGGCACCGGGGGGGTGATCCTTCGTATGCTCTTCGAGGTGCTGCTCTTCCGGTCGCTTTTCCGGAACACGCGCATGGAGTTCCGCAAGGGGCCGAGGATCACTTACGAATGGGAGAAATGGCTCTGGCTGTTTGCCCTGCTGTTTCACTACTCTTTCCTGGTCGTTCTGGTCCGTCACTTGCGTTTTTTTACCGAGCCCATACCCGGATTCGTGACGCTCCTGGAAAAGTTGGACGGTTTCATGCAGCTCGGCATCGCACCGTTCACCGGGTTCCAGCTGCCCGGCCTCTTTCTGAGCGGCGCTGCCCTCCTGGCCGCCATCACGTTTCTGTTCCTGAGGCGCCTCCTCGCATCCCAGATGCGCTACCTTTCGCTCCCGGCGGACTACTTTCCCCTGTTCCTGATCGGGGCGATCGCCTTCACGGGCATCCTGATGCGCTACCTCCTCAAGGTGGACATCCCGAACATCAAGGAGCTCACCATGGGACTCGTGAGCTTCCACCCCGCCAATCCGGAGGGGATCGGCGTGCTTTTCTACATCCACCTCTTTCTCGTGAGCGTCCTGTTCGCCTATTTTCCTTTCAGCAAGCTCGTTCACTTGGGCGGCGTCTTCCTTAGCCCCACGCGAAATCTTGCCAATAACAGCCGAGCCGTGCGGCACGTCAACCCCTGGAGCTACCCGGTCAAGGTCCATACCTATGAAGAGTACGAGGACGAGTTCCGGGAGAAGATGGTCGAGGCGGGCCTGCCGGTGGACAAAATGCCGGAATCCCAGAGCGAACCGTCCGAAGATACGGAAGAAAAGGAGTAGTCATGGCAGACGACACACCCAAACCGGAAGAACTGGTCCAGATCGACCACGCCCCGGCGCTGTACAAGGGCTGGATGGGCTGGATGGACACGCCGGTCCAGATCCGCCCGGGAATCGCGCTGTACGGCGGCAAACCGCAGAACCTCGAGTACGTGAGCCTTCCCAACCCCCGGGAGTGGAGCCCGTTTGATGAAGACTGGAAGCTCCCGGAAAACTGGAAAGAAATCATTCTGGAAGGCCTCCGGGATCGGATCGAGCGCTTCCGATCCCTCAAGGTCTTCATGGACATCTGCGTGCGATGCGGCGCGTGCGCGGACAAGTGCCACTTTTTCATCGGCGGCGGCGACCCCAAGAACATGCCGGTCCTTCGGGCGGAACTCCTTCGTTCCGTGTACCGCAAGGAGTTCACCACGGCCGGAAAAATCATGGGAAAGTTCGCTGGAGCGCGCGAGCTGACCCTCGATGTGCTCAGGGAATGGTGGTACTACTTCTTCCAGTGCACGGAGTGTCGACGCTGCTCCCTGTTCTGCCCGTACGGAATCGACACGGCCGAGATCACGATCATCGGAAGGGAACTCCTCAACCTCATCGGTCTCAACGTGGACTGGATCGCCGCGCCGGTGGCCAACTGCTACCGCACGGGAAACCACTTGGGCATTCAGCCGCATGCCTACAAGGACATGATCGACTTTTTCTGCGACGACATCGAGGAGATCACCGGCATCCGCATGACCCCGAGCATGAACCGAAAGGGCGCTGAGATCCTCTTCATCACCCCCTCGGGAGACGTGTTCGCGGATCCCGGCACGTACACGGCCATGGGCTACATCATGCTCTTCCACTACCTCGAGAGCCTGGGGCTCGACATCACCTGGAGCACCTATGCAAGCGAGGGAGGCAACTTCGGGTTCTTCACGAGCCACGAGATGGCCAAGCGCCTGAACGCCAAGATGTACGCCGAGGCGGAAAGGCTCGGTGTCAAATGGATCCTGGGCGGAGAGTGCGGCCACATGTGGAGGGTCATCCACCAGTACATGGACACGTTCAACGGCCCACC
Organism: Desulfobacteraceae bacterium; assembly: GCA_050115555.1. Lineage (GTDB taxonomy): Bacteria > Desulfobacterota > DSM-4660 > Desulfatiglandales > HGW-15 > JASFQI01. The sequence goes on from JASFQI010000016.1 coordinate 16,246, forward strand.
CGACCATTTGGAAGAGCCGGTCTCCCCGCTCACTGGGACCAAGTTCGAGAACGCCTCTTCCACAAAAATGGTCCACTGCATGGAGTTCGTGGCCGACCTGTTCAAACACAACAAGATCAAGGTGGACAAGAGCCGGAACGACCATCTCAAGGTCACCTACCACGACTCCTGCAACCCGGCCCGAGGCATGGGCATTCTGGAGGAACCCCGGTATGTGATCAAGAACGTGTGCAACCATTTCTACGAGATGCCGGAGAACACGATCCGGGAGCAGACTTTCTGCTGCGGAAGCGGTGCCGGGCTCAACGCGGGCGAGGACATGGAGCTTCGCATGCGGGGTGGCCTGCCGCGGGCAAACGCCGTCCGGCATGTACACGAGAAACACGGGGTGAACATGATGGCTTGCATCTGCGCCATCGACCGGGCCGTCTTCCCCGATCTCATGCAGTACTGGGTCCCGGAGGTGGACATCACCGGCGTCCACGAGTTGATCGGCAACGCCCTAATCTTGGATGGGGAGAAGAAGCGGACCACGGACCTGCGCGGAGAGCCGCTCCCCGGCATGGAGGAGGAAGAGGATGTATGATGGCGGGAAAATCATAACCGGGCTCGTGATCGGATTGGCGATTCTGCTGTTTCCGTTCTTCTACACGGCCGGAAAGGCGGCCAAGGCCCCGGAACCGGAGCTCACGCCCAAGGCCAAGGAAGCGAAGACGTGTATCGAGCCCACGAAGTACATGAGGGCCGAGCACATGAAGGTGCTCGATCAGTGGCGCGATGAGGTCGTCCGGGACAGCGAGCGGTACTACAAGAGCGCCCACACCGGCAAGACCTATTACAAGAGCCTGCAGGTCACCTGCATGGATTGCCATTCGAACAAGAGCAAATTCTGTGACAAGTGCCACGAATACGCGAGCGTGGATCCCTTCTGCTGGGACTGCCACATAGAGCCGAAGGAGAGTAACGAAGGAACGAAGGAGAGTAACTAATGGGCGTCAACCGAAGAGAGTTTTTAAAGATTGCCGGGCTCTCCACCCTCGTGGGACTGGGGGGAAAGACGGCCTTTGAACTGCTCGCCCCCGGAGCGCTGGAAGCCCGAGAAGCACCGCTCCCCGAAGGCAAGACCTGGGGAATGGTCGTGAACATGCACAAGATGGACGAGGCCCTGATGGATAAGTGCATCGAGGCCTGTCACCGGTTCCACAACGTCCCCAACATCGGGAACCCCAAAGAGGAAGTGAAGTGGCTCTGGAAGGAAACGTACCCTCATGCCTTCCCGGGCCGGGAGAACGAGTTCCAGACGGAAAAAATCGAGAAGATGAACTTCCTGCTCCTTTGCAACCACTGCACCAATCCCCCCTGTGTGCGCGTCTGCCCGACCAAGGCTACGTTCAAACGGGAGGACGGCATCGTGGTCATGGACATGCACCGGTGCATCGGCTGCCGGTTCTGCATGGCGGCCTGCCCTTACGGATCCCGAAGCTTCAACTGGGGCGACCCGAGAAAGGCCCCAGAGGCCTTGAATCCCGGTTTTCCGGCCAACCCGGAGTACCCCACGCGAAGCATGGGCGTTGTGGAGAAGTGCAACTTCTGCGCAGAGCGCCTTGCCAAGGGTCAGCTGCCCGCCTGTGTGGAGGCGGCTAACGAGGAGGCCGAGGGAGCCATGGTGTTCGGAGATCTGGGGGACCCCGAATCGGAGATTCGGGAGGTGCTTCGGGAGCACTACACGATCCGGCGGAAACCCGAACTCGGAACCGGGCCGAACGTTTTTTATGTGATATGAGGTCGTTATGCTAGAAAAAACAATCAGGGGAAATTCGAAATACTGGGGATGGATGATCTTTCTGCTCGTGCTGATAGGCATCGGATTCTGCTGCTACCTCTATCAGTTCTTTCAAGGCTTGAAGATCACGGGAATGAGCCGGGACGTGTCCTGGGGGTTCTACATCGCCCAGCTGACCTACCTGGTCGGTGTGGCCGCCGGAGGCGTCATGGTGGTCCTGCCCTATTATCTTCATGACTACAAAGCGTTCGGACGTATCACGATTCTTGGCGAGTTTTTGGCCATTGCCGCCGTGATCATGTGCATGCTTTTCGTTTTCGTGGATGTGGGACAGCCGATTCGGATTATGAATGTCATCCTGCATCCCACGCCCAACTCCATCCTGTTCTGGGACATGACCGTGCTGAGCGTCTACCTGCTCCTGAACATTCTCGTGGGCTGGAACGTGTTGACTGCGGAGAGGAAGGGGGTCCCCTATCAGAAGTGGGTCAAGGTGCTCGCCTACATTTCCATCCCGTGGGCCTTCAGCATTCATACGGTCACAGCCTTCCTGTACGCCGGTCTTCCGGGCCGTCATTACTGGCTCACGGCGATCATGGCCGCCCGGTTCCTCTCCTCGGCATTCGCCTCGGGTCCGGCCCTTCTCCTGCTCCTTTGCCTGATCGTCCGGAAGGTGAGCCGGTTCGACCCGGGCAAGGACGCGATGCGGACCCTCGGTGGGATCGTGGCGTACGCCTTTGTCATCAACGTGTTCTTCTACCTGCTCGAGCTCTTCACGGCCTTTTACAGCCAGATTCCGGGGCATATGCACAGCATCGTGTTCCTGTTCAGGGGCCTTGAAGGGTACACGTACCTCGTGCCCTGGATGTGGACCGCCACCGCCGTGGCCGTGGTGGCCCTGGTTCTGCTCCTCGTCCCGACCACGCGTCGCAACCTGGATACGCTGGCCGTGGGATGTGTAGCGGTGATCATCAGCACGTGGATCGACAAGGGCCTCGGCCTGATCATCGGCGGATTCACGCCCAACCCCTTCGAGCGGGTGACTCCGTACTGGCCGACTACGCCCGAGATGATGATCTCCATGGGGATCTTTGCCACCGGGTTCTTCATTCTCACCGTGCTCTACAAGATGGCGGTCGGCGTGAAGGAAGAGGCTGCCGGTCTCTCCTGATCCGGCAGAGCGGCACGTGCGCCCCGAACGGCCCTTTTTCACGCGGTCGGGGCCCAAGGGCTGAAACACCGGGGCCGCATTCTAGAAGGATGCGGCCCCGTTTTCTTGCCTCCTTTTTCAGAAATGCGAAGCCTGCGCCCAAGGTGAGGTCGGGAGGGGGTAAAAACACTTGACACGGTGACATTCCTCTGCTACATCGACCCGTGTCGCGCTGCGGTGGCTGGAACGAATACCGACCCGCAGGGACATATAACCGTTGGATTTCCTAATCAATTTCAATATAGGAGGGAATGCAGATGGGATACGAAGTGGTGGTTGACAAAGACAAGTGCGAAGGCTGCGAAGAGTGCGTAGAGGTCTGCCCTGTGGACGTATACGAGATGGTGGACGGGAAATCGGAACCGGTCAACGCGGAAGAGTGCCTGGGCTGCGAGAGCTGTGTGGAGGTCTGCGACCAGGAAGCCATTACCGTAACGGAGGTCTAGCAAGTCTCCTGCAACGCATCGATTCAAAAAGAAGGCGCACCGGCCGTAATCCGGCACGGGCGCCTTTTTTATCGTGGCCCCTCATGCAAGCAGCCAAACCTGATGAGGGTCCGGTTTTGTGATGAAGCCTGGACAGTTCACGAACACGATTCCACGAATCACGACAAATAGAAAAAGGGCCTTCTCCGTGCTCAGGAGAGGCCCTTTTCGTATTCGCTTGAAACCGCCCGGATTCCCTCGACTCCCTTTTTACTCGTGGCAGTCGTTACACTTCTTGAAAGGCGCGTTCTTTTTGCCCTCTTTGAACGCTTCCTTGTGGCAATCCTTGCAGTTCTTGTGGAACGAGAGCTGAAGCTTCTTGGCATTGCCCTTGCTCTCGTTCAAGTCGTGGCACTCCACGCACTTCTGGACGGGGTCGCCTTCCTTCCAGGTGTTCTTCCCGCCCTCGTACACGTGGTGGCAGTCCGCACACGCCACGCCGTACTCCTCGGCATGCTTCTTGTGGCTGAGCTTCACCGGACCCTTCTTGTCCGCCGTGTACCCTTCGTGGTTGATGACCACCTCTTCCGGAGGTTCGACACTCTGTGCCATGACCGCGCCTGCGCCCAGGAACACCATGCCGAAGACCCCCGCCAGTACCAGGGTGAAAATCCGTTTCTTCATTGACCGCTTCACCTCCTTTCCTGGATTTTCCTTCGCCCCGAGGGGCTTTCTCTATTCCTTGCACGTTTTCGGCCTGAAGCCGAGATTCGAATAAATCATAGTAAAGAAACCGAAGCCTTGTCAAGAAGGAATCACGGCTAGGAGGAAGGGATTTCGCCTTCTCCCGGGTCGTCGAGCACGCTCAGGCTCTCTCGAAGAATGCGAAGAGATTCCATGGCTTCCTGCTCGTCGATCCGGTGAATGGCGAACCCGGCATGCACGATCACGTAATCGCCTACGCGGGCATCCTCCTGAAGAAGGAGGCTCACGCTTCGACGCGTGCCCTCCATGTCCACGACACCCATGCCGTTTTCATCCATTTCGACGATCTTCCCAGGAATCGCAAGACACATTTTCGGGAACTCCTTTTGGTTCGCAATGGACTCCCAGCCGCTCGAACTCCCGGAACACCGCCTGAATCAGGGGTTCGATCGCAGCGTCCACAGGGGCCGAGAGTTCCAGACTGACGGTCTCAATGTCCTCGGGCTCCACCCCGAGGATGACCGTCTCGGGCTCGTGATCCAGCGCCGGGCAGACGCACAGGGTCTCCAGGAGGTCCACCTGGTGCAGGGAGTTCTTGGCGTACAGCCGTTTGGGGACCTCCTCGCCCTCCAGGCGATAGAGCGTTCCCGGCTCCCCATGGTTTCGAATGGCATCCACCACGATGAGGTGATCCGTCTCTGCGACCATACTCAGCAGGCCCAGGCCCAGCACCCCTCCGTCCACCACGGAAACGTTTTCCGGAAAATCGTATCGCTGAAGGAGCCGTTCCACCACGCGAACGCCCACCCCCTCGTCCCGGAAGAGGAGGTTTCCCACGCCCAGCACAGTGATACGATCTCCCCGCCTATTCAACGGCCTTCTCCGTGAACGCATGGTTTTCGAACCCGAAACCATGAACTCTTCTTATCACCTCCACCGAAGCAGGTGCAAGGAAAAGCGCGGCGTGTGGTCGCCTGCCTGAAGCGCTCAATCATACACCTCGACGCGGTTCTTCCCCTCCTGCTTGGCTCGACGGAGTGCCCGGGAAACCAGGTCCAGCAACTCTTCCCCGGACTCAGCGACCCGCGGGTTCATGGACACCATGCCGATGCTGGCCGTCACGTGCAGGGGTGTCCCGTTGTCCGTGAACACATGGTCGGCCAGGCGCTTTCGTAACCGTTCGCAGGCGTTCCTCCCTTTTTCCCCGGCGCTGTTCACAAGAAAGAAGGCAAACTGCTGGCCGCTGTATCGGCAGGATGCGTCGCTCTTGCGCATGTGCTCGCGAAAGAACGCCCCCACCTCGGAAAGGACGAAATCCCCAGCGGCGTGGCCGTACGTTTGGTTGACGGCCTGGAAGTTGTCCAGATCCAGCAGGCAGAGGGAAAACTCGGACTCGTACCGAAGAGCGCGCTCGATCTCGAGGTCCAGGGCCGCTCGGAAGTGATCCCGGGTGAGAAGACCGGTCAGCCCATCGATGTAGGACATGTCGGACAGGCAACGCGTGGCGCTCTCCAGGCGGTCGCACACCCCGGACATGAGGTTGAAGAAGAACCGCTGCGCCGTCGGGGGGTAGAGCCAGTGAAGCCGCCGAATCATGCGATCGTTGATCTGGAGAAGCTCCGAAGGCTTGGACACGATGACCGTGGCCGACCGCTTGCAGGACCGCACCATGCCCATCTCTCCGACCGTGTTGCCGGGCTTCAGAGTCGCGATCAGACGCTTGGATCCGTGGATGCTGTCCGGGTCAGTCTCATCAAGAACATCCACGACCTCCAACTGACCGGAGATCACGGCATACATGGAGTCGCTGGTCTCTCCCTGTCGAAACAGAATGCGTCCACTCTCGTACTGGTGAAGCGCCCCGGCCATGAGAATGTAATGCACCTGGTTCCTGGAGAGCCCTTTGAAAAGCGGAATGCCCTCCTGGGGGTCCTTCCCCAGCTTGATGCGAAGGAGATCCCAGACCGTCACGAGCTCCACGTGGGTCATGAGCGAGGGCAGCACGAGGAGATCGCCGATCAGGGCGGATCCCATGGTGATCATCATCATCAGGCCGAACACCGCCGTGGGTTTGAAATGGGAAAAGGCCAGCACGGAAAACCCCACACCGATGGTGAGCGTTGTGAAAATAATCGGCCGGCCCACGGAGCGCACGGTATCGCGCAGGGCACGCTCCTTGTCCAGGTCCTTCTTGAACTCCCGGTTGTACTGGACGAGGTAGTGAATCGTGTCGTCCACAGCGAGACCGATGGCAATGCTGGCAATGAGGCTCGTAGCCACGGAGAGCTCGACCCCGAGCCACCCCATGATGCCGAAATTCATGATCAGGGGAAAGCAGTTCGGCACGATGGCGATAAGACCTACCTTCCAGGAAAGAAACAGGAAGAACATGATCCCGAAGATCAGAACCAGCGTCAGGCTCAGGCTCTTGACCTGCCCCTGGGTCAGGAGGCGGCTGCTCTGAGAGATGACAAGACCGAAACCGGTCACAGCGACGGTCATGCCCTCTGGAAGGTTCGATTGAAGGTGCTCCAGGATCTTGTCCCGTAACACAAGAAATTGTTCGGAGCTCGCGATGTGCGTTCGCAGAAGCACGTTCGCCTTGGAAAGGTCGGCGCTCATGAACCGCTCGAACATGTCCTGACCGAGCATGGTCTTGTAGCTGTTCATGAGCATCCGGACCTCGAAGCCCTCCTCGGGCAGGGCGTAGAAGGCCTTTTCGTATCGATTGCTCGCATAATTGACGAGCTTGAAGTAGTCCGCAAAGCTGATGGTCTTGTCCACACCCTCCAGGGATTCGAGAAACGGGGCGATCTTCTCAAGAATCATCAGGTGCTCTGGATCCTCGAAGTAGTCCTCGGTTCCAGAATCCAGGACGAGGTTGACGGGGAAGCTCCCGGCCATATCCCGGTAAATGTCGTGAAACTGTCGGCGGATCTCCGTGTTCGGCTTGAAGTATCCCACCGGGTTCGTTTCCACACGGATCTGGAGGATCCCGGCGATTCCCACCAGGGAAAGCAGGACCACGGCGCAAAGGGTCCATCGTTGGTGGGTGAAATTGAGCTGCACCACCGCATCCAGGATGCGGCCCATTATGCCCCGACCGCTCTCCATACCGGATCGCGCCTTCTTCGGTGCCGGGAGCAGAGAGAGCGCAGCCGGAAGAACGATCAGGATGATTCCCAGCATGCACCAGATTCCGAAACAGGCGAACAGGGCGAACTCTCGTATGGAATGGATTCGGTTCACCAGGAGGGAACCGAGTCCCACAGTGGTGGTCACCACGGCAAGGACGGTGGGAAAGGCCAAACGGCTGAAGCAGGAAAATGCGGCCTCCCGAGGGGTTGCGTTTTCGTGGAACGCCCCCAGGTAGGACGGAAGGATGTACATACAGTAAGCCGTGCCCACGGCGATGATGAAGATCGGGACGATCATCGTGAGCATGGACAAGGGAATGCCGGTCCACGCCATGAGGCCGAAGGTCCACACCAGGGCGATCAGCACGCTTCCCGCCGGGATCAAGACGCCGCGAATATTCCGAAAAAACAGAAAAAGCACCAATGCAATGGCCACAAAGGTGATCGGCGGAAGGCGTTGAAAATCCTTTTCGGTGTACTCGGCGAGCGCCCGGGACACCAGAGGCATGCCGATCTGGTAGAGCGACAGCCCATCCCGATGCGATCGAATTCGATCCTGCACCTCCCGGACCACGCGATCCTTGTTCTCCACATCCTCCAGCACCAGGGTGACGACGGTCGCGCGATGATCGTCGGAGATCAGGTTCCGCTGAAAGAGCTTCACCGGTTCGATATTGCGTGCGAACTCCTGGATGTCCCAATCGCCCGTGACATCCATATCCTTTCGAATCCCGGGCAGGCTGATGACACGGCGCACACCCTCGATTCGAGCGAGCGACTCGGCCAGCCCTTCGATCTCCTGAAAGGTCTTGGGTACAAAGATATCCTCTGCACGCGCCACCACAAGGAGGATCTCCTCGCACCCGAACTCCTTCTTAAAGGTTCGGTAGGTTTCGGTTTCGGGGAGGTCCTCGATGGCCAGATCGTAGATAGAGGTCTCGAAGCGAAGCTGCGGAAGTGGCCACGCAAACACCGCGGTCATCAGGAGGGCGGCAAAAAGAACGCGGCGGGGATGCCCGGTGACGAAGCGAAGCCAGCGGTAAGATTCTCGAGGAGGTTTCGCCCTGCCCATGGCCCCGGCTCCGGCACACGAGTGTCTGGAAAGAAGGTCCCCCTCCCCGGGAAACCGGGAAGGGGGACCGAGAAAGACGTGCTAAACGGCTCGAACCTTGTAGACTTCGTTGGAATCCGGGTCGATCACATGCACGCCGCAGGCAATGCACGGATCAAAGGAGTGGACGGTTCGAAGGACCTCGAGCGGCCGCTTGGGATCGGCGACCGGGGTCCCGATGAGCGATTCCTCCACAGGTCCCAGCTTGCCGGCCTTGCAGCGCGGCCCGAGGTTCCAGGTGGAGGGAACCACGTACTGGTAATTTTTGATCTTCTTGTCCTCGATCTGGATCCAGTGACCGAGCGATCCGCGTGCCACGTCGTTCAGTCCGACACCCATGCCCTTGTCCGGCATTTCCCAGGACTGGTAGGTCTTGGTATCCCCGTTCTTCAGGTTGTCCACCAGCTCCATGACCCAGCCTTCCATGGCATCGCCGATGGCGATGGTCTCCAGACCACGAGCCGCCGTGCGGCCCAGGGTGGAGAAGAGTGCTGTCACCGGAATGCCGAGGGTCTTGAGGGTGCTGTCCACCACGGCCTTGATTTCCGGCTTGCCCTTGGCGTAGGCCACGAGCGTCCGAGCCAGCGGACCCACCTCGCAGGGCTCCCCGTCGTAACGAGGCGCCTTCATCCAGGAGTACCGGTCCGTGGTGTCATACTCCCCGTGCTGCGGGTCGGTCTCCCCCTTGAAGGGGTGCCTGTTCTCGCTGCCCTTGTACCAGGAGTGGGCCACGTGCTCGGTCACCTGCTCCTGGTCCGCCATTTTCACCCCCCCCAGGTCCCGGTTCATGATCACGCCCCGCGGCATGAAGAGGCTTTCGGGCTCCTGGTCCGACGCGGGCAGATCGCCCCAGGCCAGGAAGTTCGTGGTTCCACCGATGGCCCCCCAGTCCTTGTAGAAAGACCCCACGGCGAGAATGTCCGGGATGTAGACATTCTTGACGAAGTCCTGGGTTTCCTTCCAGAGGTAGAGGAACTCCGCTATGTTGTCCGGGGTGAGGTCTTTGACACAAGTGACTCCACCCACGGCAAGGGACTGGAGGTGTGGGTTCTTCGCGCCGAAGACCGCATGCATCTTGACGGTTTTGGCCTGAAGCCTCAAGGCCTCGATGTAGTGGCTCGCGGCCATGAGGTTGGCCTCCGGGGGCAGCTTGTACGCCGAGTGGCCCCAGTAGGCATTCGTGAAGGGACCGAGCTGACCGCTGTCCACGAAGGTCTTGATGCGGTCCTGGACGCCCTTGAAATAGTTGACGCCTCCCCAGGGCGCGTTGCTCACGTTATCCGCCAGAGCGGCCGTTTTCTTGGGATCCGCCTTCAGGGCGCTGACGATATCCACCCAGTCCAGGGCATGGAGGTGGTAGAAGTGAACGATGTGGTCATGCTGGAACTGCGCTCCGTGCAGGAGGTTCCGAATGATGCGCGCGTTCTCCGGGATTTTCACGCCCACGGCGTCTTCCACCGCCCGGATCGAGGCGAGGTAGTGAGTGTAGGTGCAGACCCCGCAGGAGCGCTGCGTGAAGAGCGGTGCATCGCGGGGATCACGCCCCTGCAGGATGATTTCGATCCCGCGGAACATCTGCCCGGAACTCCAGGCATTGACCACCTTCCCTCCGGCCACCTCGACCTCGATCCTAAGGTGGCCCTCGATGCGGGTAATCGGATCAATCGTGATTCTCTTCGCCATAGTATCTCCTCTCCTTCTACATATTAGCGGTTTGGGATTTCGCGATCAGATCCGCCCGTCACGATTCTTCGAAAAAGGGCGACATTTCGTCCCAGAACCCGGGCTCACTGCACCCGATGCACGGATGTCCGGCCTGAATCGGCCAGCTCGTGCCGCCGTTGAACTTGACGATGGGGCAGTTGTTGTACGTGCTGGGGCCCTTGCAGCCCATCTTGTACAGGCAGTACCCCTTGGCGGCCTCTTCCGAGCCGAACTCCTCGACGAATTCGTCCATCTCGTAGTGGGCGCGGCGAGGGCACTGGTCATGAATGGTCTTACCGTAAGCAAAGAGCGGTCGGTTGGCCCAGTCGAGTTCGGGGAGCTTCCCGAGGAGGAGATAGTTGACAATGGTTCCGACGAGGTTCACGGGGTTTGGAGGGCATCCGGGAATGTTCACCGTGTCGATCCCCAGGGCATCCCCCACTCCCTTGTATCCACCGGGATTGGGTTTCGCCGCCTGGATGCCGCCGAAGCTGGAGCAGGAGCCGAGGCAGACCACTGCGGCTGCCTTGGGGCAGACCTCCTTGGCGACTTCCAGAAAGGTCCTGCCGCCGATTTTCCCGTAGGCGCCGTCGTACTTCGTGGCAATGGCGCCTTCGACCACGCAGATGAACTTTCCTTCGTACTTTTTCACCGCCGCGTGGAGCGCGTCCTCCGCCTGATGGCCGGCTGCCGCCATGATGGTTTCGTGGTACTCGATCGAAAGGATCTCAAGAACGAGTTCGTCGATCCAGGGGTACATGGACCGCAGTACCGCCTCAGAGCAACCCGTGCACTCGGCGAAGTGGAGCCACACCACCGGGGGCCGCTGCTTCGGGGCCGCGAACACCTCCGCGACCTTGGGGACGAACGATGAAGAGAGCCCCATGGTTGCGGTCAGGAAGCCGCAGTACTTCATGAAGTCCCTTCGTGAGACCCCTTTCTCCGTCAGCCTCTCATAGAAACCCTTTTCCTCTTTCATTGGCACCTCCTGATGCTCATTTGGGTGGATCGAACGGGTTTTTTGCCATCTTTTAATTATACAAAAATAGTCGGGTTGTCAACCATCTTTTCCTCGCCCGAACAGCCGAGACAGGCGGCTATCGGGGATCTCGCCCCTTGAGGAGCAACTTTGCTTTTCTCAGGAAAGGGGAAAGTGCCGCTCCCCCAACAAGGGAATGAAAATATCAGGAAAAAGATACAGAGGGCGGATATCAGGTATGGATATATAGGGATCAGAGGCTGTCGTAGTGGCTGAACTGCATGGTGAACGTGCCCCGCCCCTGAGAAACGGAACGAAGCGCCGTTGAGTATCCGAACATCTTGGAGAGAGGCACCTTTGCCGAGAGCACCTGCAACGGGCCCCGGCTTGCAATCTCCTCCACCTTGCCCTGGCGGGCGTTGAGGTCTCCGATCACATCTCCCATGAACTCTTCGGGAATCAGGATCTCTGTTTTCATGATCGGTTCCAGGAGCGTGGGGTCCGCGTTGGCGCAGGCCTTTTGAAAAGCCATGGCCGAAGCCACTCGAAAGGCCATCTCGCTCGAGTTCAGCTCGTGGATGCGGGCGTCGAGGAGCGTGACTTCCACGTCGATCACCGGGTACCCCAGGATCGGCCCGCTGGTGGCCGCCTCCTCGATCCCCTCCCGAATGGCGGAGAGGAACACCTCGCTCAGGTCCTGGTTGGCGCAGTGATCCACGAAACGCGTGCCGTTCCCCCGGGCGAGGGGGGCCACCGAAAGGGTCACACCGGCAAAGTGCTGCTGCCCGGCCAGTTCCTTTTCAAAGACCTCTTCATGCTTTTTCGCCTTCCGGATGGTCTCCCTGTGAACCACCTGGGGTCGTCCCTGATTCGTCTCCACGTGGAACTCGCGCTCGAGCCGCCCCGCAATGATTTCCAGGTGAAGCTCCCCCATGCCGGAAACCACGGTCTGCCCGGTCTCCTCGTCCACCTTGAATTTGAAGGTAGGGTCCTCGGCAGAGAGCTTCTCCAGGGAGTCCATGAGCCGCTCCTGATCCTGGATGCGCCGGGGTTCCACCGCGATGGAGATGACGGGCTGATTGAACTGCATGGGTTCGAGCAGAAGGGGGTGGTCCTCGCTGCACAGTGTATCGCCCGTAGCCGTGAGCTTCAGACCCATGACGGCGACGATTTCTCCGGCCACGGCCTCATCCACCCGCTCGCGCTTGTTCGAGTGCATGCGTAGGAGTCGGGCGAGCTTTTCCTTGATCTTCTGCCTCGGGTTGTACACCGTATCGCCCGCCCGAACCCGTCCCGAGTAGACCCGAATGTAGGTCATTCGGCGCCCCTGGTCCATGCTGACCTTGAAGGCCAGGGCCGCGAACGGGCCCTTGACCTTGGCCGGACGGGTTTCCACACGGCCCGTGAGCACGCTTTTGCCCTCGATGGGCGGGACCTCCTCCGGGGAGGGAAGGTAATCGACAATGGAGTCCAGCAGGGGTTGAATCCCTTTATTTCGAAGCGCCGCGCCGCACATCACGGGTACGAGATCCAGCTTCAATGTCGCCCTTCGAATCGCCGCCTGCAGGTCCTCCAGCCCGATCTCCTCCTCCCCCAGGTAACGGTCCATCAGGGTATCGTCCTTATCGGCCAAGGTCTCGATCAGCGCCTCACGGTACAAGGCCGCCTCTTCGGCCATATCGTCCGGGATTTCCATCGCCTGAAAAGCCGCCCCCAGGGTCTCCTCCTCCCAGAGAATGGCCTTCATTCGGAGCAGGTCGATGACCCCCTTGAATCGATCCTCGGCTCCCCAAGGGAGCTGAACCACGAGTGGCAGAGCGCCCAGGCGCTCGCGGATCATGTCCACCGCCCGGAAGAAATCGGCCCCGATCCGGTCCATCTTATTGATGAAGGCCAGCTTCGGCACCTTGTACCCATCCGCCTGGTGCCAGACGGTCTCGGACTGTGGCTCCACTCCGCCCACGGCAC
>JASFQI010000017.1:0-28469 GCA_050115555.1 Desulfobacteraceae bacterium
GCTGGCCGAGGACCTCAGAGCGGATTATAGGATCCGAGGCATGAAGTCCCTGGATCGCTTGGAGCTGAGCATCTCCCATCTCAAGGGGATGTTCGGGGGCATGCGCGCCATGGAGATCACCACGGCCAGGGTCAAGCGGTACATCGATTTTCGGATGGAAGAGGGCGCTGCGAACGGGACGATCAACCGGGAGCTGGCCGGCCTGAGGAAGATGTTTTCCCTTGGGGCTTGGTGCACCCCGCCCAAGGTCGTGGACCCGCCCCGCATTCCATCCCTCAAGGAGGCGTCCCCGAGGACCGGATTCCTCGAGCACGCGCAGTATCTCGCCATCCTCGAGAAACTGCCCGAGCACTACCGGGGACCCGTTATTTTCGGGTACAAGACCGGATGGAGGCAGGGGGAGATTTTGGGGCTTACCTGGGCGAATGTGGACCTGGAGGCCGGGACCGTGAGTCTGAGCAAGGGAACCACGAAAAACGATGAGGGCCGGATCATCTATGCCGGGGAGGAGCTGAAGGACCTTTTGCGGGAAGCCTGGAACGCGCGGAAGGCCTCGGGGAAGCTGACCCCTCATGTGTTCCCGAACAAGAGCCGGACCAACCGGATCGACAAGGGCCGTTTCAATCAGGCATGGAAGAAGGCATGCAAAAACGCGGGGCACCCGGGGAAGCTATTTCACGACCTCCGAAGGACGGCCGCACGGAACATGGTCCGGGCCGGCATTCCCGAACGTGTGGCCATGCAGATCACGGGGCACAAGACCCGCTCCATTTTCGACCGCTACAACATCGTGAACGACACCGACCTCAGGGATGCGGCCCGGAGGATCACGGAGTACCATCAGGAGGCCGAAAATTCCGGCCGACGCACACCGCAACGCACACCGGGCGGAAAAGAGACACAAAACACACAAGCCCAAAGCGTTAAAAAAGGGGCTTAGATATGCAATCTAAGTCCCTGAAATCATTGCTTTGGCGGAAGTGCATGGGAATCGAACCCACCTGCGAGGTTTTTAGCCCCGCACACCGGATTTGAAGTCCGGGAGCCCCACCAGTGAGCTATCCACTTCCACGTGATATTTTATGCAGGCGATTCGGGACTGTCAATCCTTCTCTTGAAAGCCCTTCCAAGTGATTTCCTGCATGCGGTTCATCGGTTTCCACTTTGACGTGTTCCTTTTGGAAAAGGGGAATCACGTATCCGCAGCCACGAACAGACCGGCCCCCACGAGAACGGCCCCGGATCCACGATGCAGAAAACGCAGGGCGCGGCGGTTCAGAAACCACTGCCTCGCGCGAAATGCCAGGAAAACGTTCCCCAAAAGCACACTTCCGACCACCACAGCCACGATGCTCACCACACAAAGACCGTCGCCCAAGGTCATGTGGGTCAGGTCCATAAAGGCCGGAAGGAATCCCACGTAAAACAGGATGACCTTGGGGTTTCCGAGGCACAGCATGAGGCCGGTGGCAAAGTCCCGGGATGGTGCCGTGAGATGCACGGAGGGCAGGTCGGCCTGGAAGGCTTCGGGGCGCGTCCGCCACGTTCGAACGCCGAGCCAGATCAGGTAAGCGGCCCCGGCCATGCGAACCAGGAAAAAGAACTCCCCGAAAGCCTGAATCACGGCTGCCACACCCAAAAGCGCAGCGCTCACGTAGATCAGGTCGCCGAGGACCATGCCTGCGGCCATGGCAGCGGAGGACCCCATGCGCGCGGACGATAGGGAGCGTGCGGTGAGGGCCATGACACAGGGACCGGGTGCGGCGGAGAATACGAAAAGGGCGCCTGCCAGGGCAAGGGCGGTTTCCAAGGTCATGGGTGATTTCCTTCGCGTGCGTGTACGATCTCACGGCACGAAATAGGCATAAAGACAGCCGGCTATCCTTCCAGGCGCTCGATGACAATGCGGAGCACGCGCCGGATGGGCTCTGCAGCCCCCCACAGCAGCTGATCCCCGCAGGAAAAGGCCGCGAGGTACTCGGGCCCCATGAGCATCTTGCGAAGTCGCCCCACGGGCACGGCCAGGGTCCCGCTCACGGCCGCCGGGGTGAGCTCCTCCATGGAAACTTCTTTGTCGTTGGGCACCACCCGGACCCAGTCGTTGGCCTTCCCGATCATGTCCTGGATTTCGTCGAGCGGGGCGTCCCGGTTCAGCTTGACGGTGAAGGCTTGGCTGTGGCAGCGCATGGCGCCGACCCGAACGCAGATTCCGTCCACCGGAACCGGGGGATCGAGCCCAAGGATTTTGTTAGTCTCCGCATACCCCTTCCATTCCTCGCGCGACTGCCCGGACTCCATGGGCCGGTCGATCCAGGGGATCAGGCTGGCGGCCAAGGGCACCCCGAAGTGCTCCATGGGAAACGAGGCGCTTCGAAAGGCCTCGGTCAGGCGGGCGTCGATGGCCACAGCGGTCGAGGACGGATCGTTCATCATTTCCCGGGAGACGTCGCCGAGCGCGATCATCTGCGCCACCAGCTCCTTCATGTTGTTGGCCCCGGCCCCCGACGCGGCCTGGTAGGTCATGGAGGAGATCCACTCCACAAGGCCCTGGCTAAAGAGACCCGAAAGGGCCATGAGCATGAGGCTCACGGTGCAGTTTCCGCCCACGAACGTTCGAATGCCCGAGGCCAGGCCGTCCTGTATCACGTGACCGTTCACCGGGTCGAGCACGATGACGCTTTGCTCATCCATGCGAAGTGTGGACGCAGCGTCGATCCAATACCCCTTCCACCCCTTATTTTGAATTTCCGGGTACACGGCTTCGGTATACCCTCCGCCCTGGCAGGTGACCACAATGTCCTGCTCGGCGAGGCGTTCAAGGTAGTGGGCATCCTGGAGCACGGGTGCGTCCAATCCAATATCAGGCCCCTGGCCGCCCACGTTGGAGGTGGTGAAAAAACAGGGCTCGAAGCCTCTGAAATCTCCCTCTTCCAGCATCCGCCCCATGAGAACGGACCCCACCATTCCTCTCCATCCCACAAATCCTATCTTGAGCATGACGGCTCCCTCCGGAATACGATTCCACCCTGGCGTGAATCCCACAGGGGCGTGGGCACGGCACCTGAAAATGCTTCGTTCGCACAGCCCTCATCCGCAATATCGGGAACGCGGGGGGATTCAAAATAAAAGAACCAGCGCCCGGCCATACCTTTTTCGGCTGTCGGGGCTGATTCCTTTGTATTTGTACCAGAAGATGGAAGAGAAGGGAAGACGAAATATCACATTTGAGGCCATGTCATGGAAAAGAAATCGTTTCAAAAGGCTTTTTTTCAACTTTCACGCCTTTTATGCCGATTCCATAGATGAGGAGCTGCATGTCCTGCGCCGCCTCTATGCCCTGCCTCAACAGGGAAAAGGGAGGCGTGCAGGCAGAACGAGCTCAGAAAAGGGGAACGGGGTTTCAGGCATGAGCACCATCGGCTGGACAAGTTCAATTCACGCATCCTCGCTTGTGGACAAGCTGCAACACACGCAGCAGGCGCAGGAGGAGATCGGCCAGGTGCAGGCTAGTGCCAGGGCGCGTGAGGAGGATCACCGGCGGCAGACCACGGTTACGGATACCGCAGAAGACGAAAAGGTGCGCATGCAGAGAAAAAAAGAGGAGGAGGAGAGACAGCGCAAGAAAAGGAAAATGCATTCGAAAGCAGAATCAAAAGAGGAGGAACCTGAGGTCAAGATCCGCAAGCGTCGTCTCAAAGGCAACGTGGATATCCTGGTGTAGGCCTTGAAGACACGCACTTCCCTTTTTCAGGTTCTTCTCATCCTATACATGAATCCGCTCATAAGGCCTGAACGATTCCAGGGAGGGCCTGACCTACCGGTTCCCGAATCACCTCGTCGGCTCGATTGTCCAGGGGCGTAGGATCGCGGTTGAAAATCAAGAGCCTTGCACCGCGCTCCACGGCATGCGCGGGAACCGCGGCCGCAGGGTAAACCACCAGAGAGGAACCCAGTACCAGGCAGAGGTCGCAGGCCTCGGCATGGTGAAAGGCCTCCTCCAGGCGGTCCTGCGGCATGGCCTGCCCAAAGGAGATGGTGTCCGGTTTGAGCATACCGCCGCATGCATCACACACGGGATCGGGTTCCCCGGCTGCCAGGCGAGCCTCGATCTCGTCCCTTGGATAGCACTTCCCGCACGCCAGACAGGACGCAGTGAAGGCCGTGCCGTGGATCTCGATGATCTTGTCCGGAGAGCTTCCGGCCTTCTGATGCAGATGATCGATGTTCTGGGTCACAATAGCGGCCAGCTTTCCCGAGTCCTCCAGTTTTTTGAGAGCGCTATGCGCGGGGTTGGGGAGGGCGTCCTTCATGGTCCCGTAAAACTCGGTGCTCATCTTCCAGTAGGCCTCGCGGGCCTGCTGACTGGAGACGATTTTCTGATACTCGAAATCGGATGGGTCGTAACGGTCCCAGATCCCGCCCGGGCTTCGAAAGTCCGGAATGCCCGATTCCGTGCTGAGACCCGCACCTGTGAACGCCAGGATCCGCTTTGCGCCTGCTATGCATGCCGCTGCCCGTTGAAACGCCTCATTCATGGTGTGTTCTCCATTTGTCCTTCAGCTTTGTAACGATGTTTCTATTCAGCCCGCCTGATCTTTCGTTTCTTAACGCAGCATTCGGGAAGAGTCAAATGCGTGTGATGTGTGGCTGCTCCCCGAAACACGGTTGACAGCCATGCACGGCTCGGGTAAACGCAAACAAGACCTTCCAGTCACGAGGGCAGGAGAAAGAAAATGAACCCCGGGCATGCACGTAACTTCACGGATTCCCCTAAATCCCCGGCGCGCGGGGCCGCGGGCCTGCTTCTATGCTTGGCCTTGAGTCTGTGCCTGGCACTTATGTTCTGTACACCGGTCCCTGCAGGGGAGATCCGGCTCGGTGTTCTCCCCGTGGTCGACACCCTTCCGCTCCTGGTGGCCGATGAGGAGGCCTTATTCGAGGGGCAGGGGCTATCCGTGGAGATCGTATCCTTTCAGAGTGCCCTTGAGCGGGATGCCGCACTCCAGGCAGGGAGGCTCGACGGGTACTTTGGCGACCTGCTGAACACCCTGCTCCTTGTCCGGGCCGGCGTGGAGCTCCGCATTCTCACGACGGCCTATCATACCCGCTCGGACGTGCGCATGTTCGGAATTGCCACGGCCCCGGGTAAAGGGATACAGGAGTTGGATGCGCTTCGTGGCCGAAGCGTGGCCATCTCGCGTGCCACGGTGATCGAGTACCTTCTGGATCGAATTCTGAAGGCGGAGGGGAGGGCGCCGGATTACGTGAAAAAGGAGGAGATCAAGAAGATGCCGATCCGCCTCCAGATGCTCCTTTCCGGAGGAGTGCCTGCTGCCTTGCTCCCGGAGCCTCTCCTGACGCTGGCCGAATCCAGGGGTGCGGCGGTCGTGGCGGATGACCGCGTGCTCGATACCGCACTCACCGTGATTACCCTTCGCTCGGAGGTCCTTCAATCCAGCCTCGATCTGCCCGAACGATTTCTTCAAGCCTACACCCTGGCCGTTCAGTGGATACGAGATCACCCCGATTCCGCCATGGATTTGCTCAGGACGCGCACCCGTTTTCCTTCAGAGATGAAGGGCCGGTACCGCCTTCCTGAGTTTCCATCGGTCGGCGCTCCTTCCCGGAAGGATGTCGAGGATGTGCGGACGTGGATTGAACAGCAGGGCCTGGCGGAAAGCGTGCCCGGCTACGCGGAGGTCGTGTGGACGCCGGAGCGCCAATGATCCGGGTGGAAGCGCTCTCGAAGCGCTTTGATCCTGCGTCGGAAAACGTCCTGGATCGGCTCTCCTTTTCCCTGGACCCAGGGGAGACGCTCTCGATCATCGGGCCCTCCGGTTGCGGCAAGACCACGCTGCTATACATCCTGGCGGGCCTTACACAGCCCTCGACCGGGCGGGTTGACGTGGGCTCGAACGACGGGAGTGTTGCAGGAGTCTCGTTCATCCTTCAGGACTTCGGTCTGTTTCCCTGGAAAACCGTGGCCGAAAACGTGGGTCTGGGCCTGAAGATCCGAAAGGCCTCCCGCGCCTCCCAGCGCAAGATCACGGAGGAGCTCCTTCGGGAAATGGGGATCCCCGAGGTCGGCGAACGCTACCCGGTGCAGCTCAGCGGAGGTCAGAAGCAACGTGTGGCCATTGCCCGGGCCCTGGCCACGAGCCCGGACCTTCTACTCATGGATGAACCCTTCTCCTCTCTGGACGCCCTGACCCGGGAGCACCTGCAAAACACCATCCTTCAGACGTGGCTTCGCCGGCGCATTACATATGTCCTGGTCACCCACAGCGTGGAAGAGGCGGTTTTCCTGGGACAACGCATCCTGGTGCTGAGCGACCGGCCGGCGCGGATCAAGGCCGAGCTCGTGAATGAGGAATTCGGCTCTGAGGGGCTTCGTGTCCAGGAGGTTTTTTTCGAGCGCGTTCGTGAAGTCAGGCAAGCCATGGAGCGCTGACAAGGCTATGCGCGTTTTCCTTCACTACATTCTTGCCGCCGCCGTGCTCATTGCGGGTTGGAAGGTCGTATCCACACTCGTGTCGTCGGCCGTTCTACCACCACCTGAGATCGCATTCGCTGCGTTCGGACACGCCGTGAAAACGTGGGCCTTCTGGAGTCACTTCGGGACGAGCGCGCTGCGGGTCATCTCCGCCATGGCCCTGGCCTGGCTCGTCGCCTTTCCTGCGGGTATCTGGCTCGGCGCCCACCGAAGGAGCGACGCACTGCTTTCCCCATTGGTCTTCCTCACGTACCCGATCCCCAAGATCGTCCTTCTTCCCGTGTTTCTGGTGCTCTTCGGACTCGGCGATCTCGCGAGGATCGCCATGATCTCACTGATCATCGGCTACCAGGTGCTCGTGGCGACCCGGGACGCCGTGGCCGGGCTGGATCGAAAATACATCGACTCGTTTCGGTCCCTGGGCGGCGGCGGGCTGGACACCCTTCGACACGTGGTGGTCCCGGCGGCACTGCCGGGCGGGTTCACGGCCCTTCGAATCGGCACGGGTACGGGCGTGGCGATCCTCTTCTTTGTGGAGTCCTTTGCAACATCCCTGGGCCTGGGGTTCATGATCATGGACGCGTGGGGGCGGTTTTCCTATGAGGACATGTTCGTGGGCATTCTCGGCATGAGCCTGCTGGGCGTGCTCCTTTACGAAGTCGTGAACTACCTGGAGCGGACCCTGTGCGCCTGGCGCTTTCTCGAATCCGGCCGGCCAATGGGGGGAGGGGGCAGCGAAGGCGCGGTCGCTTCTCGGGTAAAGACGTTCGGACACATGATCAAGTTCAGCCACACCGTCTTTGCGCTCCCCTTTGCCCTGGCCGCGGTGGTGCTCGCACAGCGGGGCCACGACCTTTCACCTGGGCTTTTGTTCTGGATCCTCGTGGCCATGGCGGGAGCGCGGTCCGCTGCCATGGGATTCAATCGGATCGCGGACATCCATTACGATCGAATGAATCCGCGCACCGCGGAGCGGGCCCTTCCCAGAGGCGTCCTTTCCTTGAAGACGGCCGTTTTGTTCGTGGTTCTGTTTTCAGCGCTCTTCGTGTTCGCCGCAGCCATGATCAGTCGGCTCTGCTTTTTGCTCTCGTTTCCGGTCCTGGCGATCCTGTTCTCCTACTCCTACACCAAGCGGTTCACGACAGCCTCGCACCTGCTCCTGGGTTTTGCCATCTCCCTGGCGCCGATGGGGGCATGGATCGCTGTCACCGGCGGATTTCAACCGGATGTGCTGGTGCTGAGCGCAGCACTTCTCACGTACATTGCCGGGTTCGACATCCTCTACGCATGCCAGGACGTGGCGTTCGACCGGGAGGCCCGTCTGTTTTCCATCCCTGCAAGGTTCGGAATCCGCAACGCGTTCCGCATATCCGAGATCCTTCATGTGGTCTCCTTTGGGTGCCTGTTCCTTCTCATGATCGTATTCGACCTGGGCGGGTTGTACCTGCTTGCACTCTTTGTCATGGGAGCGTTGCTCGTTACGGAACATCGCCTGGTGCGGCCGGACGACCTCAGCCGCATTCATGTCGCGTTCTTTCATGTGAACAGCGCTGTATCCGTCATCCTGTTCCTGGGGATTCTGGGAGATGAACTCCTTCGGGCCGCGTGAATGAGGTGGGTCCGCACAACTCGTTCGAAAAAGGGCAGGGAAAACGAATCCTTCCCAATCAGGGTTCAATGCTGAGGAAATCGCCATGAAAAGACTCCCCCGCAGGGGTTTTCGAAACGTGCAGGCCTTTCTGGAGGCCCTTCGCCGTGAAGGGGAGCTGAGCGTCGTTCACAGGCACGTATCCCCCATTCTTGAAGTCAGCAGGCTCACGGACGAGGAATCCAAGAGCCCCGGCGGTGGAAAAGCGCTGCTTTTCAAAAGCGTTGAAGGCTCTGCCTTCCCTGTGGCCACGAATCTCTTTGGCAGCATGAAGCGCATCACCATGGCCCTGGGCGTGGAACGCCTGGATGAACTCGGAGAGCGGGTCCAGGATCTCTTGAACCTGTCCCCGCCCAGGAATCTTCACCAGGCCGTCCAGATGGTCCCCCTGGTCCTTTCCCTGGCCCGGTGCTTCCCGCGGCGGAGACGGACCCGTGCGGCGTGCCAGGAGGTGGTTCGTACGGGAGAGGATGTGGACCTGTCACGGCTGCCTGCGCTCCAGTGCTGGCCCAAGGACGGTGGCAGGTTTATCACGCTGCCCCTGGTGATCACGAAAAGCCTTGAAACCGGGCGTAGGAACATGGGCATGTACCGTATGCAGGTGTTCGATCGACGGACCACAGGCATGCACTGGCACGTGCACAAGGACGGGTCTCACGCCTATCAGGAATATGTGCAAGCAGGGAAACGCATGCCTGTGGCGGTGGCCGTGGGCGCGGATCCGGCCACCATGTACGCGGCCACAGCACCCCTGCCGCGGAATGTGGACGAGCTGATGCTGGCCGGGTTTCTGCGCAACCGTTCCGTTCCTCTCGTAAAGGCCGTGACCGTGGACCTGGAGGTACCGGCCGAGGCGGAGTTCATTCTGGAGGGGTATGTGGATCCGGGTGAGTGCCGCCGGGAGGGCCCGTTCGGGGACCACACCGGATACTACTCCCTGGCGGATGACTACCCAGTGTTCCACGCGACCGCTCTCACCCACCGACGCTCCCCGGTTTACTGCACAACGGTCGTGGGGCCTCCCCCCATGGAGGACTGCTACCTGGGACTGGCCACGGAGCGTCTTTTCCTTCCACTGCTTCAGGCCGCACACCCCGAAATTCAGGACTACTGGCTGCCGTGGGAAGGGGTGTTCCACAACCTCGTGATTGCGTCGATTCACAAGACCTACTCAGGACATGCCCAGAAGGTGATGCACGCGCTCTGGGGTCAGGGACAGATGAGCTTTGCCAAGGGAGTGGTGATCGTGGACCGCGACGTGCCTCTCCACGACCCTCGACGCCTCGTTGCAGAGCTGCTCGGGCGCTTTGACCCCCAATCCGACGTCACCCTGACCCAGGGGATCCTCGACGTCCTGGACCATGCAGCACCGGCATCCGGGTTCGGCGCCAAGATCGGCATCGATCTGACCCGGCGCCTGCCCGAAGAGCCTCCCCGATTCGTTTTCCAGGCGGAAAACGCAGCTATCCCCATGGAAGAGGTTGCGGAAGCCCTTCGAAAAAACGTTCCAGGTGTCATGGAGATTCGCAGCTACCCATCTGGCGGGGATTCAGCGTGGACCGAGACAACCGGCCGGGTGGCCTTCCTTCGGGTGGAGCGGGATGAGACGAAGAACCGCACCTGGTATGCCGCGCGCATCCAGAATGTCCTTTCCCCGGAACGGCGCCTCTTCCTGATCCTTTTTGACCGGGATACAGACCTCTCCCAGGCCTCCACGCTCGCCTGGAAGCTCTTGAACAACGTAGACCCTCAGCGGGATATTCAGTGGCACGGCCAATGCGTCATTGTGGACGCCTGCCGCAAGACCCCTTCAGACGGCCATCTCCGGGAGTGGCCGGAGGAGTTGTCGTTTCAACAGTAGCCTTTCAATCGTATAGATACATACGGCCTGCGTCTTGAAAACGCTTTGCTATCTTCTTCCCCGTCCTGCCTTTTGGAGGCCTTCGGAGAGGCACGGTTTCCTTTCTGCTTTTTTCGTGGACAATGCATTCGAAACGTCTACCATGTGCTTGAGAAAGCTTCTAAGTACATCGAAAAAGGGTCTTTTTCACGAGGGACTGCCATGACGGAAAACAAGAAAAAGCAGGAGCTTTTCCAGGGTCGGAGTGAACGAGGTCCCGCTCTGGAGACCATCTCGGGTTCATCCGCGCTGGAATCGGGGAACGATGCTTCCACTTCGGGCAGCGGGTCTTTGTTCTTTCTGCTAGATGGAGCCGCCTCCCAGGCACCCGGGCTTGGTGACGAGTTGGACGCCCAGAAGCGTGTGGCTGCAGACCGGTCGCGCCCCCTCGAGCAGCGCCTCGAGGCCTTTGAGGACATCATGGAGTCCGAGGTGGGAGACACGCCGCTCTCCAGGGCTCGGAACATGGAACGCGAAATGGGGCTTCGACAGGTCTATCTCAAGTTCGAAGGCGGGAATCCCTCAGGGACGCAGAAGGACCGCATTGCTTTTGCCCAGTCCATGGATGCGCTTCGGCGAGGGTTTGACGCCATCACCCTGGCCACATGCGGAAACTACGGGGCAGCCATCGGACTGGCCGCGTCCATGGCCGGGCTGGACTGCCTGGTATACATCCCGGAGACGTACCGCACCAAGCGCATTCAGGAAATGGAAACTGCCGGCGCCCGTATCATCCGGGTGCCCGGAGATTACGAGGCCGCGGTGGAGGCTTCGAGGGAGAGGGCGGCCAGGGACGAGATGTACGATGCAAATCCAGGGGGCGCCAACACCCTGTTACAGCTTCGTGCTTACGGGGAGATCGCTTACGAGATTTACGATGAGCTGCGCGACGCACCGGCCGCCGTAGCGGTTCCCGTGTCCAACGGGACCACCCTGGCCGGAGTGTACCGTGGCTTCCTGAGCCTCTACCGCCGGGGAAAGACGTCCCACATGCCCCGCATTGTCGGGGGCTCCTCCTTCGGGAAAAACCCGGTGATCCGGGCGTTCCTGAAGAATCGTCCCTGCTGTGAAGACCTCGAGCCGGCGCGCATTCGAGAGACGTCGGTGAACGAGCCCCTGATCAACTGGCACTCCATCGACGGGGACCACGCCCTGGAGGCCATACGGAACACCGGGGGCTGGGCCGCCGATGCGAGCGACAAGGCCATGCTCACCTATGCGCGCCTGCTCCGGGAGCGTGAGGGTCTGAGCGTATTGCCCGCATCCACCGCCGGGCTCATCGTGCTCATTGAGAGGCATCGCAGGGAGCCGCTCCCTGGTGACCGCTACGTGGTCATATTGACGGGGAGAAGAGCATGATGGAGAACTTGCCCGAAGGGAATGCCGTGGTGTACTGCGAAGGCGCCTTCAACACCACAAACGGGAAGACGGCCCACGGTCTGGTGCGTTTCACGCGCCGCTATCGCGTGCTCTCCGTGGTGGACTCGCGGTATGCGGGAAAGGACGCCGGCGAGATTCTGGACGGGCGATCCAGCGACATCCCGGTGTACCGAAGCCTTCATGACGCGGTGCAGGCTTCTGGCACGGGAGAAGACCATGCGACCCACCTCGTGGTAGGCATCGCCCCGGACGGAGGTCGTCTGAAACCGGCTACACGGAGGGATGTGCTCGATGCCCTGGATCTCGGGCTTCATGTGGACGCAGGTCTTCACGATTTCCTTTCCGAGGACCCCGAGGTCGTCCAACGCGCGGCCGAGCATCACCTTCAGGTCCGGGACGTACGAAAACCCCCGCCCCGAAACGCCTTGCACTTTTTCAGCGGAAGAATCGAGGAGGTGAGCGCCTTCCGGGTGGCGGTCCTCGGCACGGACTCGGCCGTGGGCAAGCGAACCACGGCCTGGCTCCTGCGCGATGGGCTCGAGCGTAAGGGCCTCCGGTCGGAGCTCGTGGGAACGGGTCAGACCGCCTGGATGCAGGGTGTGCGATTCGGCGTGATCCTGGATACCCTGGTCAACGATTTTGTGGCGGGCGAGATCGAGCACGCGGTCTGGTCGGCCTGGAAGGAGGGAGAGGCCGAGGCGATCGTGATTGAAGGGCAGGGCAGCCTCATGAACCCGGCCTATCCCGGGGGATTCGAGATCCTCGCAGCTGGCCGTCCGGACGCGGTGGTGCTCCAGCACGCACCGGCCCGAAAGGAGTACGACGGGTTCCCCGGATATCCGCTCCATCCGCTGCCCCTCCAGATCCAGGCCGTGGAGCTCCTTTCCGAAAAACCCGTGGCCGCCGTGGCCGTGAATCATGAAAACCTGGAAGCTCACGAGGTCGATGCCGCGTGCCGCGAGATCTACGAAACCACGGGCCTGCCGGCCTGCGACGTATTGCGGCACGGACCCGGGGCGCTGCTCGAGGGCCTTGCGCCGTATCTGGAGCGATGGCGGAGGGAACGCCGTGGCAAACAATCGTGAAAATCGCCCGGATTCCGAAGAGACGGAGACTCAAGACGGACTCGAGGCTCTTCGCGTGTTCCGTCGTCTTGAGGTGGGCCCCGTTGTTCTGGAGCCGCGACGGATCAAGGCCCGTTATGCCGTGGTGCGTCTGGATGGATCCGGGGATGAAACGGAGTTGATCTACCGATGGGACGAAGATGTATTCTCGCCGGGAGAGCCGGATTCATTGAACTTGGCGGCCATGGTTTCCGCACAGGTCGCCTTGAATTACGGGCTCTTTTGTGACGAAATCCGCTTTTTCGGGATGTTCGATGCTGCGGATCGGAAGTTCCTGGAAGGGGCAGCGCGGAACACGGCCCGGGAGATCTACGTCAACAAGTTCCTCCGGCCGAACCCCTTTCTGACCGGACCGGCTGCTGAGCTCCCTGTGATTCGCAAAAGGGACTACCATCGGGCAACACTCGTGTTCGACGGGGACGAGAAAAATCGCGATCAGGGGACGGATCAACGTGCGAAGGGGGGCTGGCAGACGAGCCCGGAGCGCTATGCTGTGCTGTCGAGCGGGGGCAAGGACAGCCTTTTGAGCTTCGGCCTCCTTCGCGAGCTGGGGCACGAGGTTCATCCCGTGTTCGTAAACGAGTCCGGCCGGCACTGGTTCACCGCGCTCAACGCGTTTCGCCATTTTCGTGATCACGTCCCTGAGACGGCGCGGGTCTGGACGAATGCGGACCGTGTGTTCAGCTGGATGCTCAGACAGCTCCCATTTATTCGGTCGGATTCCGGACGTCTCCGGTCTGATGACTATCCTGTGAGGCTCTGGACCGTGGCCGTTTTCCTTTTCGGCATCCTGCCCGTGGTACGAGCCAGGGGCATCGGACGTATTGTGGTGGGAGACGAGTACGACACCACCCGCAGGGTCATGTTTCAGGGCATTCGCCACTTTGACGGACTCTACGACCAGAGCCGTTACTTTGACGAGTCCCTCACACGCTATTTCCAGAAAAAATCCTGGAATCTTACCCAATTTTCCATTCTGCGCCCCTTGTCCGAGCTCCTGATCGAACGGATGCTCGCAGAACGTTACCCGGAGCTTCTGCAGCTCCAGGTCTCCTGCCATGCCGCACACAAGGACGAAAACGCGATTCGCCCGTGCGGCCGGTGCGAGAAGTGTCGAAGGATCGTGGGCATGCTCCTGGCTGTGGGCGCGGACCCCGGGAAATGCGGGTATGACGAATCCCGTGTTCGAACCTGCCTGGAGGACCTTGTAAAAAGAGGGTTGCACCAGGAGAAGCCTGAGACGGCGGAGCTTGGATACCTTCTGAAATCCAAAGACCTTATCCAAACCGACAGGATCGGAAGCGTACGCATACGAGAATGTCCAGAGGTCCTGAGCGTGCGCTACGACCCGGAGAGATCCCCTCAGGAGGCACTGCCCATGGACCTCCGGGAGCCTTTGTTTTCCATCTGGCGGCCGTATGTACAGGGGGGAATGTACCGAAGCGGACGAGAATGGATTGCGTTCGACCCTGTTGCAGACGAGTCCTTCAGGCGTCCCTATCGTTTTGAAAAACCGAGCTCCAAAAGGAGCGGCCAGACCGATAAAAATACCAGGCGGGCTCCTGCCCGGATATTTCAGCTCGGGGACCTGACCTGGCCCGAGGCCGAGGTCCGGTTTCGCGAAGTGGATGTGGCGCTCCTTCCCGTAGGGGCGGTAGAGCAACACGGCCCGCACCTTTCTCTGGACACGGATGCGTTCGATGCCGACTACCTGGCCCGTGCCGTAGCCCGGGCGTGCACGGACCCGAAACCGCTGGTGCTCCCCCTGGTTCCGTACGGGGTTTCCTATCACCACGCGGACTTCCCGGGAACCATCGACATCACCCCGGAGACGCTTTCCCAGATCACCTATGACATCGGCATGGCCGCGGCCCGGAACGGAGTGACCAAGTTCGTGATTATCAACGGGCACGGTGGGAACGGACCGGCCCTTCATTTTGCCGCGCAGAAAATCAACCGGGATGCCCATATCTTCACCTGCGTAGACACCGGGGAGACGAGTGATCCGGACGTCAATGCACTTGCCGAGACCCCGAACGACGTGCATGCCGGGGAAATCGAGACGAGCACCGCGCTCGCGGTGCGGCCTGAAGGGGTCCACATGGAACGCGCGAGCCGTTTTGTGCCCGAGTTTTCGAGCCGGTACCTGGACTTCACCTCCAAGCGAAGCGTGGAATGGTACGCCCACACGTCCAAGATATCCATCAGCGGGGTGATGGGAGACCCGACACGTGCCACTCGGGAGAAGGGCGAGCGCATGTGGGAACTGATGATACGGCACCTTGTCTCCTTTGTGGAAGACCTCAAGCGGTTGAGCCTCGACGAGATCTACCAGAAGAGGTACTGATGCCATGCGAATACGTGGAATAAAGGCCTGGGCCGTGCGAATGCGCCTCTCAGAGCCCTACACCATCGCGTATGAGACGATTCGATCCGCGGGCAACGTGTTCATTCGCCTGGACACGGGGAGAGGCCCGGCGGGATTCGGATGCGCCGCTCCGGACCAGGCCGTGACCGGGGAGACGGTGGAAGGGACCCTTAGTGCGATGCATGACATCGTGGCTCCGTCGCTTCAGGGATCGGATCCCCTGCGTATGGCACGAATCCTGGAACGCCTCCGGAAAGCCCTCCAGGAAAAGCCCTCGGCTCTCGCTGCGGTGGACATGGCCTTGTACGACCTCCTGGGAAAGGCGGCCGGCCTGCCGCTATGGAAAATCCTCGGCGGTTACCGCGACAGGATTCGTACGAGCGTCACAATCGGCATCCTGCCTGTCCGGGAAACCCTGGACCAGGCGCGCGAACGGGTGAGGGAAGGATTTCAGGCTCTCAAGATCAAGGGAGGGCTGGATGTGGATTCCGACGTGGAACGGGTCGTGCGCGTCCGGGAGGCCGTGGGAAAACGCGTAGAGCTCCGGTTCGATGCGAATCAGGGGTTCTCCGTGGAAGGAACACAACGGTTCGTCCGAGAGACGCGGGGAGCCAACCTGGAGTTGATCGAGCAGCCCACGCCTCGAGGAGAACCCGCCCTGCTGGGACGCGTCACCCGGAGCGTAGCCATCCCCGTGATGGCGGATGAGAGCCTCCTGAGCCTGCGGGATGCATTTCGCATTGCAAGGCGGGGGCTGGCCGACATGGTGAACGTCAAGCTCATGAAGGTCGGAGGGATCTCCGAGGCCCTACAGATCAATGCCGTGGCTCGTTCCGCCGGCCTCGAGGTCATGGTAGGGTGCATGGACGAAGCGGCTCTGGCTATTGCAGCAGGCCTTCATTTCGCCCTTGCCCGGGGCAATGTACGGTACGCGGACCTGGACGGGCACCTGGATCTCCTGGACGACCCCTCGGCCGGCGCCGTGGTCCTGAAAAACGGCACCCTGTTCCCCCGATCCGACCCTGGGCTCGGGTTCGACATAGCGGCTTGAGAAAGGGCAGATCCACACCGCGGAGGTCTGGTTTGAAAATGCTTCGCCCGCGCATTCCTCAAAGCTTGCTGCAGGGAGATTTAAATCGAGCGGTTCCCGGACCTTGTGCCGTTGCATTGAGAAGAGAGTGAAACGCAAATGGAAGGACCTGTATGCGATACGAAGGCCCCATCTACCGCCCACCCAGTGAAGCGGACAGCCTGTTGATCCAGGCTACAGTAGGCTGCCCGCACAACAAGTGCTCGTTCTGCATGGTGTACAAGCAGGGCCCCCCGTATCGCGCTCGTACGGTGCCCGAGATCTGCAGCGATCTTCAAGAGGCCCGTGAGGTGCACGGCCAGGGGGTCCGCAGGCTGTTCTTCCCGGCAGGGAACACGATCGCCATGCCCACCGAGAATCTTGCGGCGGTCTGTTGCTTTGCGCGCGAGCAGTTTCCCGCACTGGAACGCATCACGGTGTACGGGTCATCCCGCTACATCGCAGAGAAGGGCCTAAAGGACCTCGCCCTTTTGAAAGAGGCCGGGCTCAGCCGGATCCACGTGGGACTCGAGAGCGGAGACGACGAGGTCCTGCGACGCGTGAAAAAGGGCACCACAGCCCGCGAGCAGGTTCACGCAGGAAGGCTGGTGGTCGAGGCGGGAATCGTGCTCAGCGAGTACGTGATCCTGGGGCTCGGAGGCGAAGAGCGCACCCATGCGCACGCCCTGGCCACCGCGGAGGCGATCAACGCGATTGGGCCTCACTTTGTGAGGCTCCGCACCCTGGTTCCCAAGGTGAACACGCTGCTGCTTCACCAGATTCGAAAAGGGCGATTCCGCCTTCTCGGGCCCCACGGGGTGCTTCAGGAGACACGCACCCTGATTGAGCACCTCACCTGCGAGACCCTCCTGACCAGCGATCACTACACCAACTACGTGAACCTCGAAGGGCGGCTCCCCAGGGACCGCGATCGACTGCTGGAAGAGGTCGATGCGGCCCTGAAACTGGACGAGACACGGTTCCGTCCTCCCTTTGTGGGCACGGCCTGATGTATACAGAATCTCACAGATAAGAATACGATTGTATACACCTCCGCATCCCGGGCGTGTGGAGAACGGAGACTTGATACGCAATCCTCCGTGTTATCGAGGTGTTGAAAAATCGAGCTTTTCCGTGTGCCTTCGGCACAACCCTTGCTTCAAAAGCAGGCAACCTGTTCGAGGTCCTGACAGGCCTTTTGGCCGGATAGGAAGGACCGAGGGCTCGTTCCGGGCATGGGCTTCGGGGGGAACGGGCAGCCAGGGCAGGGAACCCGAAGCATAAAACCAGCAGCAAGGGGGGGAGTGATCTCTCTCGAGGTCCAGCGTCCCAGCTTTCCCCCGTGCGCCCCGAGGAGGGTGACCGTCGCAGACGGCCCCTCCTTTTTTTTTCGTTTTGCAAACCCTTTGCTTCGACGTTCGAAATCCATTGAACCTAGCGTGGCGAAAGGATTATATTTATAAGTCGGCGGCCGGCATTGCGCGGACAACCCCCGAATCCTGCGAGGCACCTGCATGGGAAGGGAAAGCGAAAACAAGGACGGTAAAAACCCGATGCGAATCGGGGAATACCTGCCCTGCAGCCGGGAAACCCTTCAGCGAGGGCTGGACATGCAGCAGGACCTCGCCTATCGGGGGAAGTTCCGCCGCTTGGGGGAAATTCTTCTTGAAGAGGGGTGGGTAGACACGGGCGACCTGGCGGACGGGGTATCCCGCCAACGCATCGACCGGCTGCGCGCCTGCCAACTCTTCGGGGGGCTGAGGAGCGAAGAATTGGTGCGGTTGAGCAGGATGGTGGTGGAGGTGAGCGTTCCTGCAGGCCATGATTTCATTCTTCAAGAGGAGGCGGGCGACTGCTTCTTCGTGCTGGTGGACGGTGCGGCTCGGGTGTACCGCCAAGGGGAGTACGGGGAGGAGGTCGAGCTACAGGAAGTGGAACCCGGGGAGTGCATCGGGGAGATGGGGTATTTTTCGGAGGGCACCCGATCGGCGTCGGTGCGGGCCGAGGAGCCCTGCCAACTCCTCAAGCTGAACTACGGGGATCTGGAACGGGCCGTAAACAAGGTTCCCAGCCTCGCGCGCAACTTCCTGTCCATCGTGACCCGAAGGCTTCGCCGAATCAACCTCCGGTTTCAGGAGACCGTAGAGCGCAGTCATGCCGTGGAACGCTCCCTGGACAGCCTGCGAAGCTTTCTGAATCTCTCTGACCTGATCACCGTGCGCTCCGGTATCGAGGGGCTCATTCAGCGTGTGATTCAGAGCGCCAGCCAGGTCATGAATGCGGATCGGGCCTCCCTTTTCCTCCTGGATCGTGCCGCGGGCGAGCTCTGGAGCAAGGTGGCGCAGGGTGAGGAATCCCGAGAGATCCGTTTTCCCGTCGGGCGGGGCATCGCAGGCTGGGCCGTCATGCATGATCAAATCGTGAACATCGTCGACGCTTACAGCGACGAGCGGTTCAATCCAGCGGTGGATCGGCGCACCGGGTACCGGACCCGGACCATGCTCGCAGGGCCCGTGAAGAACCTTCAGGGCGAGATCATCGGGGCCGTTCAGGTGATCAACAAGAACAAGGGCCCCTTTGATGCGGATGACGAGGCCCTGTTTCGTGCATTCACCTATCAGACCGCTATTGCCGTGGAAAACTTCCAGCTCTACCGGAAGATCCTGGCAGGTCACGCCAAAATGAGCATCCTTCTGGATGTGGCCACCTCGCTCGCCGATACCCTCGACCTGGACACCCTGATACAGAAGATCGTAAGAAAAATCTCCGAGATCCTGGATGCCGAACGAAGCACGCTCTTCCTGCTGGACACCACGAGGGACGAACTCTGGAGCAAGGTAGCCCAAGGGGCGGAGGTCACCGAGATTCGCATCCCGGTCTCCTCCGGTCTGGCCGGGTATGTAGTGCGAACCGGGGAGACCGTGAACACTCGAGACGCTTATCAGGACGACCGCTTCGACGCGACCAACGACCGGAAAACAGGGTACCGCACCCGGACCGTCCTCTCCACGCCGGTGCTCGGCAAGGACGGGGAGATCATCGGCGTGACCCAGGCAATGAACAAGCGCGGCGGGGAGTTTGCCAAAGAAGACGAGGACTACCTGCGCGCGCTTTCCTCCCAGATCGCAGTGGCTCTTGAAAACGCCCAGCTCTACGAGCGAACGCGGGAGATGCGCAACTACCTCAACAGCATTCATGAGAGCATCACCAATGGCATCATCACGCTGGACAACCATTACCGCGTGATCACGGCCAACCGCGCCGCAAAAAGGCTTTTCGGGACCGACTACAAGGAGTTCGTGAACCGCGATTTTCGAGTGGTCCTCGCGCACCATGCAGACCGCATTCTGGGGCACGTGCATCATGTGTACGAAACCGGTCGATCGGTGGTGGATTTTGACGTGGACGTGTTGCTGTCCGAAGGAGAGAAAGCCTCTGTGAATCTGAACTTTTCCCCGCTCGTGGAGGACGACGGCACTCGAAAGGGCGTCGTGCTGGTCTTCGAAGACATCAGCCGGGAAAAGCGGATCAAGAGCACCCTGGGCCGGTACATGGCCAAAGACATTGTGGAACGGGTCCTGGCGACCCCTGGAACGCCGAGTTTGGGCGGCGTGCGCAGCAAGGCCACGGTCCTGTTCTCGGATATCCGTGGCTTCATCGGTCTTGCCGAGACCCTCAGCGCCGAGGATACCGTGAGCTTCCTGAACGACTATTTCTCCACCATGGTGGAGGTGGTGTTCGAGCAGGGAGGGGTGCTGGACAAGTACATCGGGGATGCCATCATGGCGGTTTTCGGCGTCCCCTATCCACAGGAGGACGATGCTGTTCGCGCAGTCAGGACGGCCCTTTCCATGCGAAGATCCCTGGAATCCTTCAATCGTCTCCAGCGCCACAAGGGGTTATACCCCGTGGAAATGGGTATCGGCATCTGTACCGGCGAGGTGATCTCAGGCAATGTGGGGACGGAAAAAAGGATGGATTTCACGGTCATCGGGGACGGGGTCAATGTCTCGTCCCGGCTGGAGAGCGTGAACAAGCACTATGGCACCCACATCCTCATCAGCGACTCCACCCACAACGAAGTGAAGGACCACTTCACCACCCGGTTGATCGATCACGTGGTGGTCAAGGGGCGGCTAAAGCCCATCCGGATCTACGAGGTGATTGGGGAAAAGGGCACCAAGAGGGACGGGATGTCGGCGTTTCAAAAGGGCCTGGAATGCTACCGCCGTCGTGACTTTGAGCAGGCCATTCAGTACTTCGAGCAGGGTGCGGACGCGGACCCGCCGTGCCGCACGTTTATCGAGCGGTGCCGCCACCTGATCGAGCAACCCCCGCCGCCGGACTGGAGCGGAATCTGGGTGTCCCTGGAAAAGTAAGCCCCAACGCTCATCCTTCCGCTCCCCCTGCTCCAGGCTTGCATCGCTGCTACCGGGTATCCGCTGGAAACGAGTTCTCCTCATGGGGAAGCAGGTCCTCGAGAACGGCCTCTACCGAAAGAAAGGGTTGGTGGCGCGTTCCCTTCCCACGGTCGAGGCCGGCCCGTGCCCCGGATAGATGCGAAGGTCGTCCCCCAGCGGAAACACCTTCTCCTTCACGCCTCGCACCAGAAGCGCGTGATCTCCCCCTGGAAAGTCCGTCCGTCCCACGGATCCCGCAAACAGCGTATCCCCGGTGAACACTGCGCCCGGAGCATGAAAGCAGACCCCTCCCGGTGAGTGCCCTGGTGTGTGAAGCACTCGAATGAGGTACGTCCCGACCGAAAACTCCTGTCCGTCCTCGAGGGACTCGTCCACCTGACACCCGGCCCCTTGGGCATCCAGGGGGTGTATGGCCACCGGCGCACCGGTGATGCGCCGGATCTCGTCGACCGCACCCGTGTGGTCCATGTGGCCGTGGGTGAGGAGAATCCGCCGTACCGTGAGCCGGTTCGTGGAGAGCTCCTGGACGATACGGAACGCCTCTTCCCCAGGATCTATCACAATGGCTTCCAGGCTGTGCTTGCAGCCGAGGATATAGCAATTCGCTTGATACGCTCCTACAGCGAGTTTTCGCAGCATGTTCCTTGCTCCTGTTCAGCGCGCACCGCCGCCGACTCCATTTCGCGCCCCTGATGATTCCTCTTCCTGCACATCCCGCCCGACTCCCTGCTGGAGAGACTGGAGCTTGCGCGCTTCCCGAAAAGGTAAACGGCGTGGCCCCTTTGTCAAGCACCCGGGCAGGCCGAAGCCCCTTTCACTGCCGGATTAGGGGTTGCCCACAGGCACGGGATGTGTGAAAAAGGGTGAAAATGTTTCGTTCTCGCATTTCTAGAACTTGCTGCGGGGAGATTCCGCAGCCCGGAAGAACCCGTGAGGGAGGTCATCATGAACGCTTCGGTATCCTTTGATGAGGTTTCGACCCGCTTGTTCCCAAAACCCGGCCCCCGAAACACCCCGGTGGTCCTTGAGGCCATGGTGAAGCGGGCCGAGGCCCTGTCGATCTCCCAGGTACTCATCCCCACGTGCAGCGGCAGGACCGCCTTGGAGGCCCTCAAGGTGACACCATCCAACATTCACATCATCGCTGTAACCCATGTGACGGGCTTTCGCGAACCGGATGACCAGGAACTCGATCCAGAGACCCGCGAAGAGCTGGAACGTCGAGGCGTCTCCGTGCTGACGGCCCAGCACGCTTTCGGAGGGGTAGGGCGTGCGGTGCGGGACAAGCTTTCCACCTACCAGGTGGATGAGATCATGGCCTACACGCTGCGGATCTTCGGGCACGGCACCAAGGTGGCCGTGGAGCTCGCCCTCATGGCGGCCGATGCCGGCCTCGTTCGTACCGATCGCGACGTCGTCTCTGCCGGAGGATCGGGCAGGGGCATTGATACGGCCCTGGTGCTGCGTCCTTCAAACAGCTTTCGGTTCTTTGATGTCAAGGTCCGGGAGGTGATCTGCAAACCCGCGGTGTTCTAAAAATGCTTCCCTTGCGCATTCCTCAAGCTTGCTGAGGGAAAATTCAATCTGTTCTGGAGAGCCAATGGAATCCCGCGTGATTCCGTGAGGTTTTATTGATAAGAAAAACTCCTATCCCCCTGCTGAAAAACTGGAGGTGAAAACATGCTGGGAAAACAATCCATGGAGCGGTACGCAGAGGTCCTTCTCTGGGGTCTTCACACCGCGCGAAAAGGGAAGTTTCGAAAAGGGGACATCGTGCTCGTGCGCTACCAGCGGGCCTCGTCGCCCCTGGCCGAGGTATTGGAAGGAAAGCTCCTGGACCTGGGGTACAATCCGGTCCTGCGGATGGGGCTTACTCCGGGCATGGAGCGCACGTTCTACAAAAAAGCCAATCCGAGCCAACTCGTGTTCGTGCCTCCGGGCACCATTGAGCTTTACAAGAACTTGAACGGCAGCATCTTTCTGCATGCGCCGGACTCCCTCACCCATTTACGCGACATCGACCCCAAACGGATCGGTAAGGCGGCCGTAGCCATCAAGCCGCTTCGGGACATTCTCAATAAGCGGGAGGACCAGGGGGAATTCGGATGGACTCTCTGCACGGTTCCGACCCCGGAGCTGGCCAAGCAGGCGGGAATGACCGAGAAGCAGTACGCGTCCCAGATCATCCGTGCGTGTTACCTGAACACCAAGGACCCCGTCCTGGAGTGGAAGCGCATCTTTCGGGAGGCTGCGGCCATTAAGCGCTGGCTCAACCGTCTGGAGGTGAAGGATCTGCACATCGAGAGCGATCACATGGACCTTCGCGTGACCCCGGGAAAGAATCGTAGGTGGGTTGGAATCTCCGGCCACAATATCCCGAGCTTCGAGATCTTCACCTCGCCGGACTGGCGGGGGACCGAAGGCGTCTACTATGCGGATCAGCCTTCCTTTCGAAGCGGAAACTACGTGGAAGGGGTCAGGTTGACGTTCAAAAAGGGGCGTGTGGTGGAGATCCGTGCGAAAAAGGGCAGGGATTTCGTTCGGAAGCAGGCGGCCATGGACGCAGGGGCCTGCCGCATCGGTGAGTTCAGTCTCACGGACCGACGCTTCTCCAAGATCAACCGATTCATGGCAAACACCCTGTTCGACGAAAACTTCGGCGGGCACCAGGGCAACTGCCACCTCGCCCTGGGGGCCTCTTACTCGGACACCTTTGCCGGGGACCCGTCCAAGCTCAACAAGAAGAAGAAAGATGCCCTGGGTTTCAACGACTCGGCCCTGCATTGGGACCTTGTGAATACTGAAAAAAAGCGGGTGACGGCCCGTCTCGTTTCCGGAAAGAGCCTTGTTATCTATGAGAACGGACGCTTCCGGCGACCCTGAGGCCCTTTGCCCGGAGAGCCTCCATGCTCGAGCACACCTTTGTTCACATCCAGAGCATCGGCCCCAAGACGGAGCGAAGCCTCTGGCGCCGGGGCATTGACACGTGGGATGCCTTTCTCCACCATCCCGGGACCGTTCTATCGCGGTCCCGGGACGCCCTGGTGCGGGACGAACTGGAGCGATCCCTTGTGCACCGCAGCGACATCCGGTTCTTTCAGCAGCGCCTTCGCAGTGCCGAAATGTGGCGCCTGTTTGAGGCGTTCCGGGACCGGGCCGTGTACCTGGACATCGAGACGAGCGGCGGGTACGAGGGCCTGGACGAGATCACCGTGATCGGCTTGTACGATGGAAAACGCGTACAGACCTTTGTGAACGGGGTCAACCTGGACGCCTTTGAGATCGCCGTGGCCGAGTATGACCTGGTGATTACCTTTAATGGGGGTCCGTTCGACCTGCCGTACATTCGCAGGCACTTTCCGGGGATCTCGCTTCCGCCCGCCCACATTGACTTGCGCTTCTTTCTTCGGCAGCTTGGTTTTTCCGGGGGGCTCAAGGCCATTGAGCGCCAGGTGGGGCTCGTGCGCGAGGACGACGTGAACGGCCTGGACGGTCGCGATGCGGTGTTCCTGTGGGCGGCTCACTGCAATGGGGACCCGTCCGCCCTGGACCGCCTCGTGCGATACAACACAGCGGACATTGTTCACCTCGAACCTCTCATGTCCATGGGGTATGCTCGCATGAAGGCCCGTTTGCTCGAAAAAACCGCTTAGGCTTATTTATTATTATAAATCGTTATATTATATATATTAGTTAAAGCATTGTATTAAATTTCTACGGGGGATTTTCCATGGACCGAGTGATCTTTCACATGGACATGGATGCCTTTTACGCCGCCGTGGAGCAACGAGACCACCCGGAGCTTCGAGGCCGGCCCGTCATTATAGGCGGTACCTCGAATCGTGGCGTGGTCTCCACGGCAAGCTATGAGGCCCGGCAATTCGGAGTGCACTCGGCCATGCCTCGTTTCCAGGCCGAGCAGAAATGCCCTCATGGCGTTTTCCTTCCGGTCCGCATGGCCCGCTATCGGGAAGTTTCTCATCAGGTCATGGAGGTGCTCGACGCCTTTTCCCCTCAGGTCGAGCAGGTCTCTATCGATGAAGCCTACCTGGATCTCACCGGGACCGAGCGAAATGCCGGGACCCCTGATGCGGTCGCACGAGAGCTGAAGCGCCGCATTCTGGAAGTCACCGCGCTCACGTGCTCCGTGGGAATTGCGCCGAACCGGTTCCTGGCAAAAATTGCATCCGATATGGACAAACCCGACGGGTTGACGCACATTCGGCCGGAGGAGGTGGAGTCGATGATTCGACGACTGCCTATTCGGAAAGTCCCGGGAATAGGCCCACACGCAGAGGCAAGCCTCGAGGCTTTGGGGATTCAGTACCTGGCCGACATTCGACGCATCCCACCAGGAACCCTTCAGGCGCGTTTTGGTAACCGCAGCCGTCGGTTGCTGGATCTTGCAAACGGTCTGGATGAGACCCCGGTGGCTCCCTCCGGGCAGGCCAAATCCATCAGCAGCGAAGAGACACTTCCCCGGGACACCGCTGATTGCGAGATCCTCGAAAAGGAGCTTTTCATACAAGCGGAAAGGGTAGGGGAGCGGGTAAGGGCAAAGGGCTTGCAGGGATGGACCGTTACGCTCAAGGTGCGGCGTTCCGACTACGCGTGGATCACGCGAAGCGTTACGCTGAAAGCCCCCACAAGCTCCACCCGCACGCTCTATGAACACGGCATAGAGTTGCTGAGCAAGGTCTTGAACGGATCGGCGCGCTTTCGTCTGGTCGGTATCGGGATCTCCAATCTGGTTCCAAAGCGCAACCTGCCGGAGCAGATGCCGCTTTTCAGTGAGGAAACATCTGTGGAAAAAGGGAGTTGGGAGGCTGCCGAGCAGGCCATAGACACGATTCGGCAGAGGTTCGGCAGGCAGGCGATCAAGCGGGCACGTTTCGTGGAAAAAAAGGACCCGTAGGCCAGAAACAGCCTACGGGTCGTTTTTGAAGGTTTCGGGGTTGGATTCCTCACCTGGTTGGGTTGATAGTGAACCGTCCGACAGGGTGAACCGAACCTGATCCCTCTATGTGGAGACTTCCCTTGATGCCGTTGTTTTCGCCGGTGACCATCTCTCATCTATTTTGTCGAAGATGCCCGGTGGAAAAGATGCACGCACATCTGAGAAGTCATCGACCGCTACCGCCAAACGCTCCCGTTTCTTCATTTACCCTTTTAGGTTCCTCACCGCTCACCCCGGGCAATCATAAGTGGTTGGAGCTGAAGGGCGGCTCCAGATCCAGCGTCCGTTGAACAAAGACCGGTATCCCTTTGTCTTTCTTATCGGCAGCTCCACACTGTTTGATAAAAATTTTTTCCTTACCATTAAAATAAGAGCGAATAGGCGGTTGTAAAGAGGGTGAGGATATTTTTTTAGCTTTAGATTTCAGTAGATTATTGAAAGTAGATCAAGCGGGGGGAAAGAAGATTGAAAATGTTTTGCTCGCGCATTCCTCAAGCTTGCCGCGGGGAGATTCAAAACCATCCACTCATCGCGGAAAACGCGAAGGACCGCATCTCATACCAGCGATATCGTTCTGTCGATGGCGTCTCTCAATTCCTGCACCGTAAAAGGCTTTCCCATTACATAGTCCACACCCGCCGGATGCTCACCCTGGGAAGCCATCATCAGCGCGAAACCGGTGATCATGAGCACGGGGACTCGAAGCTCGGAGGCTTTTACATACCGGGCCAGTTCATCTCCGCTGATCTCCGGCATGGCCCTGTCTGTGATCACCAGATCAAACTCACCGCTCTGGAATTCCGCGATTCCCTCGGGTGCATCCGCCGCGAGGGTGACGCTGTGGCCGTCGAGGGCAAGGTGCTCTGAAATCAACAGCCTCGAGTTCGCATCGTCATCCACGACAAGAATTCTCAAAGATCGTGCCGCTCGTGAAAGACCCTCCGAGCCCTTTTTTGTCCTGGGCGCTTCCAGGTCCAGAGGAATTCGCATAGCAATCGTTGTTCCACTTTCAGGGCTGGTATCAATGCTCAGCTCCCCCTTGTGCCTCTTGACGATGCCATGCACCATGGCAAGGCCTATTCCCGTCCCGTCCTTTCCCTTTGTGGAGAAAAATGGTTCGAGGCACTGTCGGGCAACACTTTCGGACATGCCGACACCTGTGTCTCTGACCTCCAGGGCAAAGGTTTCGTCGTTGTCCACAAAGGCCCGGATGGTGACCTCGCCTCCGGAAGAAACCGCATCCAGGGCGTTCAGAAGCAGGTTCATCAGGGCTTCGCTGAACTGTGATTTGCTGAGTGTCACGGTCAAATCCAGGGGGACGACATCTTCAATGATTCGAGTGGGTATGGAGTGGGCTTCTCTCTGGGATTTCCACAAGGGCCTCGTGGCCTCAACCACTTCGGATACCAATTCTGAAATGCGCACACTCTCCATTCCGGGCGTGGGATCGGCGCCTCGAAACTCCTGTAACCGTTTCACGGTATCACGCGAGGTGCAGGCCGATGCCTGAATCGATTCCAGCATGGAAAGTGCCTTTTGGGGATCCTTCAGCAGATCCGGGTTTTCCAGCAGCAGATCCGAGTAACCGAGAATCGGAATGAGCATGTTGTTGAAGTCGTGAGCAATGCCGCTTGTCAGGCGTCCGAGCGCACTCAGGCGCTCCTGGCGGATCAGCGCTTCCTCACTGCGCTTTAAATCCAAGTGCGCCTTCATGGTTTCATGAACCTGCTTCTCCAACTCTGCGTTCGCCAACCGCAGATACGCTGTTTTCTTGTTCACCTGGTGTCTCAACAGAAGGCTCATCAGGAACAGCAGAAGCAGCCCGCCTGCCGCGGCACCTAGAGACCAGCCGATCCAATAGGGAAGCCTCAGCTTCGTTGTTTCGCCCAACCATCGTTTGAGCGACTGATGGTAGACCGAAGCCTTTTCCTTCTTC
Organism: Desulfobacteraceae bacterium; assembly: GCA_050115555.1. Classification (GTDB taxonomy): domain Bacteria; phylum Desulfobacterota; class DSM-4660; order Desulfatiglandales; family HGW-15; genus JASFQI01. The sequence goes on from JASFQI010000017.1 coordinate 27,297, forward strand.
ATTTCACGCAGGCGCCGGTCGATGGCGAGGATCACGTCCGCATTCTCGCCCTTTTGAACGGCAAATCGCAGGGACGTCGGGGAGAACACGACTGGACTTCGGATGACTTTGTATTGATCCTCGTTGGCGTAACCATAGACCCGGTTTACAATACCGGCATCGACCTTTTCCTCCTGAAGCATGCGGAATACGCTCTCGTAGGTGTCTACCAGTGTCAAATCATAGGAGAACCCGAAACCCTCAGCGAGGTCCTTGAATCGCGACAGATGAATGCCTTGCCGCAACGTTGCCAGGCGCAAGCCTTCAAGATCGGTAATGAGCTTGATTTTCACACCGCGCCGCGTGTACACCTGCGCCCAGTTGGCAATCACATCGTCTTCGCAGAAGTCGTATTTCCCGGCCCGTTCCCGGGAATAGGCGACATCCACCATAAGGTCGATGGCCCCGGATTCCAGTCTTTCCAGACACTGCGGCCAAGAGCCGTGCACGTACCGAAGTGTCCAGTCCTCGCGTTGGGCAATCTCCTCGACAATATCCACGAATATGCCGGCGGGTTTCCCATCCGCATGCGTAAAGACCTTGGGCGGATTCTCGTATACTCCGACCGTGACCTCCCGTGCTGCGACAAGGGAGGTGCCCTCAGCAATCAGCACGATAACGAAAATGCAGATCGGACAAAAGGCTCGTAACGCGTGCTTACATCTTCGCTGGAAATCAGTTCCATGCTTGTGCTGGCGTATCATCTCCATAGTCCGTTATCCAAACTCACCTCGCACGACGTTTCAGTATACCATTTCTCCGTAAAAAAAGGTTGGGATTGCAGCATATGTAGGTCAACGTTTGAAAGGTCTCGAAGGGGTGAAGTGGCGGAACAGATGTCGTTCTCAAAAATAAAGGAGTCGCAAAAAGCCTGCGACCTAGAGATTTGCTTCCGGGAATTCCAAGGCCTTACAACGTGGCCAACAGGCGGTCGAGCGGGCTTTTGCGAGACCGTCAAATAGGATTAAGGAGTCGCAAAAAGCCTGCGATCTAGAGATTTGCCTCCGGGAATTCCAATGAGTTACAGCGTAGCCAACAGGCGGTCGAGCGGGCTTTTGCGAGACCGTCAAATAGGATTAAGGTTATTCCTCGATTTCATATGCGTCCAAAATGAGATCGAGATCCGGGCGAATA